>DVOQ01000040.1 GCA_018713485.1 Candidatus Avisuccinivibrio pullicola
CTGACGGCTCTGTACATCATGCTGTATAAAAGGCGTATGCGGCTCTCCTGCCTGAAAGTGCTCCCCTGAGTGCGGGGGTTCCCTCCGTACCCGGTCCCGGTCTTAGCGGCAGAGCGCTCCCTGAGGGCAGGTCAGGAGGACAATCGCGTAAGAAGATCGCGGGATACGTATTTTAAGGGGTGAGAGGATCAGGCCCGCCTAAGGCTTAGATCTTACTAAGGAGAGCTGTGCCGTCTTCTCTGCAGAGCTACCATGGCAAATTCGTCGTTAAGTTTTGCCTCGGCCTTGCGTTCCTTTTTAAGGGCGGCCAGGCGGTGCTTTTCTAAAAGAGTCTCAATAATTTTGCGTTCTTTCTGTCGAGTAAGGTAAGCGTTTTCCAGGGACTGAGCTCGCTCTTTGAGACCTCTGAGATCGTTTAGCTGCCTTTCGATCACCGCATCCATCTTGTCTAAAAAGTTATGGAAGCTGATAAGGGCGGACGCCCCCATGCCCGCAGTGCCCTTTTCTGCAAATTCGCTGACATACTGCGTGCGGTAGGTATTTAGGGTCTGTAGCTGTTCCTCAAAACGGGCGATCTGCGCGAGAGCGTCCTGCCAGATCTTGAGAGCCTGCTGTTCCTCGTCTTTGCGCAGCTTAAGCAGACGCTGCAAAGTCCTGTCATTTCCGGCCATCAGTGAGCGTGTCCGTGGGTGAGGAAGATGGCAAGGCCAACGCCTGCGAGAATGAAGATAAGGCGCTTTAACATACGCAGGGTGCCATCGCTGCGCTTGAGTCTTGGCAGCAGATCGGACAGGGCCACGTAGATAAAGCTCGCTGCCGCGGCGGCAAGAGCGAGCGGCAGAAGCGCGGAGACGGTGTTAAAGAGGAGATATGAAAGCAGCGCTCCCGTAAGCGTGGACAATGCGGCCGTCAGATTGATGACAAAGGCCTGTTTACGGTTCAGTCCCAACTCGATGAGTACCGCGTAGTCGCCGATCTCCTGGGGTACCTCATGGGAAAAAATGGCGAGCGTAACGCCCAGACCCACGCCCGGATCGACCATAAAGGCTCCGGTCAGAAGCACTCCATCGCAGAAAGTATGCAGTGCCGTGCCCGCGATAAGCCCAGCCCCGCCGCTGCTGAAGGCACCCTGGGTATGAGCGTGCGTGTGGCCGTGACCGTGTCCCCCGGAGGTAAAGAACATCTCCACCGCCATGAGGGTAAGCACTGTTATGAGGGCCGTAAGCCCCGTGGTGTGTGGGGACAGTTCGCCTTCAAAGGCCTCGGGCAGCAGATGCGTGAAGGCGAGGGTGATGAGCAGTCCCGTGGCGACAAGCGACAGCGGGCGGGCGAGCAGCTCCATAAAGCGCCGTCCGGCCAGCAGGGTGAGGAGTACGGCGCCTACCGGGGCTAACAAGGCGCAGGGGAGGATATAAGCTAGCATGGAGCACTCTCCATGGCATTGAGCACGCAGAGTGCCTCGGCCGTCGCCTTCACGTCATGCACACGCAGAATTTTCGCTCCGCGTTCGGCACAGAGAATGGCTCCCGTCACCGAGGAGATGACGCGCTCTGAGGGCTTTTCAATTCCCGTTACCGCCCCGAGCATGCTTTTGCGGGACAGCGCTCCCACATAGGGATGGGGACCCTGCGTAAAACGGCGCAGTGCCTTTAGCAGGGCGTAATTATCCGTAACGCTCTTACCAAAGCCAAAACCCACATCCCAGAGAATGTTTTCTTCCTTAAAGCCCCGCTCGGTCAGGGCGGCGCTGCGGGCTTTTAAAAAGGCTTCCACCTCGTCCACGACCGAGGTGTAGGAGGGGCGTTCCTGCATGGTGGCCGGTGTGCCCTGCATGTGCATGAGAATGACGGGCACGTTAAGCTCAAGGGCGGCGCTAAGTGCCCCGGGAAAGGTCAGGGCGCGCACGTCATTGATAAGATGCGCTCCGGCCTTCACGCACTCACGCATAATCTGCGGGCGTGAGGTATCCACGGAAATAACGGGTTTTTCAGGCAGCTTCGCGAGGGCCTTCACCACGGGCAGTACCCTTGAGAGCTCTTCCGCCTCGCTAACGCAGCTAGCCCCCGGTCTCGTGGACTCACCGCCTATGTCCAGAATGGTTGCACCTTCGTACAGAAGTTTCAGGGCGTGGGCGACAGCGCTGTCTGCCGTGGCGTGTTCACCGCCATCGGAGAAGGAGTCCGGGGTGACATTGACGATACCCATGATCTGGGGGCGGTCAAGATTTAAGAGGCGATCGTGAAGAGCTAGCTGCATGATGTTGTTCCTTGATTCTGAGGCCATTGTAGAAGAGGGGGCGGTGCAATGCAACGTAGCCTTGCAACGGTTTAGATGAGGACGCCCTTCTCTGAAGATTATTTTTTCGATGCAGTGCACACTTTGCATTTAAAGCCCTCAAAAGGGGAAGAGCGCTTAGCCCCTGGAGTAGGGCAGATGATAAAATACTAGCTTGGAGCATCGTTTTAGGTCAGGACTGTAAAATACGCATGGAAAGGATGAATACCGACCAGGAGAGTTCCCTGCCGCCCAATGAGGCCGAAGTAAAGCGATTTGGGGATAAGGCCGTGGAAGTATCGCGGCTTATTTTTTACTATGATGCGCAGCATGACATGCGTATGTGGGATCTCATGACCCCGGATGTGACCTTTATCGGTCCGCTGCCAGGTCAGGAGGCTTCAGGTCTTGAGGCCTACAAGGAGTCCATCAAGGAGGATTTTGAGTTCTGGTTTGATCTCTACGAGGAAAAGTACCGCCTGGATTTCTGTGACGGCGAGAACGCTCTGGTTACCGGATCCTATCTGTTGCAGTCCCGCGAGGAGGAACAGCTGTACTTCATGCTCCGGCAGCGTTTTTCCATGTTCTACGTCAACGTTGACGGAGAGCCGCGCCTCAAGCATATTCACCTTTCCAATCCCGATAATCTCAATCAGGAGGGCGAAACCTTCCCCTTTAACGTGGGCCACGAACTGCGCGAGCTTATCGACCGCATGAAGTCCAATGCCACGTGCGATCGCATGACCGGACTTAATAACCGCAACTTCCTTGAGGAAAACTACGACTCAATAAGCGCTCTGCTTGAAAAGAGCGGCAGGGGCCTCGTCATGTATTTTGACTTAAACGGCTTTAAGCAGGTTAATGACACCCGCGGTCATGACACGGGTGATTTCCTTATCATTTCCTTTGCCCAGGCGCTGCGTCACGTCCTAAACCAGATCCTGAACGAGGCCATCATTCTGAGGGCCGGCGGTGACGAGTTCATCTTCATTGACGCTAACGGCTCCCTCTCAGAGGTAGGTTATATCTGCCGCAGCTTAAAGAGCGAGTTCCACGAGCGTATCCGCCGCGTTTGCCCTGGCGTATCGTTCTCGGCGGGCTTTGCCTGCGCTAAGGAAGGCCGTGTTCTCTCCTTAAAGGAATTAGTCTCCATTGCAGATCGGCGTATGTATTGCTGTAAGCGCCGTCTTAAGGCAGGACGCTGACGAGTGATAACTCACAGTAAGGGCTCCGTCCCTTTAAGCGGGGCGACGCATTTTGGCAGGCAGGCCCTGAGGGCTGCCCACCTCATGTGCTATTACGATTCGCATCATGATTTGCGCTACTGGGACATTATTCATCCCGATATCGTCTATATGGGCCCCATCAGCGATGAGATCGTCGTCGGCATCGAGGCTTTTAAAAAGAGTATCGCTACCGATTTCATCTATAAACTTGATCGCTATGAGGAGAAGTACCGGCTTCTGTTCGCCACTGAGGATAAGGCGCTGGTGTCCGGTTCCTATCTGCTGCAGTTTAGCGATGAGGATCCGCTCTTTTTCATGATGCGGCAGCGCTTTACGGTTTTCTTTGTCAAAGTGGAGGGCAGGCCGCGCGCTCTGCATCTGCATGTCTCCGATCCTGATAACAGCAGGGACAGCGACACGCAGTTCAGTTTTAATGCCGGACTGGAACTCAGGGCTTTTATCGCCAGACTGCACTCACTGTCCGTGCACGATCACATGACCGGTCTTTACAGCCGTAATTACCTTGAAAGCGAGTATGACCGGTTTAATGCCCTCTTTCTGCAGGGGCAGGGTTTTGTCCTCTACTGCGATCTCAACGGTTTTAAGCAGGTTAACGACCGCTTCGGGCACGACAGGGGGGATGAGGCGCTTACAGGCTTTGCCGAGGCCTTAAAGGACAGCGTCAGCGCCGTAAGTCCGGATACCTTCGCGGTGCGTATGGGCGGGGACGAGTTTCTCTGTTTTCATCCCACGCAGCCGTGGCGTACGGGGCTGCGGATCCTCAGGGTGCTGCGCGAGGAGTGCGCCGAACACTGGGGTGAGCTCGGAGCGCTTTTGTCCGTGTCCGCAGGTCTGGTTCACGGACGTATGAACTTAAGCCTGAATGAGCTCATTTCCATAGCGGAAAGACGCATGCGTCATGTCAAGCAGCGCCTGCGTAAGTCCGGAGCCATCGCCGGAGGACTGTGAGATGAGCGCGGAGCTGTCTTTACTTAACAGTTTTGGCCGTGAGGCGCTGCGCGTGACACGGCTGATTTTTTATTATGACGCGCAGCATGATCTGCGTCTCTGGGATCACGTGCTGCCGGGCGTTACCTATATCAGTCCCATCAATCAGGAAGAGTTCATCGGTATCGCCGCGTACCGCGACGCTATCAAGGAGGACTTTGAGCTGTGGTTTGACATTTACGAGGAAAAATACCGCCTGGATCATGCAACAGAGAATGCGGCCGTGGTCACGGGCTCCTATATCCTGCAGTACCGCGAGGAGGAAAATTTCTTTTTTATGGCCAGACAGCGCTTTACCGCGCTCCTCGTGAAGGCAGACGGCCGGCCTATGCTCAAACATCTGCATATCTCCGATCCTGACTACACGCTCCGCAGTGACTCACGGAAACTTGCTGACGGTTCCTTTGGCTTTAACGTGAGCAATGAGCTGAGTTCTTTCGTAAGCCGGCTGCGGATCGCCGCCACGCATGATCGCATGACGGGGCTTTACAACCGTAACTACCTTGACAGTGATTACGATGCTCTCAATGCCATAAGCCTTAAAGGCCGGGGTTTCGTGCTCTATTTTGACCTGAACGGCTTTAAGCAGGTCAATGACCGTTTCGGTCATGACGTGGGCGATGAGGTGTTAAAGGGTTTTGCCTCCGCACTGAAAGACAGCGTCAGCGCCGTGCTGCAGGGCACCTGCCTCATCCGCATGGGCGGGGACGAGTTTTTATGCCTGCATAATAACGGGACGCGGGAGGATGCGGCGCGCATTGTAAGGGAGCTTAAGGCAGAATGTGCCCGTCACTGGTCGCAGTACGCCGCTTACGTTTCCTTCTCGGCGGGGATGGCCAGGGCCCGTCCGCAGATGACCTTAAACGAGCTTATCTCGGTCTCAGAAAGGCGCATGCGCCGCTGCAAGCGCCGGCTGAGCGTCAGCCGCGGAGTCCCGTATGCAGGCCGCTGAGGATGCCTTGCAGAGGCCGGAAGGCGCATGCGCCGCCTGTAAACGCCTTTTACGCAGGAACAGGGAGGTGAGGCGTGTCACCTTTTAAGAGTACGGCCTTCGGGCGTGAGGCGCTGCGCGTGACGCGCCTTATCTTCTACTATAATGCTACGCATGATCAGCGCATGTGGGATTACGTTCTGCCTGACGTTACTTTCATGGGCCCCATTGCTGAACAGGAATGCGACGGTATTGAGGCCTACCGCGAGGGGATCCGTGATGACTTTGAACTGTGGTTTGACTTGTATGAGGAAAAGTACCATTTAGATTATGCCGATGACAGGAGTGCTGTTGTCACGGGTTCCTATCTCATTCAGTACCGCGAGGAAGGGCCCTTCTTTTTCATGGCCAGGCAGCGTTTTAGCGCCGTGTTAGTCAATGCGGACGGCCGCCCCCTGTTAAAGCATCTGCATATCTCGCACCCGGATTTTACGCGCCATGACGGGCGGGATACAGGAGAGTTCTCCTTTAATGCCGGCAAGGAGCTGCGCACCTTTATCGGACAGTTGCGCCGCGCCGCCTCGCATGACCGCATAACGGGACTGTTTAACCGCTCTTATCTTGACGATCACTATGACGCCCTGACGGCGGCTTTCCGGAAAACCGGTTGCGGCCTGGTGCTTCTCTTTGATTTAAACGGCTTTAAGGAGATCAATGACACCTACGGTCATGATCGCGGTGACGAGGTGCTGGCCGCCTTTGCTGATGCCCTGAATCACAGTGCCACGCTTTATCTGCCGCAATGCCTGCTCGTGCGCATGGGCGGCGATGAGTTTGCCCTGGTGGACGTTACGGCAGGCAAGGATGCCATCGGTCCCATTGTGCGCGAGCTAAAGCAGGAATTTGCCTATCGCTTAGGTGAGCTCGTAGGTAAGGTCTCCTTTGCCATGGGTTTTGCCCCGCTGCGCGGGCGTCTTTCCCTAAATGAGTGTTTAGGTATCGCCGATCGGCGGATGTTTCGCTGCAAGAATTACCTGCGCTCCTGCCGTGCCCGTCATGATGCAATGCGCGAGCGACTGCTGCGGGGTAAGACGGATCTTTAGAGTCTTTACATTACTCCCAGATTAGAGAGGTCTTTTTACCATTAAAAAGGCCTCCGTTGCAGAGGCCTGAAGATTTCTTCCTTAATCCGGTATCAGGGTGTGGCAGCAGACGCACTGTCTGCGGTCTGTTCTGCAGGGGGAGGCGGTGCGACTTTCTCTATTCCCTGGGAGAGGGTCACGCCATCGGCAATTCTAACCATACGCACCGTCAGGGCCGCTTCTCCTCCTACCTCTCTTAGCGTACTGAGCACTAGATAGGGGATCCCCTGCTGTCTGCAGGCGCGGATGAGCTGCGGCAGGACTGTCGCCGAGCCTGCGTTCTGACTGACGCCCCTTTCCTGAGAGCTGCCGCTTTCCAGGGGAATGAGGGGGCTGTTCGCGGCGTTAAGACCTAAGCGGACCGCAGAGCGCAGATCGCCTACGCATTCCTGATAGACCGTGGGAATGGCCGTCGGGGCGAGATAGGCCGCTCCCGTTTCGACGTTCAGGCGCGCTGCCAGACGCTGCGTTAAAGCCGTGGCACGGGCCTCCAGATCAGGAACGACTACGTTTTCGCATTGCAGTAACTGTTCCTGCTCCTTCTGAGTGGTGGCAATGTCAGGCAGATTAGCTCCGACCCCTGATGAGGCCTCCTGCTGTTTATCAAAGACGAGGATCTCGGCGTCGCTGTTGCTCTCAAATTCCGGCCCCAGGGAAGGCGCAGCCTTCTCCGGCACGTAATTGGGATTTTCGATAACCGAGGAGCGGGTTTCCACGGGCGCAGGAGCCCGCTCTGCCTTCTGAGTGGCCGGGGCTGATTCTCCGGTGACAGACGCGGAGAGCTGCTGTAACTGCGCGCAGCCTGTGAAGACGAGCGCTCCCAGGGTCAGGGCACCGAATTTAAGCAGGGGATGTAATTTAAGCTCCGGCAAAGCCAAAGCCTCCCATCTTCTGACCGCCTATGAGGTGCATGTGAATGTGCGGCACTTCCTGGCCGCCGTTCCTGCCGACGTTGACGATGAGGCGGTAACCGTCCTCGGCAATGCCCAGTTCATGGGCAATCTTGGCGGCGACCGTAAAGAGACGTCCCAGTGCCGCCTCATCCTCGCGGGTCACGTCATTGACGGAGGGAATGGGCTTGTTGGTAACGATGAGAATGTGCTGCGGGGCCTTAGGGGAGATATCCGCGAAGGCGCTTACCAGATCATCGTGATACATGAGTTTGGAGGGAATGGTTCCGTTAATGATTTTAGTGAAAATGGTCTCTTCAGCCATGAAACAGCTCCTTATAACTGATACCTTTTAGTATAGTGCTTTTAAGCTCTATCCTGACAAACGCTTTTTCCACATTGTTTTAGAATGTGACGCAAACTACAATACCGCAAACGCAACCGGGAGAGTTTATGACTTATTTAGTTGACTCGCACTGCCATTTAGCCTCCTTATCCCTAGAGGGTAAGGCCGGCGACAGCGTCGCGGAAATCGTAAGGCGCGCCCACAGCGCTGGTGTTACCCATTTTCTGTGCGTAAGCTGCACCCCTGCAGAGCACCGTGAGATGCTCGGGAAAATCGCAGGCCTTAAGGGGATCTATACCGCCTGTGGCGTGCATCCTTTAAATCTGGAAGAGGCTCCTGACTGGACGGAGGAAGAGCTCATAGAATGCCTGAAGGCCCCCTCCACGGTGGCTTTGGGTGAGACCGGACTTGACTATCATTATGCCTCCGAGACGGCCCGCGCGCAGCAGGCATCCTTTGCCCGTCAGATCGATCTCGCTCATGAGGTTAAACTGCCTTTAATCATTCACGCCCGAGAGGCGCATGCCGATACCGTGGCCTTAATGCGCTCACATAATGCCCGCGACGTTTCGGGGGTCATGCACTGCTTCTGTGATGAGGTCGCGATGGCCCGTGAATGCCTTGATTTAGGTTTTTATATCTCCTTTTCGGGTATCGTGACCTTCAGGGCGGGTGAGAACGTGCGCGAGGTGGCAAGGTATGTCCCGGCCGATCGCATGTTAGTGGAGACGGACTGCCCCTATTTAGCACCCGTGCCGGTGCGCGGCGTGGAGAATGAACCGGCTTTTGTGCGCTATACCTTGGAATTTCTCGCAGAGCTTAAGGGCATGAGCGCCACAGCACTTGCTGCGGTGACTTCCCGTAATTTCGAGCAGCTGTTTAAGGTCAGGCTTGAGGACGTGCCGCTGGAGAAAAGTGCTAATCTCTGGAAGTTAGAAAAGGCCGCCCGTCCTCTTTAAGGATGGATCAGACCTCAGCTAGTAGGAACAGGGTGTCAAAAGAAGAAGTCTGGAGAGGTGTATGCTGGAGATCCGCGTTCTGCGCTATTTCGTGGCCGCCGTGGAGGCCCGCTCCGTTGTCAGGGCCGCCGAACGGCTCTGCGTCACGCAGCCTACGGTGTCCCGCGCTCTGCTTGATCTTGAGGAGGCTTTAGGGCAGCCGCTTTTAAAAAGAGAGCGCAACGCTCTGACCGTCACGGAGCGCGGGGCGCTGCTCTATGAACGGGCGGTGCAGATCCTCGAGCTGACCACCCTTACCGAGGCGCAGTTAAAAGGCGAGCTTACCGCACTCAAAGGTACCGTGAGCATGGCCCTGGGCGAATGCCGCGCCGTAAGCACCCTGATGCGGGCCTTTGACCGTCTGCGCGCTCAGTATCCCGGGATCAGCCTTGACATGGTCAGCGGACACGATGCCGTGGTAACGCGCGCCCTGGAGCAGGAACAGGTGGATTTTGGTCTTCTGGTAGGCCGCAGTCCTGTTCTGCACGACTATCACGCCCTGAGTCTGCCGGAGAGCGATCGCTGGGGAATTTTGCTGAACGCCACGCATCCTCTCGCTGTAAATCCCTGTTTAAAACGTGACGAAGTAGCGTCCCTGCCGCTGATTGCCTCGCGGCAGGCCCTGTTACATGACGAGCTGTCGGGATTTTTCGGAGCCAGTCTCACGCGTCTTAAGGTGGTTGCGACCTACAATCTCATGTATAACGCAGCGCAGTTAGCCCGCACCGGAGCGGGAGCGGTATTAGGCATTGAGGGGGTGGTGTCCGTGGATGAGAACTTTAAGTTCCTGCCCCTGGAGCCTGAGGTCAGGGCTCCGTGCTATCTGGTCTGGAAGAAGGGATTAAGTTTAAGCCCCTGCGCGGCGGCCTATTTAGACTTCCTGAGGGGCCTTATGAAGGATGAGGAGGAAGAGAGTCAGGCTCAGTCTGCATCGTCCCCGTCATCTGCGGTGAGCATTTCAAGAAGCCCGTCGGCGCAGTCAAGGAAGTAGGCACTGAAACCGCCGCCTTCGGAGTCAGAACCAAAGTCCTCCTCAAACAGGGCGTCAAAGAGTTCCGCGGTAGTGCCGTCAGGCTCATCGCTCGCAAAGTGATTGGGGAAGAGCGGCAGCAGACCGTCGGTTTTGAGACTGAGGAGGAAGAGTCCGAGAGCGCTTTCTAAATTATTATCGGTAAAGGGGCTGACCGTAAGCACACCCTTAAAGAGGGTGAGGGCGCGGTTATAGGGATCGGCTACGTGAGCGGCCCGCTTGAAGACGGTTTCAAGCAGGTTCTCGATTTCGTCCGGTGCGGGAGGAGCGTAGAGAAAATCCACGAACTCCACGGGAGAGCTGTCATGACGGGTATCAAGGAGCTTTTCAGGGGAGACGAGGCCGTTAATTAATAAGGCATGCATCTCCTTTAAACCCTTGGCGGTGGGAGAGAGCGTGGTGTTCTCATCCATGATGGCATCAAAGAGAACCCCGTAATTTCTTAAGCTCACGAAATCGCTGAAAGAGCCTTCCGTTTCGAGAAAGTCGTCATTGATCTCGTCATACGCGCTGTCGGCAAGCGAGAGATTGAGCTCCTGCAGGGTGGTTACAAAGTTATAGCGCAGCTCCTCGCTAAGCTCTGGCTGTTCATTAAGAAGCGAAAGAGGGCACTTGCTCGCTACTTCCTGCAGACTCTGGCGGTCATCCTCGGGAAAGGCGCAGGGACGGTCAAAAAGTTCCCGCGTATAGGAAAAGTCGGGGACTGAGACAGAATCAAATGCGTCACTCATGGTTGTGCTCCTTAGTGAAAATCCATTACGCTCACACATCATAATCAAAAAGCTCACAATGCTGAAGAGAAAGCTTGTTCTTTGGGAGCTGTGTCACTTAAGAGGGCTTATTCTCCGTGGCATGTGCCCGTTCTAAGGCCTTCGCGATGCGCTCCCGGGTGCGTATGCCCTGCGCCTCCTCTGTCTCGAAGGGACTGGCGGTCTGAGAGACGCCGTCCTCAGTGTCATGGTGGCGCATCTCCTCTGAAACCTGCTTTTTGATAAGCTCGATAAAATCCTTCTCGCGGGCGTGATGCAGCGCCGAGGCGCCGATACGCGAGCGCACGGTGAGCGGGGCCTTAAAGTAAATGTAGATACCGAGGCTGATAAGGATCAGTCCCGAGAGGAGGAAAATATAGGAGAGGTGAATGAAGGTGGCCAGCAGTCCGCCGATGAGCGGTCCCACCGTGCCGCCTATCTGCTGTGCCGAAAACAGCAGGCCGAAAGCCGTGCCGCGCTGCTCGGGAGAGGTCACGGTAATGGCAATGGCGTTAGCGGAGGGGAAGATCCCCGAAAAGCCTAAACCTACCGTAAACTGCAGGATGACAAAGGGCGTGAGGGTCGAGGGCAGGAACTGCGCGGCAATTAAGGTTCCTGCAGCCACGAGCGAGGCTACCTGAGTCAGATAAAAACCTTTAGCCTGTCCGGTGCGTCCCCAGATGGGCGAGGCGATCGCTCCTGAAATACCCGAAAGTGAGAAGATAAGTCCCGAGATCATGAGCAGATTTTCCTCGGTACCGCGCAGCTGCCCGATATAGAGGGTCATGATGGGCTGCAGCAGCAGAATGACGAGATTGGTCATGCCTGCGGCAATGAGCACCATCACGAAGGCGCGGTTCGTGAGCAGTTCCCGGTAAACACTGTGCCCCTGCGCAGTCCCGGGCCTTACATCGGTTCTGGCCGGTTCCTTAATGAAAAGGAGCGTCACGAGGGTGATGAAAAAGAGGGTGCCCGCGGAGATGAAGAACGAGGCGCGCATACCGAACAGTTCGGCCAGGGTGCCGCCTAAAAACGGTCCCACGATACCGCCGCAGATATTGGCTGACTGCATGACCCCCATGGAAATGCCGATTTTGTTTTTGGGACTGTAGGCGGACATCAGCGCGAGCGAGGCCGGCCACAGTCCTGCGGCAAAGCCCTGCAGGGCGCGCACGGCCAGAAGCTGCAGAGGAGAGGTGACGATGGCCATCAGGAGATAGACGACACCGATGAGGAAACTGGCACGTATCATCATGAGCTTCTTGCCGCGGGTATCGGACATCTTGCCCCAGATGGGAGCCATGATGGCGCAGACGGCGAAGGTGATGGCGAAAATGCCGCCCGTCCACAGGTTCAGGGTCTCGGGCGCGGCCCCGAGCTCACGGGAGAGGTAGAGGGGGAGGAAAGGAATGAGCATGGTATAGCTTGCCGACATCAGCACGACATTGCAGGTGATGATCGCGAGGACAACCTTCCAGTTCATTAAAGCCCCCTTAACTTATTTTTACGCCTTAAGCACACAGTGCCGCACTGGTATACAACCTGTGCACCTTTCTGTGAGTATAGGCCCAATTGACCTTTTTCTCTAGAGACGGTGGGGAAAAAAGATCTCCAGCATGGCGCGGTCGTCCCTGCGTGTAACAAGTGAGACAGTCACGCCGGCGATAAGTCCCGCGCAGAGCCCCCACACGATGTTGTGAAAGGAGAAGAAGTTTAATTTAAAAGCGTAGAGAACCCCGTAGACGCCAAGTCCCGCGATGACTGAGGCCAGCGCTCCCTTAGCGTTCATGTCCTTCCAGAAGAGCCCCAGGATAAGGGGCCATAAGAAGGCCGCTTCGAGGCCTCCGAAGGCAAAGAGATTGACCCACGCCACGATATCTAAAGGATAGAGGGCAAGGAGGATGGAGATGAGTCCTAAAAAGAGGGTCAGGAATACCGGCAGCAGTCCCTGATTCTTACTGCCCGAGCGCGATGCCAGAGGATTCAGGTTTAAATAGAAATCGCGGAGGATGGCCGAGGTGGAGGCGATGAGCAGCGAGCTTACCGTGGACATGGTGGCGGCCAGGGGCCCGATAATGGTGATGGAGGCTAACCACGGATCCATATGGTTCACGATGAGCGTGGGAATGATGGCGTCGGTGCCGTTAGCGGGTACCTCGTGAATCACGGCGCGGGCGAGAACGCCAAGGAGGGTCATACCGATCATGAGCGCCCCGCACACGATGGTGGCGACCAGCATGGCGCGGTTTAAATCGGAACTCTTTTCATAAGCCATGCAGCGCACCAGTGACTGCGGCAGTCCCGCCGTGGCAAAGCCCACGAGGATCCACGCCGAGAAAAGGAGCGTAAAGGGCAGGGCCCCGCAGCTGTTCCAGGTCATGAGGACGGGCGTGCCCTCAGCAGTGACTTTGGAGGCAGCGATTTCTTCCATGACCGCGCTCATGCCGCCGCCGGAGGCAATGATGGAGAAGGCAAGAGCGAACATGCCGGTTAACATGAATACGGCACAGACGGCGTCGGTCAGGGCCACGGTGCGGAAGCCTCCTGAGGTGTAGATCACCGTTACAACCGCGAAAATGAGCAGGCCTATCTTATAGTCAAGCCCCGTCAGCGCCGCGAAGATCTGTGCCCCGCCGATAAACTGTCCCACGATGGTCACGGTAAAGAAGACGATGAGAAAGAAGGCAAGGATGAGGGACAGGAGACGGTTCTGATAACGCTCATGCATGAGATCAATCACCGTCAGCGCCCCGGTGCGGCGTGACAGTACGGCCATCTTCTTGCCCACGAGACCCAGGATGAAAAAGCCCGTGATGATCTGCGGCGCTGCAAACACCACCCAGCTAAGTCCCAGCTCCCAGGCGATGCCCGGTCCCGAGACAAAGGAGGACACCGAGCCATAGGTAGCCACGAGCGTCAGAGCGAGCACCACACCGCCTAAATTGCGCCCCGCCAGAAAATATTCCTTTTGCGTAAGTTTACCCTGCTGTTTTTTCTGCACGTAAAGCGAAATCAGGAGGAGCAGGGCCAGAAAGGCGAGAACGGGGTAGGTGGTGATGTGCATGCTTACTCTCTAAATACGGAACTTAATTTTAATCATTACGGGTCAGTCGCGGCTATCTCCGAGATCAAAATCCCGCATCACGCGCTTTATGAGGATAAAGACGGCCACCACGGACAGGAGATAGCCACCGATGCAGGAAAGGGTGAACCATAAAGGCATTCCCCAGAGCATGCCATAGGAGAGATCGTCTTTAAAAAGGAAGATGGTCAGCCAGAAGTAGATAAAGATTGTGAGGGCTGCCACCAAGGTGCCTAAGGCTTCCCTGTCCATCTGCCGGAATTTGTCCGCGTAAGACAGGGCGGCCCCGTCTGCCGGGGCTGTGGCTTTAGTCTGCTTTAAGGTCTGACTCATGCCTTATCACCATGGGCGGCGCAGAGATCCTTTAAAAAGGCGTGAATGTTCCCGCCAATTACGGGATGGCGCAGCGCGTACTCGATAAAGGTCTTCACGTAACCTTCCTTATTGCCGCAGTCATGGCTCTGTCCCACGATGGCGTAGGCGTTGACGGGCTCGATGCTCATCAGAAGGTCAATGGTGTCGGTAAGCTGGAACTCACCGCCCGCGCCTAAGGGGGTGCGCTTGAAGAGCGGCCAGATTTCGGCCGGCAGCACGTAGCGTCCCACCACCGCAAAGTCTGAGGGAGCCTCGGCGACGGGCGGCTTCTCGACGATGCTCTTAATCATCACGTCTTCACCCGGTTTCGGCTGCGCGCCCTGCAGATCCACGATACCGTAGGAGGAGACGTCCTTATGGTCCACCTTCTCCACCATGATCTGCGCGGTGCCGCTTTCCTCAAAGCGCTGCACCATGGCCGTGAGATTGTCCTTAGTGAGATCGGATTTGGCGTTGTCGATGATGACGTCCGGTAACAGCACGGCAAAGGGACTCTTGCCCACGATGGGCTGGGCGCACATGATGGCGTGCGCCAGGCCCTTGGCCTCGCCCTGGCGGACGTGCATGATGGTCACGTCCTTGGGGATGATGTTCTGCACCTCGGAGAGGAGCTGGCGCTTGACGCGCTTTTCTAACGTCGCCTCCAGCTCAAAGGAGGTGTCGAAATGGTTCTCGATGGCGTTTTTCGAGGAGTGGGTGACGAGCACGATATTCTTGATACCCGCCGCCACGGCCTCGGAAACCACGTACTGAATGAGCGGCTTATCGACCAGCGGCATCATCTCCTTGGGGATGGCCTTGGTGGCAGGCAGCAGACGCGTCCCCAGTCCCGCCACGGGGATGATGGCGTATTTGATATTGCCGTAATTCATGTCAGGCATGGTTTTCTCCTTAATGTGTCGGTTTAACTGCGATCCTTGACGCTCTCGCGCACCTCTTCAAAGAGAGCTGGGTAGCGGCGCAGGAGATAGATCCCGCACCCGAGGGCGAAGATGAAATTCAAAATGGCGTTGCCAAAGGTCTTGTAATCCACCCACAGACTCTCGGCTAACTCCTCGGAAATGCCAAAGAGCTGCGGCAGGGTAAAGGCTATCACCACGTTTAAGCCCGCGGCCAGCACGAAAAACACCATCCACAGGGTTCCCATCTTAAACCACAGCTCGGGAGGCAGCTTTATTTCCTGACCGAAGAGATAGGCAAAGGGATTGCGCTTTAACACAAACTGACAGACGCCGATGGCCGTGGCCAAAACCAGGTTCACCACCGTCACCTTCCACTTGATGATCTGCGGATCGTTAAGCAGCACCGTGGGCAGGCCAAACAGAAGCACTGCGGCCACCACGAAGACCTGCATTCTCGAGACCTTTTTGAAGAGTACGTAATTGAGGATAAAGGCGATGAGGCACGCCCCTACGATAACGGCTGTGGCGGTGATGAGATCCGCGGTGAGCTTATAGGATACGAAGAAAGCAATCGCGGGTGCGAACTCAAGGATCTTGGGTAACATGGTCATCTCGCTTTTAAACAATGGGCCGATTATAGCACGTAGCATAAGCGTCTGACTTAAGAGAAGGGCAGAGACAGAGTCGCCAGGGCGCTTCGTTACCTTATTCTTGCATATAGCACGTAAGTGACCTGAAATTTCTGTAACTTTACTTAGTGTGCTGAGTATTTTTACTCAGTGCACCCGGTAAAACCGTGGGCGTGTGCCGGGTGCAGGATAAGTCAGGCTGTTACAGCGCGGATAACGTTCCGGCGGCTAATCGCAGCTGTATTACCTGACTCTGGCATACTACACGCCAGATGCTGAACAGCAGGGAACTTAGCAGGCTGATTCCGGTGAGGGATGAGGCTCAGAAAACGGCTGACCGGAGCGTGGCGTCTTTAGTCAGTCAGGAGTTTGAGAGTGTTTTGAGGTAGGTTACGGGCAGGAGAAGCTTTGAGGCGGACTTTGTCCTGAGGAAAAGCCTCCCTGATTGCCATGGAGGTTAAGCGCAATCAGGAGCGGGCCCCGGCGGGACCTGAGAAGTTTAAGCTTCATAGGTAAGGGGGAAATCCCCCTTACTGCGGAAAGGCACTCAGGCTCGCGGCAGGATAAAGCGTGAACCTTCCTTTTTCTGACGGAAGAGCACTGCCACGCGGCCTACTACCTGGACTAACTCGGCGTTGACGGCCTTAGCGGCCTCCTCGGCCTGAGACTTGCGGCCTTCGCCGGCGTTGACGCGGATCTTGATGAGCTCGTGATGCTCAATGGAAGAGTCGATCTCCTTAATGACACCTTCGGTAAGACCGTCGGAGCCTAACAGCACCACGGGGTTGAGATCATGAGCCTGACCTTTTAAAAACTGACGCTGATGAGAGGTAAGCGGCATAAGCATTCCTTGATAAGGCCCCTGGGGGGCGTAAGACTTCTGGTGCGGGTATTATAATCGCTTACTGATGTATAATGAATTTTCTGTCATGACTTTAATTTAAGGACGGTATGCCTCCCAAGAAGAAACGCAGCGCCAGTCAGACGCGCTGGCTTAAAGAACATTTTGACGATCACTACGTAAAGGAAGCACATAAGCGCGGTCTGCGCTCCCGTGCCTCCTTTAAGCTTGAACAGTTACAGGAGAAGGACCGTCTCATAAAACCCGGTGACACCGTCGTCGATTTAGGCGCGGCGCCGGGGGGATGGTCACAGCTCGCTATTCGCTGCGTGGGCAATAAGGGCAAGGTCATCGCGACCGACATCCTGCCCATGAATCCCATCGCGGGCGTCACTTTTTTACAGGGCGATTTCCGTGAGGACGCCGTTTTCGCCCGTCTCTACTCCCTGGTGGAGGGAGGTGCAGATGTGGTGCTTTCGGATATGGCTCCCAATCTTTCCGGTACAACGGCCATCGATCAGCCCCGTGCCATGCTCCTGTCGGAACTGGCTCTGGACATGGCCCGCCGCGTCTTAAGAAAGGGAGGCTCCTTCGTGGTCAAGGTTTTTACCGGCGAAGGCTCGCAGGAGCTTTTGGCCGAGATAAAACGCGATTTCACGACGGTCAGGGTCAGAAAACCCGATGCCTCACGCGACCGTTCGCGGGAAGTCTATATGGTAGGTACCGGTTTTAAAGGTCATGCGTTAAATGGTGTGCCGCCTTTAGCTGACGCTCCGTCAGCTTCAGAGGACGCGCCCGACACAAATGCTTTCAGTACAGACAACAGGGAAACAAGCTAAGGACAGACAATGGCAAAGAACCTTATTCTCTGGCTCGTGATCGCCGTTATTCTGATGTCCCTCTTTGAGTCGTTCAGCTCGCCTGGCAATCAGGGAAGGACCATGGACTACACCTCCTTTGTCAGGGAAGTGCAGCAGGATCAGATTTCCGAGGTGATTTTCGACGGGCAGGTGATTACCGGCATGCGCCGTAACGGCGAACAGTTCGTCACGGTGATGCCCATTCACGACAGCGCCCTATTGGATAATCTTATCGCTCACAATGTGCGTGCCTCCGGCACCCGTCCCGAGGAGCCGAGCTTCCTGACCTCGGTATTCGTGTCGTGGTTCCCGATGATCCTCCTCATCGCGGTGTGGATTTTCTTCATGCGCCAGATGAACGGTGGCGGACGCGGCAATCCTCTGTCCTTCGGTAAGAGCAAGGCCAAGCTTCTGAGCGAAAATCAGGTCAAGACCACTTTCGCCGATGTGGCCGGCTGCGATGAGGCCAAGGAAGACGTGGTAGAGCTCGTGGATTTCCTCAAGGATCCTACCAAGTACTCGAAGTTAGGCGGACGCATTCCCCGCGGCGTGCTCATGGTAGGCCCGCCCGGTACCGGTAAGACCCTGCTGGCCCGCGCCATTGCAGGTGAGGCCAAGGTGCCCTTCTTCTCCATTTCGGGCTCGGATTTCGTGGAAATGTTCGTGGGCGTGGGTGCCTCCCGTGTGCGCGACATGTTTGATACGGCCAAGAAGAACGCCCCCTGTATCGTCTTTATTGATGAGATTGACGCCGTGGGACGTAAGAGAGGTGCAGGCCTCGGTGGCGGTCACGATGAAAGGGAGCAGACTTTAAATCAGCTCCTCGTGGAGATGGATGGATTTGAAGGTTTTGAGGCGGTGATTGTGATTGCCGCGACCAACCGTCCGGACGTGCTCGATCCGGCCTTACTGCGCCCCGGCCGCTTTGACCGCCAGGTGATGGTGGGGCTTCCGGATGTGCGCGGCCGTGAGCAGATCCTCAAGGTGCACATGCGCAAGGTGCCGTTAGCCCGTGACGTCGATCCGGCGGTGTTAGCGCGCGGTACGCCCGGTTTCTCGGGCGCCGAGCTTGCCAATCTCGTGAACGAGGCGGCTTTAGCGGCGGCCCGAGCCAACCTGCGCACCGTCACCATGCATGAGTTTGAGCAGGCCAAGGATAAGCTGCTCATGGGTGCCGAACGCCGCTCCATGGCCATGACGGAACATGAGCGCATCAATACCGCCTACCATGAGTCCGGTCACACCATCGTGGGCCGTCTCGTGCCCGAACACGATCCGGTGTACAAGGTTTCGATTATCCCGCGCGGACGCGCGCTGGGCGTGACCATGTATCTGCCTGAGCAGGACCGTTACAGTCAGTCGCGCCAGTATCTTCTGTCCAATATCTGCACGCTCTTTGCAGGCCGTATCGCCGAAGGCCTGATGTTTGGCGAGAACGCCGTCACCACCGGGGCCTCCAATGACATTGAGCGCGCCACGGATATTGCAAGACGCATGGTCACGCGCTGGGGCATGAGCAAGCGTCTGCCCCCGATGCAGTTTGATCAGGACAGGGAGGGAACCCTGTATTTAGGCGGCGGCACCACGCAGACTATGAATGTGTCGGAGAAGACCGCGCTCATCATTGACGAGGAAATCGCCGAGATCATCAATACCTGCTACGCCAGGGCCGAGACCCTGCTTAAGGAAAATCTCGATATTTTAGAGGCCATGAAGGACGCCTTGCTTAAATACGAGACTCTCGATGCGGTGCAGATTGACGATCTGATGGCCCGCCGTCCTGTGCGCGCGCCTACCGCCTACGAGGCCGATCCGTCGAACAGCAACGATCCTCAGGGTGGCAGCGGTACCGGGACTGAAAACGCAGCTCCTGCCCCCGGGCAGGAAGCGCCCCGTGAGGAAGCCGCTGCGCATCAGCCTGAAGAGCCAAGAGCCACAGGCGTGGACGCTACTTCCGACTCCCGCGGCTACGCCCCGTCCAGGGCGCACGCTAAGGATGAGGACAGTGAGGAGCGTAAGGACAGCTAAGGAGAAAGCGGCATGAAGCTGAGATTTGGAGAGCAGAACGAAGAACTGCAAAGCCCGTGCGTCGTGGGGATCCTGCCCCTTGACCCCTCAGAGGCACTGGATGTGACGCGTCTTAAGGAGAAGGCGGCCGAAATTGAAGAATACGGTGCGGCCTTTATTGAGGTGGGAATGCGCCAGCCCTGTGCCAGTGAGGTGGAACAGGTTCTGCTTCCTGAGGCGGTGGGAGCGGTGTTCGAGGCCACTAACTGCCATATCGCCGTGCATACCTCCAGCCCTCAGCTGATGCAGGAGGCTGTCTCCCGCGGAGCCTCGCTCATCATCGATCCGAAAGCTCTGCGGGCGGAAGGAGCTCTTGCCATGGCCGCCTCACTGAAGGTACCGGTGTGTCTGTGCTTTAACGGCAGCATTTCCAGCGAGGATTTCGGCCGCGGCAAGGCCGATCCGGCCTCGGTGGTCTCGGAGTTTTTATACGAGCGCATTGATGCCTGCCTTAACGCGGGGATCCCGCGCTCGCAGCTGCTTATCGATCCCACGCCGGATGTTGAGGACGGCATTGAGCACCGTCTGACGGCGATGGGGCGCCTGCATACCTTTAAGAGTTTTGCCCTGCCTCTGTGCGTGGCGATCCCCAGGGAGCTGCCGCACGAGGATCTGGCCGTCAGCGCGCACCCGGGCGTCTATATCGCCGCCTCCCTCTTTGCCGTTGATGCGGGTGTGTCCTTAATCCGCACTCAGTACGTTGAGGAAACCATTCTCGCGCTGGAGACGCATCTGGCATGCACGCGCAGCGCCAGGCCCTTCCGTCTTTCCAGGGCGATTGTGAAAGCCATTAAAAACCGCCGTCAGTTAAAAGGAA
The DNA here is from genome assembly GCA_018713485.1 of Candidatus Avisuccinivibrio pullicola. Taxonomy (GTDB): domain Bacteria; phylum Pseudomonadota; class Gammaproteobacteria; order Enterobacterales; family Succinivibrionaceae; genus Avisuccinivibrio_A; species Avisuccinivibrio_A pullicola. Next base: position 20,168 of record DVOQ01000040.1, read on the forward strand.
GCAAATAGCATGGCAGTAAAGCGCAGATATTTCGGCACCGACGGGGTGCGCGGACGCGTCGGTCAGTATCCCATTACCCCCGATTTCGTGATGCGCCTTGGCATGGCCGCAGGTAAGGTGTTAGCCCGCGGACAGGGAGGACGCGTCATCATCGGTAAGGATACCCGTCTCTCGGGCTATATGTTTGAGGCAGCCCTGGAGTCGGGGTTCAGTGCCGCGGGTGTCTCCACGGTGCTCTTAGGCCCCATGCCCACGCCTGCCATTTCCTACCTCACCAAGGCTTTCCGCGCCGATCTGGGCGTGGTGATTTCCGCATCGCATAATCCTTTCTTTGATAACGGGATTAAGTTTTTCTCGCGTGAGGGAACCAAGCTGCCTGATGAGATAGAGCTGGAGATTGAAAAGGAACTGGACGGAGAAATAGGGATCACCGATCCGCAGAATCTCGGCCGCGCCTTCCGTCAGGATGATGCGCCGGGCCGCTACGTGGAGTTCTGCAAGAGCTCGTTTGATTCCTCCATGAGCCTTGAAGGACTGCACATTGTGCTCGACTGCGCCAACGGTGCCACCTATCATGTCGCCCCCCTTGTGTTTAAGGAATTAGGAGCGAAGGTGACCACGATAGGCACCTCTCCCAACGGCATCAACATCAATGACGGCGTGGGCTCCACGCATCCGGAGGCGCTGATGTCCAAGGTGCTGTCGACGAATGCCGATCTGGGCATTGCCTTTGACGGGGACGGTGATCGCGTCATGCTGGTGGACGGCAAGGGCCGGCTTTTAGACGGCGACGCCGTGCTCTATATCATCGCCACCGATCGCAAGGCCCGCGGCAAGTTAGGCGGAGGGGTGGTCGGTACCTTAATGTCTAATTTAGGCCTTGAGCTGGCCTTAAAGCGCGAGAGCATTGGCTTTACACGCTCGGCTGTCGGTGATCGCTATGTCATGGAGACTCTTTTAGAGAAGAACTGGCGCCTGGGCGGTGAAAACTCCGGCCACGTCATCTGCCTTGATTACGTTTCCACGGGCGATGGTATCGTTTCGGCGCTGCAGGTTCTGAAGGCCGCCATCCGTCAGCAGAAGAGCCTTGAGGAGCTGACTGAGGGGCTGACCATGTTGCCTCAGGAGCTTATCAATCTGCGCCTTAGCGCGGGTTTTGACGCGCTTTCCGATGAGCGCGTTCACGAAGAGGTAAAGGCCGTGGAGGCGGAGCTGGGCTCGCACGGGCGTGTGCTGCTGCGCAAGTCCGGTACCGAGCCTCTGGTGCGCGTCATGGTCGAGGGCGAGGATCGCGAGCAGGTGCACAGTCTTGCGGTGCGCCTTGCCGACGTGATCCGCCGTCAGGCCGAAGAGGTATGAGGCCTTGATCTTGCAGATTAAAACGTTTAATATGCACAGCCGTGAGTCTGACGCATGTGCTGTGCCTGTCAGACGGATCCGATCCTAACGGTTACAGCAAAAGATTAAAAAATGTACGAAGTAGTTATTGTTTTATTCCTCCTCGTGGCAGTCGCCATGGTGGCCCTGATTCTGGTGCAGCAGGGCAAGGGTGCAGGTATGGGTGCCTCTTTCGGTGCCGGTGCCTCCAACACCGTGTTCGGAGCCGTGGGTTCGGGTAATTTCCTTACCCGCAGCACCTGGTTCCTGGCTTTCCTGTTCTTCGGGATCTGCCTTTTCATCTCCTGGCTACAGAAGGATCACGGCGAGGATACGACCTCCTTCACCAATATTGAGGCAGCGGAGGCGGCTCCAGCCGAGACTCCCGCGCTGCAGAGCGTGCCTGAGGACGTGCCGGTGGTTGGCGGTGATGTGCCCACCGTTCCTCAGACTGAGAACGCTCAGTAAGTTTAAACTAAAAAAGCATCACCAAAAGGTCCCTGGCAGCAGGGACTTTTTTTTGCCTTAAGTCAGGGGAATGTAGCGCATAAAGCCTGCGGTTCTCCACGTATTTTTGCCATGAAAGAGTGCAAAAAGGCTTTTTTACCAGCGAAAATCCGACATCTGTCTTTTGCAAAACCGCAGTCAGAGTACACTGCGCGCAGTAAGGAATTTTGAGGAGGTTTCGTGAGCGGAAAAGAACTTTCAAGACGCTATCTCGTCTTTTTTTTCTCCCTGTGGATCAACGGTCTCGGGGTTGCCTTAGTTACCCTGGCCGCGCTCGGTACCACGCCTATCTCCTCGGCATGGTATGAAATTTCGCTCCACACGCCGCTCTCGTTTGGCATGGTGACCATGCTCGGCAATCTCCTTCTGATTGCCTCGCAGTATTTTCTGCTGCCCGACCGGCACGCTAAGGGCGTTTTCCGCAGCCTGTTTTCGCAGATCCCCGCAACGTTCCTCTTCTCCGTCTCCATTGACGTCAATATGTTCCTCATGGCTAAGCTCGTCGGGGGCATGGAGTTTTATCTCGCGCGCCTTACGCTCCTCTTTGCCGGTTCGGTGATCCTGGCCTGCGGTGTGGCCCTTGAGGTCAGAGCCAACGTCGCCCTGGTGGCAGGCGAGGCTTTCGTTAAGGCCCTGTGTCTCTTTCTTAAAAAGGATTTCGGGATTATCAAGCTCTGCTTTGACGTTTCCTTAGTCCTGCTGGCCATCGTGGTGGGGCTTATAGCCACGGATTTTGGCGCGGTGGCCAGCGTGCGCGAGGGCACGGTGATCGGGGCGCTGTTAGTCGGCCCCTGCGTGCGCGTCGTCTCGCGCCACCTTGCGTATCTGGATCGCTTTTTCGGTGAAAGCGCGCACGAGGCTACGCCCGCTCCGGTTGCCGTTTACGGACCAGTGATCACCATCTCCCGCGAGTACGGCTGCGGCGGCCGCCTGCTCGGAAAAAGGCTCGCTCAGGATCTGGGGCTTAAGTTCTATGACAGCGAGATCATCGATCTGACCGCTAAGGAAACGGGCATGACTCCCGAATACGTGTCGCGTCACGAGGACCGGCTTGATAACGCGCTCCTGTATCAGATGATTTTTCAGGATTATACGGCATCTCTTGATAAGTCCTTATCCGAAACGGACGCTCTGTATGTTGCGCAGGCGCGGGTGATCCGCAGATTAGCCGCGCAGGGGCCCTGCGTGATCGTGGGACGAGGCGCTGACGATCTCCTCAGTGATTATCCTCAGGTCTTAAAGATCCGTCTCTACGCTTCCTTTGAGGACAAACTCAGGCGCTGCCTTGAGGAGTATCACATGACGCGGGAGGCGGCTTTAAAAGCCATGGAGCTCTTTGATAGGCGCCGCGCGGAGCATTACGCTCACTATACGGGCCGGGACATTAACGATCCTCATAACTATCAGCTTACTCTCAATGTAGGGGCTCTGGGGCTTGAGGAATGCGCCGTACTCATAGAAAAAATATTTACGGAACGCTTTGCGTAAGGCTCAGGGGTACAGGTGCGAAAGCTACAGGAGCCGTCAGGGCACTGAGGTTCTTTCCGTGCAGGAGATGAGGATCAGCTCCGCCTTTCCCTGCAAACTTTCCGGTATGCGCCATGCGCCAGGTTCAGGATCTGGGGATGAAATCTGCGCTAAGTACCTTACCGCAGCGGCGGGGGACTTTCGTGATAGAGTAGGAGTAAACGCGCAGGGCTTGGCTCAGTCCGTTGAGAGGCCTTAAGCGGGGTTAGATGTCTGTCCTCAGGAGGAGATCCGTATGTGTAAGAGTGTTGCCGTCTTAAGTGCTGTCTGGGTAATGGCGTTTGGCTCTGCCACGGTCCTGGCGCAGGTGTCATCAGGCAGTGATGGAACCGCGGATGAGCTCCTCTATCAGGAGAGAGTCTGCAGGACCGTTGCCACGGAGCTGTCAGAAACACAGCCTCGCTATGGGCTTTCCCGCTGGGAGGAGGATGAGTGGGAGGAAGATGAAGACGAGTGAGAAGAGGACGAGGATGAGCGTGAAGAGGGCGATGAATGGATATAATCTGCTGCCTGAAGGTTCTCAGTCAGGCTGAGCAGGGCCTGTGATTTTAAAAAGTTAAGGAAAAAGCGGGGTAAAGCAGAGGAAAGCACTGAGGGGCCAGCAGGCCCCCCCTTGATTTAACTGTGTGCGCGGCGGTAGGCCTTCGTGAGAGTAGTGGCGATATAGTCCACGATGACCTTAAAATCCTCCTCGGAAAAATCGCCTTCGTCATCGACACGGCCGATATCGTTTAAGGTCATGACCTCTTCCATAAGAAAGTGATCCTCAAATGTGGTGCCGTCGGCCTTAAAGGGCAGACCGAGAGCGGTACCGTAGGCAAGGCCCGCGAGAGCCTGCAGCCTGTCCTTCTGCTCCCCTGGCATTAAAAACTGCGGCTTACCCTGTTTCAGGGCCTCACCCGCGTCCACGGCCAGATCGGTGAGCATAGCGATCATGGAGCCTGGCAGTCCTTCGCCGCCGTTGAGCAGCGAGGCCACCTTAGTGCGCAGCTCGCGGCTGCCGGCGTCGTAGCCGTTGGCGATGAGCGCGTAGATAAGCCCCTGGTAGACAGTGGGGAGATCATCGCTGCCTTCATTGCGGAGAAGAGAGGAGTATTCTGCGTAGGCATCCATGGTGTGTGCACCTTTTTATTGAGCTCGGTTAAAGGATGCCATATAATAAACCACTTTTTTCGTTTAGCCAAAAAAGAGAGTTCTTTAATATGCATCCTATGCTCAATATCGCAGTGCGCGCTGCCCGTGCTGCCGGCAATATTATTGCCCGTAATTTAGGTCACACCGAGCTTTTTTCCGTGGAGGAGAAGCGTAAAGACGATCTCGTCACCGATATCGACAAGGAATGTGAGAGCACCATTACCAATCTGCTGCTGCGCTCTTACCGTGATCACGCCGTCTTAGGCGAAGAGGGCGGCATTCAGGGCAATAAGGATGCAGAATATCAGTGGGTCATCGATCCCATCGACGGCACCACCAATTTCGTCAAGGGTATTCCCCACGTGGCCGTTTCCATCGGTCTGCGCCGCCGCGGCGCTCCGCTTCTGGGCGTGGTTTTCGATCCCTTCGCCAATGAGATGTTCACCGCCGCCCGCGGCGAGGGTGCCGGTCTTAACGGCCAGAGGATCCGCGTCTCCGATCGCCGTACCTTAGACGGCTCCATCGTGGCCACCGCCTATCCGGTGCGTTACCGCGAGAGAATGGGTGCTTTCTTTGAGCTCTCCCGCCGTCTCGTGGACAATACCGCCGACATCCGCCGCTCCGGCTGTGCCTCACTCGATCTCTGCTATGTAGCCTGCGGCCGCTTTGACGGTTATTTAGAGCAGGGCTTAAAGCCGTGGGACTTTGCGGCAGGCGAGGTGATCGTGCGCGAGGCGGGCGGTCTTATCACTGACTTTGCAGGTGAGGACGGTTACCGCAAGAGCGGCAATATCGTCAGCGGCAACCCCTACGTGGTCAAGTCGCTGCTGACTAAGGTCTGCAACGCTCCTGACGTCGATCCTCTCTTGAAATAATTCTTTATAAGGCGGGGCCTGTCCCCGCCTCCACCTGCCATGGAGCAGTGGCTGCCTATCCCTGCCCGCGCGGACTTATGTAACCGCTCCGCAAACCTCATCCCCGGTGCTTAAACAGTCTGCTCTTGACTAAAAGGCTCTGCCCTAAACCTTGATGTAGATCAATGCTCTTAATGCAGGTAAGACTTAGTGATCCCCGGACTAAGGGTACAAGGCGCAAAATTTTTTAAAAATGTTTGACTATGATCGCATTTTATGTATAATGTGAATCACTCCTTATGTTTGTTTGATGGTGCCCCTGCAGAGTTTCTCCGCAGGGGTTATTTTTTGCCCGCCGTTGCTTCTGCCGTAGCCCAGGATTTCTGACACAGAAAACCCGTGCCGGGGCACGGGTCCTGCAAGCTTAAATTGCGGTGTTTCAGGCCAGTTCCTCGGCGTTAAAACCCAGGCTTAAGAGCTCTTCGTTGCCGATACCGACTCCCTTAAGATCAGCTGCCGTATAGCCTAAGGCACGGAACTGCACTGCGTTCAGTCCCTGGGCAATGAGATCCTGCAGGGTATAGCCGAGGCTTTCGAGTTTTTCACGGTTAAGGGGGATATCATTGACAAGCTCGGAGACGGAGATTTCCAGATCATCAAATTCCTGCTTGCCGCAACCGCCGTCCATGAGCTCCTGTAAGGTGAGATTTAATGCCTCGAGCTTTCTTACCGTGGCACCGGCGTCCACTACGTCCTTAATGGAGTAGCCGAGGGAGAGAATGTCCTTGACATAAAAGAGCTGCTCCAGAAAATCTTCGGCGGTGATGCCGTAGTGCTCGAAATCCTTTTTGACAAAGCCCGCCTCAATGAGCTCGGGCAGGGTAATGCCCATATTGATGAGATCGGCCCGTTTGAAGTCTTTCTGTACGTATTTGAAGTCATCGAGGGTAAAGCCCATGTCAAGGAAAGCGTCCTTGGGCAGGCCCGCGTCAATGAGATCCTTGAGGCAGAAGCCCATGTCCTCAAAGTGCTTCTTGTTGATTTCGCAGGCCACCACATCACTGATGGTGTAGCCTAAACGTTCCAGCTCCGGCCGCATGACGTGTGCGCTGCGGTAGAGATTAAAGGCGTTCACGCCTAGACGGTCAAAATGTTCCTTGGTAAAACCCGCGGCTACCATGTCGGACAGGGAGATCCCCGCGTGACGCAGATCGCGGTCACGGATCCCGAAAAGCACCATGTCCTTCAGGGAACGCCCGAAAATCTGCTCGAAGTCCTCAATTTCAAAACGCATTGACTTGACACCTCAGTAACGAAGTTTGCACTCCATGCCTCATTGTATATGGGCAGGAAGGATATAGGGCAGGCGTTTGCTTAAAATTGAAGCTCTGCCGCAAAATTAGACGTTTTCCAGAAAAATTACGGTTACGTGGAGCAGAGCGCTTTCCGGAATAAAGATCAGGCTGCAGCTTTACGAAAGTGTGGGATGAACCACAAAACACCGGCGGTGGAAAGCGTGTTTACATACTAAAAACCTATTTGTGTATAGTAAAGAGAAAAAATTTTTAAAAAATATTTGACACATATCACAGAGTTTGTATAATACAGACACTCCTTATGTTTGTTTGATTGTTGCCCTCGGGAACCTCAGTTCCCGAGGGTTTTCTTTTTCCAGGGCTCCGCTTTTCCTTCACATCAGCTTTAGGTTAAAAACTGCTAAGCCGTCCCGTTTTGGGTATAATTTCAATGAAATTAACGGGAAAAGGAGGCCTTCGCGGCAATACTATGAATAAGCTTTCCGCTCTTGTACTCTGCTCTGTAATGGGAGCAACACTTTCGGTAACCTCAGGCTGCGCCGCGCTGGTGGCCGGAGCTGCCGGTGCCGGTGCCGGCGTGGCGATAGGCTCGGATTCCCGCACCTTTGAAAATATGGTTTATGACGAGAATATTGAGCAGGCCGGCAACGACGTGCTCAGCTCCAACAAGATCCTCTCCAAGTCCGAGGTCTTTAACGTCACGATTTACTCCATGTCAGGCAACGTGCTCTTAGTCGGTCAGACTACCAATTCCGATTACCTCAAGTGGTGTGTCGATCAGATCTCGCGCTTAAATTACGTGCGCAAGGTCTACAATTATGTGCAGATTAAGGCTCCGGTAAGTGCCACACAGGTGGCCTCCGACTCCTATCTGACCTCGCAGATCAAGGCCAAGCTGCTCTTTTCGGATAATATCCGCTCCAACCGCTTTAAGGTCGTAACCGAGGACAGTGAGGTGTTCCTCATGGGCCTTGTCACAGAGGATGAGGCCAAACGCGCCGTCAATCAGGTACTGACCTTTAAGGGCGTGAAGAAGGTTTATACCATTTTCGATTACATCACCGATCAGGCCAATTTAAAGGAAACGGGTTACGTGACCACCGATCGTATCAAGATTGAGCGCGCCGCTCCCTCCGGGGGCACGGTGTCTCCGTCCTCAACTTATGTCGCACCCGTGGATAACAGTGCCAACGGCGGGGCCATGATTGTTGAGGACAGCGATCTGCTCGCCCCCGCTCCGGCCCTGGAGTCCGGCTACTAAGGTCGCGCAATGCCCAAGACCTCGCTGTATTTCCTTGACGTGTATGTCCCCAATGAAGGGGACATGGATACGGCGCTGGAGATCGGTGTGCTTCACTATGACGGGGAGCACCGGCCGCAGGTCTACCTGCATACCTTTCTGCGCCCCGTGATCGTCAGCCGCGTGCGCTGGTCCAATGCCTTAGGTCAGGGAATTACGCGCGCGCTCATCACCGAGGATCACAGCCTGCCGACTTTAAAGGAAATCATCGCCTGCGGTTTTTTAAAGGGCAAGACGGTGGTGTGTCTCAATCCAGAGCTCGAACCCTGCCGCTCCCTGACCGAGGGCAGCCGTACCCACGGACTGATTGCCCTGTGGCAGGATACTTTTAAGGATCAGGAAGAGATCTTAAAGCTCCTGCGGCCCTCGCAGATGCTCGAATACCTGCATCTGCCGGTGCAGGACGAGAGCAATGCGCGTTATACCCCGCTTCTGACGCGGCTGCATTCGCTGATTGCGGTGTGGGAGTTCCTGGACGCGTGCAAGTTAAATCCGCGCCTTAAGAGTCAGCAGGGTCAGAGTCAGCTGCCCTTAAGTACCGTCTGGCCGCTGCCGGTGCATGCGGGTAACCCGCTTCTGAGACCCCTGCACGGCTTTGAAGAGATCCCGCGTGAGGAACTGCGTTCCTTTTTCTCGGACGCACTGCCGGATTTCGTTAACTGGTACGAGCTGAAGATTTTCTCGCATGACTGGGTGTTTAAGCGCAAGAACGGTGCCAGCATCGATATTCTTAACGGCAAGAAGTCCATGTGCGATTATATCTTCAGCCGCGTCTTTGATTTTCAGATGCAGCTGTGGGTGCTCATCTTCTATGCCCTCTATGATCGCAAGACCGACTATGCCCGTGAAATCGCCCTAAGTCAGGGCACGGCGCATAAGCTCTCGGACGCGGTGCGCGAGGATTTTGCGGGCTTTCTCATTTCGCATTTAGAGGATTTTCTGCAGCGCGATCAGAAGCGCAATATCATCAGGGCCATGGTGCGTCAGACCTTAAAGGATAAGAACAGCGAGAGTTATGAGGATTATTCCTTTGAGGCCATGCAGAAAAGCGACAGCGGTTCCTGTGTCTTTTACAGCTATGGTCCCGAGGCCGGCGGCAGCCGCTGCATGCTGGAGATCCGCCGCCGCGGCGGGGATGACATTCTCTACCGCGAATACATCATTGCCGGCAGGGACGGGGAGCGCATGACCGCCGCTGATTTTGTCAATCAGGCCTTCAGGAACTTCATGCTGGAGGTGCAGGAGCCGCTGTCCCCGATCTGGATCCCCCGCCAGCTGCAGGCGTGGATACAGTACATCACGGGTTTTGCGTGGAATGATCTGATCCGCGCTCCCTCGGCTATGGAAGAGGAAAACCTGACCCGTGCGCGCAGTTTCTTAAAGGAACTCCTGGAAACTGAGACGCTGCCTTACAGGCAGCGGCTGCGTGCCGATCTCACGGAAGTGGTCAACGCGGTCAACGCCCACCTTCATCCGAGGGAGGACTTTGTCACTACCTTTACCTTCCAGGGAATTTCCGTGAAGGTTGTCTCAAAGCGTGATCGCGTTTCGTTCCTCAATCGCCTCCTGAACTTTTAGCTAACGGGAATTGAGCTTTAAAAGCGCCTCACACTGCGCTGGCAGCATGGGTTTTGCCTTTTTTGCTGCCACCGGCTTTTTACCCGGTGCGGGCTTTGCCGGGGGCAGGAACCAGCTTGCCACTTCATAGCCGCAGCCGTCTCCCTGAGGAACCGGAGACTGCGGTACGCAGTAGGGACTGTCGGGCGGACAGGCAAGGCGCACGTGCATATGGGCGCGGTGGGCAAACCACGGACGTACCACTCTCAGCCAGCTGCGATCCTGCCCCGCATACAGTTTGCAGAGATGTTCCTTGATGCGGGGATTGACGAAAATGCGCTCTACGCGCGGATCGTCTGCAGCAAGGCGGATATAGGTGGCAATCTCCCCTGTAAAACGCGCGTTGGGTCCCTTAGAGGTCACGATATTGTGGCTCTGAGGATGGCGCAGCTCCCTTGCGGTCAGGCGCGGGGAAGCAAATTCGAGGGGCAGATCGACATCAAGGCCGATACTGTGCGAGGCATGCGAGGATTTAGGGCCATAGGGGCCTCCATAGCGAAAGGACAGATCGCCGATGAGAAGCGGGGGCAGTCCCGCCTCTTTGCTCCTCTCTATCAGCCCCTTAAGATAGGAGAGCATCGAGGGATGGGCGAAATTGCGTCCCTCTCCCCAGATCTGTACCTGATAGTCGGGGCTGTCAAGGGGCAGCTCCACGCTCCCTGTAAGGCAGCCTGCCTGATAGGTACCGTAGATCTGAGAGCCGCTTTCCGCGCTGAAAGCGGCTCTGAAGAGGGATAAAAGCGCTAAGGTAAGTACTGCTCTGTAAAGGACACGCATCAGTTACTCCGCGATGAGGCTTGCACCTTCTTTTGCAACTTGTACAATTGTAATGGTGATCTGGAAGCGAGGTAAATTTGAATCCTGAATTTTTTAAGGACCGCCTGCTGCGGCCCGTTTTAGCCTTATATTCACGTGCGTTTTATCTCCGGGTGCTCTTTGCCCTGCGCGGGTGGGGCTTTGCCTATCTTGTCAGCCTTGCCATGGTGCTCGCCCTGCCCATTACCTACCGTGTAACTGCGGTCGTTGATTTATTAAAAAGCTTTGAGCTGACCTCGCTTGTCGCGCAGATCCCCCCTTCCTATATGAGTGAGGCGGGCATTCTAAGCCCCAAGACGGATACCGTCTTTGCCGAGATCCGCAATCCGGACGGCGAACTCATTATCGTCTACAATCCCACCGACAGGATGCTCGGATCTGAGTACGACAGGGTACCGGTGATCCTTACGGCACGTGATTTACTCCTGAGGGTGGAGGAAAACGGTCAGTTGTCCTCGCAGAGCCTGCCCTGGACTATGATCTTTGAGGGCAGTGCCGGGGATTTTGAGCCGCTGCAGGCTGCCTCGGTCTTTGACAGGGCCCTGAATTCCCCTGCCATCGTCTTTTACCTGGGAGCCGTCATCTATCTGGTGATGGCCGTCTTCATTAACTGGGTGGTCATTGCCGCGATCGGCCGCCTTTCCATGTACTATATCTCGCGTATCCGCATCTGCTTCCGTGACGCGCTGCGCCTTTCTGCCTACGCCAACACCTTCTTGCTCATTCTCATCACGGTCAACTTCTTTGTGCACCTGCCCTTTGACATCACGGTGCTCTTTCTGGTGCCCATCGCCTATATCCTGGTTCTGGGCCGCCTGATGCGCTCCATGGTGCAGCAGCATGGCCTTGAGGCCTTCACCGCCGCGATCAATGCCGCCTTAAAACGTGATGCACTGAAAACCCCGCTTCGTCCCGCGGACTTCACTGTCTCCGGACAGGAAAAGGCGCAGCCGCAGGGTTTTGAGGCGCAGCAGGGACTATCCGGCATGCCGGAGGTCAACCCTGCAGACACGGTTAAGGCACAGCGTTACCGTCCTGAAACTAATGTGCAGGATGGCAAGTTCATGCCCTGAGTTTTTAGTTAAGGAGTAATTATGTTGAAATACGCAGCTTTTACCGCCCTTGCCGTGAGCGGTCTTCTGTCCCTGAATGCTCAGGCTCTGGATGTCACGGTCAATAACACCACGGAAGAGACGGCCTCGTTTGCCTTCTCCTACCTTGATAAGGATTCCGGGGAATGGATGGTGGACGGCTGGTATAACGTCGCCGGGGGCAAGAAGGAGAGCATCGCTCTTAATACGGTGAATACCGTCTACTATCTTTACGCGGAGCTGAAGAACGGTTCGCGCATCGAGGCCGCCTCTGGGCAGGGCGCGGAGCTGTCCGTTTTTGACGGGGCCTTTGTCTACGCGCAGAAGAAATTGCCCGCAGGCGAGGGAGAGACGGTGCGTTTCGTGCGCGCTCAGTCCCGCGATAACGTCGCTACCATCAATCTTAACTAAGCGCTGCGGTAAGGAAAAAAGTTGGGACTCACCCCGCGAAAAGCCGGGGAGAGCCTTCTCTCAGGCGAAGTGGCGATCGCCTTTTTCAATCCAGAGCCTTGCCATGTGCAGGGCCTCCTCATAAGTGAGGGTGCCCCCGGTGAAGCCCGAGCGGTGCACGAAGATGGCGTCTTTAAGTCCCGAGACGGCGTCCAGTTCCTCGAAGTTAAGTCCGCACCAGCTTTTCGGGGCCGTGATCTTGTTCTTAAAGCGCTCGGAGCGCGAGAGGGGGAGGGCCTGGACACGCCAGCCGCGCTTGCGATCGGGATAGACGGCCAGCAGGCATTTGTCAAAGAGTTCAAAGTGCTCGCGGATGGCTGAAGACCAGGGGAGCCGGTCGTGCATGATGAGGATTTCCCCGCCGTCATAGGCTTCCAGAACCTTAGCGATGCCCATTTCGGTATAGATGGCGTTGACGGCTGCGTTCTGAATGAAGGCGCGCAGCATCTTCACGGTGTAGAAGAAAGCCTTGTTCTGGCCGTCAGCGCTGATATTGGGCAGATTCATCATCGCCACGAGGTAGGGGATGGAAGGTTCGTTCTGATAGAAGATATTGAGCTCGTCAAAGACCCGCTTGCCCTCCCCGGGCTCAGGATGCACCAGATCGTCAAGATAATAGTTGAGCTGTCCGTTGTCATTGAGATCGACGGCAATCATGATCTCGCGGTCAATGCGCTCGAAGGCGCGTTCGAGCACCTGATCGGGGGTATCGTTCAGGCGGTAATTGTCGCGGATTTTGCGCATATACCCGTGACCGTAGTGCAGCCACATGAGACCTGCCGTGGCGTAGCGCACGCCATTGTCACGCGCGAGCGTGAAGTCAGGGCTGTGGTGATCAAAATGCCGCTCGTCGTTAAGGCCGGAGACGTCAATGATGAGATCGGCTTTCTCCATCTCCGTCTCGTCACGGGTGCGGATAATGGGGGCGTGCTCAAAAACAGTGGTCAGTACCGCGCAGGCTACGGCCTCGTCGGCGTGAAATGAACCGTCATGGGTGGCTATGATCATGAAAAACTCCTTAGAAGCAGCAAATTCTAGCATGTATTGAGCTAACTGCTGCAAAAGAGATCATGTTCCCTGACTGGCAGCCGGGGAAGGCAGGTGCGGGGGATGCCAGGCGGGGAGCTATCTGCTACAATCCGCGCAAAAATCATGAGGTATGACGTGAGCTGTGAAAGGCTGTATTTAGCTCCCATGGAGGGAGTGTGCGATCCCCCGATGCGCAAGGTGCTCTGCGCCGTAGGCGGGTATGACGAGTGTTTTTCGGAATTTATCCGGGTGAGCGATGTGGTGCTGCCGTATAAGACGCTCTGGCGGGAGGTGCCTGAACTCAGAGAGGGCGGTAAGACCCCGGACGGTACGCCGGTGCGCGTGCAGCTCCTCGGGGATCGTCCCGGGCTTATGGCCCGCACTGCCAAACGGGCTGAGGAAATAGGGGCTAAGGCCATTGACATCAATTTCGGCTGTCCCTCGCGCTTTGTCCATCACGCAGGTTCCATGCTCCTTAAGGAGCCGTCCTTAATGCATGAGATTGTGGCGCGGGTGCGTGACATCCTCGAGCCTGAGACCCTGCTTTCGGTAAAGGTGCGTTTAGGCTTTGAAAGCAAGCACGAGGCGCCTGACATCGTGCAGGCGATAGCGGTGCCCGGCGTCAATGAGATCATCGTGCATGCGCGCACGCGCAAGGAGCTGTACCGCGAGGAATGCCTCGACTGGAGCGCCCTCGCCCCTCTTCATGAATTTGCGGGGGAGGCGGTGCTCGTCGCTAACGGCGAGATCGTCTCTTTGGACAGCGCTCTTGAATGCATGCGCCTTTCAGGGTGCAGGCGGCTCATGATAGGTCGCGGAGCGCTTATGGTCCCTAACGCCGGGCATGTCGTCAAAGACGGGGCAGAGCCACTTTCCAATTCTGAGCTTCTGCAGGTGGCCCTGAGCTTCATGGATGAACTGGAGGCGCGGCATTTCCCCGAAAAATCGGTCATGGACCGTCTTAAGCAGTTCCTGGGGTTTGCCCGTCGCCATAATCCGGAGCTGACGCAATTTTTTAAGAGAGTGTGCAAAATCGGCAGTGCCTCACAGGCAAGGGAGCTTCTCGATGTTACGATAGAGAGAGGATTTCCTCTGACTGTGGAATAAGGTCATGCAAATTGCGAACTTCTCTCTTAGGTTCCTCGCTCTGAGTGCGGCGCTTATCCTGTGCGCACCTGCCTACAGCGATGCGGCTCTCGACCGCGCCCTGTCACAGAACAGTGCCGTGGGCTTTACCGTAGTGCCCTTTCCGCCGGTACCCGAGAACTGGACGCAGGCCGTGGTGGGTAATGCCGTGGAGTATTACAGCCCCGTGCCGCGGGGCAAAAAGGTTTCCGACAGCGTAGTGCGCATCACCTATACCCGTAATACGGGAGGCAGGGATGCGCTCGGCTATATCAATGACTATGCCGCCAAAAGCCGCTGTGATACTACCTCCAAGGTCGGACGCGGTTTCTATACCACCGCCTGTCCCGAGATCAACACGTATGCGGTGGCGATCGGAGAGAAGGACAATCTCTATCTCATTGAACTTACCGGCGTTTACGATAACCGCTGTCAGGCCCTGATTGAGGATTACGTCAGAACCATCATCACCGGCAAGCATACTTTTATTGATCGCTATATCGGCGACGTGGAGTAGCGCTATGACAAGGGCTATGGATCAGGACGCTAACTATGGCAGTAAGCTGTTAAAACTCTTCAGGATGCTGATGGCGGACAGCCGTCCTCATTACCTGACCGATCTGGCCCTAAAGCTCAACTGCTCCAGGCAGACGGTGATGAGGATGATGGATGTCATCGGCGCGGAACTGGGAACGAATCTGGAGACCGGCAAGGAAGGACGTAACCGCTACTATAAAATCCGGACGCGCCACAGAGGACTGCGCATTCCCGACTCAGAGGAGCTGGCCTTTATCGAGATCTGCCGTGATCTGGCCCGCCCCTACCTGCCCGAGCAGATCCGTCTGCGCCTTAACGAATATCTTCACCGCCTCTCCTGCCTGCGCCTCGGCTTTGATCCGGAACCGCCCACGGGCTTTAGCTTCAGTTCCAAGGGCTATATTAACTACACGCCCTTTTATGACACCATTCTTACCCTCTTAAAGGCTATCGCCGATCGGCGGGTCACTCAGCTTGAATATCAGTCTCCATGGGATCAGGAGCCTAAGAAACATATCTTTGCACCAGCGACCATCGTCTCGCAGAACGGCGCTCTGTACGCTTACGGTGCCTCGGTCAGCGCAGACGGCGCCACGCTGCGTCACCCCGTGCTCTATTCCGTGCACCGTATTGTTTCGGTAAAGGTAACGCGGCATTGTATCAGCTGTCAGTTGCCGGTTCTGGATGAGGACAGTTTCGGACTGCCCTTCCATCCGAGGCGCACATACGAGATCGTGTTTGCCGCCGGGGCGGCAGCGGTCTACGTAAAAGAGCGCATTTTTACCGGGCATCAGTCCCTTGAGGAGCTCGGGGACGGGGCGGTGAAGCTGACGCTTACCACCACTTCCTCCCTGGAGCTTGAAGCCTGGGTGCGCAGTTTCGGTGACGCCGTGCTTTCCTTTAAGGAAGTGGACGCAAAGACAGAGGCCGCGAGCAGGGAGCGTAAGTGAGCCGTCCCTATATCAAGCCCTCGTTTCTGAAGCCGGTCTGTCTTACGGCTAAGGCGATAGAGGGACTCATTCATACCCTGCCGCCTCAGAGCACGGTGCTTATCGTGGATGCGGCCGGCATGGGACGGCACTATGTCAGTGAGGTAAAGCAGGCAGGTCTGCTGCCCCTTGCTATTTTTATCCGTCACGAAGGCTATCTGCCGCCGCACCTTAAAATAGAGCTTTTAAAGTCGCGCGAGTTTTTCCATGGTCAGGCGCCGGTGCTGGAGCTGAGCGCTGAGGAGTTCTATACCATGTGCGCGGGCCTGAAGCCCGTGGCCCTGGTGGCAGGTTCCGCGCCGGCCCTGAGCGTGCTTGATGAAGGAGCGCGCCAAGCGGGTCTTGATTACGCCGATCCCCGCACCGCGCCGCTGCGCTATCAGTCCGCATCTCTGCTCAGGGCCTCCCTCAGGGCAGGTCTTGCAGTGCATCCTTTCTATGAGGTGCACTGTGCAGCCGATGTCCTGCCTGCCATGCATGAATGCGGTAACGGGCCATGGCTTATCCGTGAGCTCTGCTATACGGGGCGGGAGCTTACGCATGCCGTAGGCAGCCTCGGGGAGGCTCTTGAGCTTACGGAGAGGCTGTTAAACAAAGGCAGCTGGCCTTTGGCGGTATCCCCGGCCCTTGAGGAGCCGCTTTACGCCCTGTGCGTGCAAAAACACGCAGGCCGTCTGGAGCTTACGGGAGCGTGGAGTTACAGCTTAAGTCCCTCCTTAGGCCTGGAATACGCGGCGCTGACATTGGAGGAAGATCCCTTCTCAGGGAGAATGCAGACGCTGCGGGCGTTTGCAGAGCGCGTCCTTGAGGTTATGCAACTCAGGCACGGCCCTGCCTCCATTAAAATCCGGATGGGTGCAGAAGGCCCCGCGCTCTATGAGGCCGCGGCCACCCTGCCGGAGGGCTTTCTGCCACCGGGCGCACTTGATCTGTGTCTTGGGCAGCACTTTTCAGATAGCGCTTTAAGGACGCTGACCCGTCCCCGTGAGGATGAGACGTGTCCTCTTAACTACTGGCCGCTTGCCCATGCCGTGAGTCTGCCGCTTTACAATCTTACGCAGCAGGGACGCGTCAGGGATATCCCCTTATATGCCCTTTTAAAGCATCTGAAAAGCAGGGCGTTCTTTTATGTGACGGTGTCCATAGACGATGATCTGCTCCCCGGTTTCGGGATTAAGGGGCTTCTCGGTGAGGTGATGCTCGTTAACAGTTTTGCCCCGGAGTTAAGTTACGAGAAGGCGGCGCTCGAAAGGCTCCTTAAAAGTGCCCCCAATGCCCTGGTGAGCACCGTGAAGTTTTCCCTGCCCTCCCTTACGCTTAGGAGCGTGAGGTTAAGCCGTACCTTTGAGGGCGGTTCTTTAAGTGACTTTATCGGTTTCGCCGCCGCGTGCCGTCCCGCTTTCGGGCGCTCTGTGGTATCTTTGCAGGGGGCAGAGAGCCGTGATCTCCTGCCCCTGACCCTGGTGCTCCGTGCACTGTCCTATTCCATACACTAAGCTGGACTTACCGAGGTGAGTTATGTCATTGCGCTTTTCGCTGCTGACGCTTGTAAGTTTAGGTTTTCTTTCGCTGTCGGCTATTGCCAGGGAAGATGCCCTGACCATTTACTATACCAATGACGTGCACGGTTATGTTCAGGAGGAGGGCGCTGTTGATCTCGCTAAGATCGCGGCTCTGCATAAGGACAGTCCTGAGAGCCTCCTTGTGGATACGGGGGATTTTCTGCAGGGGGCGCCGCTGGCTTCCATCACGCGGGGCAGGTCCGTGGTGGAACTCATGAACAGAGCCGGTTATGACGTCGTGACGCTTGGCAATCACGAATTTGACTATGGACAGGCGACCTTAAAAGAGCGCCTTGCCGAGGCTGAGTTTGCGGTCGTGGCGGCCAACATCCTTGAAAACGGGCAGTATTTCACGGGACTGGGGCATGCCGTGTACGAGGTGGGCGGTATAAAGGTGGGCTTTTTCGGGCTGACTACCACCTATACCCCTGAAGCCACGGCGCCGGCCAATATCGCGGGACTCACCTTTGAAAACGAGATTGAGTGCGCCAAACGGGAGATTGCCGCTCTTGAGAACGCCGGAGCGGAGCTTATCGTGGGGCTCTGCCATTTAGGAGAACAGGGCGTGCCCTGTACTTCCACAGAACTGGCCGCGGCCTTAACGGGGGACTATCAGGGCCGTCTTGATGTCATTCTCGACGGTCACAATCACCGTCTGGAAAACGACGTGGTCAACGGCGTGCTTATCGCGCAGACCGGCACGGCCTTAACGCATGTCGGACGTCTTACGGTCAGCCGTGAGGGAAATAGCTTTAAACTCAGCAACACGCTGCTAGGGGCTGCGGATGTGGAGGGAGTAATACCTGACAGCGAGGTAAGCTCACAGATTGCCATGGAAAAAAGCGCGCTTCAGGATGTGATGAACGTGCCTCTGACCTCCTCGCCCGTCCCGCTGTGGGGCGGCTGGGTGGGTAATCTCGCTCCGGCCCGCTATGCCGAGACGAATTTAGGCGATCTCATCTGCGACGTGCTGCGCCACGAGGCGGTCACCGCCCTCAGGCGCGAGGGGATCGATCCTTCACGTATCGTCGCGGTGGCCAACGGCGGCGGTATGCGCGACAGTCTGCCCCGCGGCACGCTGACGGCAGGAGATCTGCTCTCCGTGCTGCCTTTTGCCAATCAGCTCATCATTAAAAAATTAAGTCCCGCCGATCTCTATGCGCTCTTTGAGATTTCAGCGCGGGTCTTTAAGGGCGTGGATGAAAACGGCGTTCTGGATTTTAATGATGAAACGGGTGCCTTCCTGCAGGTGTCGGGTCTTAAGGTCATTCTTGATCCGGATGCTACAGGCAGGGTAAGGGAGATCCGTCTTGCCG
Source organism: Candidatus Avisuccinivibrio pullicola (assembly GCA_018713485.1). GTDB lineage: Bacteria > Pseudomonadota > Gammaproteobacteria > Enterobacterales > Succinivibrionaceae > Avisuccinivibrio_A > Avisuccinivibrio_A pullicola. Next base: position 38,715 of record DVOQ01000040.1, read on the forward strand.
ACACGGGTGAGCTCCTTGCGCGTGAGGACAGGGAGCGCTCTCTTTACGTGGTCGCTAACAGCTATATCATGGGCGGGGGCAATGACTACACGCTTCTGGGCACGCTTCCTGAATATCTGGCCATCGGCTTTGAGTACGAGGCGGTGCGCGCCTATCTTGCATCGCATCCCCTGGGCATTACCGGTTATTTTAAGGAGGACGGGCGTATCCGCTACCGCTCGCAGCAGTATGAGGGCGGTAACTATACCGCGAGGCTGCGTTTTGAGTGTGAGTCCGGCGTTCACGGGCTGCAGAGTGCGGTGCTGCTGATAGACGGACGCACCGTGCGGACCGTGCGCTCCGATCCCGAGGGCTTCGTGACCCTGACCTTAAGCGAGGGCAGTCACAGCGTGAGTGTGCAGGGCATGGAGCAGGCGGTGCTCGTCTCCAACTATCTCGGTATTGGGCTTGTCGAGGATCGCTACCGTGAGATCCCCGTGCTCCGGGTAAATCATGTGCATCCGTAAGCGCATCCTTCAGGCAGCCCTTCTCGGTCTCACTCTGCTCTGTATCAGCGGGAGTTCGGTGGCGGTGCGTTATACGACGCGGACGGAGGTGGAGGCCGCAAAGAGTTCCTCTGCGCTCTGGCAGAGACGGGAGGTGCCGCCCTCTGCAGAGAAGCGAGGAGAAAGAAACCCTCCTGCAGCGGTAACGGAGGATTCCTCCGCTCAGGAAAGCTCCCCTTCGGAGAGGGTGCTGAAGGACCGCTACCGTGAGAGACTGCGTCAGGGACCTTCCTTCGTGAAAAAACCCGTTACTACGGATATACCTGCTAAGCCCTAAAGTGCTGTGTACGCTAGTGAGTGCCGGCAGCGCTCTAAAAAACAGTTGAATGGTTGCTCAACTGTCCTGCTTTAGATCTATAATTCCCTTAACAGTTGAGTGAACACTCAACTATTTCCGCAATACTTAGCCCCCAAAGGAGGGTGTTATGAAATTACGCTGTGATATTCAGGGACTGGATTGTCCGCACTGCGCGCTGAAGCTTGAGAAACTCATCAGGGAAGCTGAGGGAATTGAGGACGCCGCCATTAACTTTACGGCCCGACTCCTCGTGCTGACCGTGCCTGAGGACAGCGATGAGGATGCGCTGGTGGAGAAAGTGCAGGCCATCGCCGATGCTTTTGAAGACGGGATCACAGTGGAGATCCGCGACTAAGGGGCAGAGGTTAAAACGCGGACGGGAGGTGGACGATGGGAATTTTAAAGAGCGTAAGTCAAGGGGAGAGGTGGATCCTGGGGCTCTCCCTGACCATGATGTTGCTGCTCCTGATTTTCAGGGCGGAAATTCCTAAGGCTCTGGCGGCGGGGATGTGCGTTATCATGTACTGTGCCGTAGCCTATGACGTGGTGTTTGAGGCCTTTAAGACCCTCTTTAAGCGTCACCGCATGTCTGAGCAGTTTTTAATGACGGTGGCGACTTTCGGTGCCTTTGGGCTGGGCGACTATCCTGAGGCGCTGGCGGTGATGATCTTCTACAAGATAGGGGAGATCTTCGAGGAATACGCCTCGGGACGCTCGCATGAGGAAATCACCTCCCTCGTAAAGCTCAAGCCTTCCTTTGCTAGGCTCGTGCATGAGGATGGCTCTGAGGAAAAGGTTAAACCGCGCAAGGCGAAAATAGGTTCCACCATCCGCGTGCTCGCCGGCGAGGCCGTGGCCCTCGACGGCTCCCTGAAGGAAGGTCAGGCCTTCGTCAATCTTGCCGCACTGACCGGTGAGTCGCAGCCGGTGACCTTTAAGGCCGGCGAGGAGATCCCCTCGGGTGGTATCAATCTCTCCGAGGTCATTGAGCTTACCGTCACCCGTGACAGCCGCAATTCATCCATTGCACGCCTTATCAATCTCATTGAGGACGCAGCAGCTAATAAATCCCGCCCTGAGGCGCTCATCTCACGCTTTGCGGTGTGGTATACCCCCCTCGTGGTCTGTGCCGCCGTCCTGCTCGCTCTCGTGCCGCTCGTTTTTACCGGGGAGAGTTTTGCCGACTGGACGGAGCGTGCCCTCGTGTTTCTGGTCGTTTCCTGCCCCTGCGCGCTGGTGCTTTCGGTGCCGCTGTCCTTTTTTGGAGGGATCGGCGTCATCTCCCGCATGGGCGTCATGGTCAAGGGTTCCATCTTCATTGAAAACCTCGCAAGGCTTAAGGCGCTGTGCTTTGACAAGACCGGCACCGTGACGCGTGGACGCTTTGAAGTCATTGAGACGCAGGATCTTGATAACGCAGCGCTGTCCCTGCTCATGGCTCTCGAACTTAAGAGCTCGCACCCTGTGGCCGTGGCCGTGGTGGAGTACTGTCAGCGCCTGGGTATCCGTCCCGCTCCTGTAAGTTCGATAAGGGAAGTGGCCGGGCGCGGTATTGAAGGCGTGTATAACGGGGAGAGGGTGGCGGCCGGCCGGCGCGAGTGGGCCCTGGAAAGCTCTCCTGAGCTGCACATGAGCGCCACAAAGACCGGCACCGAGATTTATCTGATGCAGGGAGACAGGGTCACGGGACTTGCCGTGCTCTTTGATGAGTTAAAGCCCGAGGCACGGGAGCTCTTTACGCGCTTAAAGAAGATGGGGATTAAGACCTCACTTATCACCGGAGATCGTCAGGCCGTGGCGGAAGTCATTGCCTCCGAGCTCTCCCCGGATGCCGTTTACGCAGAACAGCTGCCTGAGGATAAACTCAGCACCTTCAGGGAGATCCGCAACCGGGAGGGACTTACGGGCTTTGTCGGGGACGGCATCAACGACGCTCCCGTGCTGGCCGCCTCAGATGCGGGCATTGCCATGGGACAGTTCGGATCGGCCGCGGCCGTGGAGGCGGCGGACGTGGTGGTCATGAATGACAGTCTTTCCAAGATTGCCGAGGCTATCGCTCTTTCGCGCCGGACCCTGAATCTTGCTCTTCAGAACATGGTTTTCGTGATCGCCGCTAAACTTATCATCCTCATTCTGGGGGCTTTAGGCCTTGCGGGGATCTGGCTGGCCATCGTCGGGGACGTGGGGCTGTGCGTCCTGGCCGTGCTTAATGCCATGCGCGCCCTGACGTGGGTGAAAAAGAGCTCTGCGTTAACGGCGACACCCGCTGAGGCCTAGGGATTTGATATGGACAGTAAGGATCGTGAACTTATAGAACTCTTAAGAGACGAGGCGCGCCTGTCGCTTAGGGAGCTGGGGGCAAAGGTTGCGCTTTCCGCTCCCGCGGTGGCGGCGCGTTTAAAGCGCCTCGAGGAGACGGGGGTGATCCGCGCTTACCGCGCCGTCATTGACGAGGGGGACGCCTCTCTCCGTCTTACGTCGCTTATCTACCTTAATCCGCCCCCTGCAAAGGATCCTGCCCTGCGGGAGCTTTTTTCAGGAGAGGCCGCGGTGAGCCGCGTGTTGCGGCTCTTTGGTCCCTGGCGCTATCTTATTGAGGTGCACGTGTCCTGCGTCAGTGAACTCAATGCCCTGTGCCGGCGTTTAGAGGGAGAGGCAGGAAGCGTGCGCGTGGAGATCGTCTCCGAGGAAGTGCTCCCCTTACGTTCGGCCCTTACCGGAAAGTCTCAGGCAGGGTGAGTGCCGGTAAGATCTCCTTATTGATAAAGTTTGGCATTTTGCCCTTGTATTGAGCCGCTTGCGACCGCATTTTTGTACAATAAGACGCCCCCGCAGGGGCTTTAATGAATTTACGCTGACACTTGAGGTTAATCATGTGGGACTATTCAGACAAGGTTAAGGATCATTTCCTGCATCCGCGTAATGCGCGCGTCATGGAAGACGCTAACGCCGTGGGCGACGTGGGCTCCATTATCTGCGGCGACGCCCTGCGCTTAATGCTTAAGATCAATCCTGTGACCAACGTCATTGAAGACGCTTCTTTCCAGACTTACGGCTGCGGCAGCGCCATCGCCTCATCCTCTGCCTTAACCGAGATGATCATCGGCAAGACCGTTGAGGAGGCCGAGAAGATCACCAATCAGGAGATCGCCGATTACCTGGGCGGTCTGCCTGCCGAGAAGATGCACTGCTCGGTAATGGGCCGTGAGGCTCTCGATGCGGCCATCGCCAATTTCCACGGTAAGAGCTATGAACAGTCCCATGATGACGGCGAGATCATCTGCCACTGCTTTGGCGTGGGTATCAACAAGATTAAGAAGGCCATCTGGGAAAACCATCTCACCACGGTGGAGGAGGTTACCCATTACACCAAGGCCGGCGGCGGCTGTCAGTCCTGCCACATGCGTATTGAGGAAATCATTGATGACGTGTGGGTGGATTTAGAGCGCTGCGGCGTCCCGCGCCCCGGACACGCTCCCACGCCCATTCCCTCCTTAAAGGTCTCCACCGTAGGCGTGGCCCCCGCCGCTTCCGCCTATGACGCCGCCACGTCCGCCTCTCCGTATTTAGATACGGTCAAGACGGTTTTAAAGGAGGTTGAGTCAGGTCTGCCTCAGGGATCGAAGCTCTCCCTAAACGCCATTTCCGGCACCACCGTTAAGGTGCGCCTTGAGGGTGAATCCTTACAGGGAATGATGCGCGATATGACATTGTCCTTTATTGAAAAGAAGCTCTCCGAAAAGATTGAGGGCGTGAAGGTGGAGGCCTAAATGGATACCACTAACCTCGGTACCGGCTCGGGTATTTATCTCGACAATAACGCCACCACGCAGATCGATCCGCTCGTCATCGAGGCGATGATGCCGTATTTCACCACTTACTACGGCAACGCCTCCTCGCAGCACGGATTTGGCGTTCCCGTGGAAAAGGCCATTCTCCGCGCCCGCGAGCAGGTGGCGGACTTTTTAGGCGCCGCCCATCCCGATGAGATCATCTTTACCTCCTGCGCCACCGAGTCGGACAATACCGCTCTCTGGTCGGCCTTATGGACGCAGAAAAACCGCGATGAGATCGTCACCACCAGGATGGAGCATCCGGCCATCATGGAGACCTGCGCCTTTTTAGCCGATCGCGGGGTGAAGGTGCATTATGTCAACAACACTCAGGAGGGCGATCTTGATGTGGAGCATTACGCCTCGCTCTTAAACGAGCGTACCGCGCTCGCTTCCATCATGTGGGCCAACAACGAGACGGGCAATATCTACCCCGTGCCGCGCATGGCTGAAATCGCTCATGAAAAGGGCATCGTCTTCCATACCGACGCCGTCCAGGCAGTGGGCAAGGTGCCCGTGGACCTGAAGAACACCTGCATCAACATGCTCTCCTTCTCGGGCCATAAGATCCACGCCCCTAAGGGCATTGGCGCCCTCTACGTGCGCCGCGGTACCCGTTTCATCCCCTTCATGAAGGGCGGTCATCAGGAACGCGGCCGCAGGGCCGGCACCGAGAATGTCCCCTATATCGTGGGCTTAGGCCGCGCCTGCGAGCTGGCCAAGGCGCATCTTGAGGAGGTCAACACCCGTATCCGTGCCTTAAGGGATCGCCTGGAGAAAGGCATTGTTGCCACCATCCCCGAGGTGATCGTGACCGGTGACGAAATGCACCGTACTCCCAATACCCTCAACGTGGCCTTCAAGTATGTCGAGGGTGAGGCTATCCTGCTCATGCTCAATGAGTACGGTATCGCCGCCTCTTCGGGATCGGCCTGCTCTTCGGACTCTCTGGAGCCCTCGCACGTCATGCAGGCCATGGGCATTCCCTTCTCGGCCGCCCACGGTACCATCCGCTTCTCGCTCTCGCGCTTTACCACCGAGGAGGATGTGGATACTACCTTAAAGGTGCTGCCAGGCATCATCGGGCGTTTACGTCAGCTCTCCCCGTACTGGAATCAGGGTAAGCCCGTCGTTAAACAGGCCGATCATCTCTTTGACCCCGACTCGCAGGAAGTCAGGGCTTAGGCAGAGGGGCACCGTCAGGTGCCCTCCGCCGCGTACTGCTCCCCGCTACCTCAGCTTTCCGCGTCACTTTCTTAAACCCGGGATTTTTGCGAACTTCAGGTAAGTTGTGCCTTAATTTGGTGCAAAGTGCCTCCGCTCCGGCGTGAAGCGGCTGCACCCTCCGGCCCATCTGTTAAGATGAGGGCAGACAATTACTGGTATTTGAGGAGTAACAATGGTCAATTACACAGCCATGGCCAATGGTGGCCTTGCCCAGATCCGTCCCTATCAGGCCGGAAAACCGATTGAGGAAGTTAAAAGAGAACTGGGTCTTGAGCATGTGGTGAAGCTGGCCTCCAACGAAAATCCCTACGGCATCAGCCCCAGGGCTTTAAAAGCCTGCACGGAGATGCTCGCGAACTGCCACTATTATCCGGATTCGCACGGTTTCTACCTCAAGCAGAAGCTGCATGAAAAATTCGGCTTTGATCCGGACTGCATTACCTTAGGCGATGGCTCCAACGAGCTGATTAACCTTATTTTCCAGACCTTTGTTAATGATAAGGTCAATGTCATTATCCCCGAGCTCTCGTTCGTGGTTTACAACATGGAAGCCACCATCGCTAATGCCGGGGTGAAGACCATTCCCCTTAAGAACTACACCGTGGATCTGGATGCCGTGCTGGCGGCCATTGACGACAGGACGCGCATGATTGTCCTCACCAATCCCGGCAATCCCACCGGTACCGCCGTACCGGAAAAGAAGCTGCATGCTTTCGTTAAGAAAGTGCCCCACGAGGTGCTCGTGGTTCTCGACGAGGCCTACAACGAATTCCAGGGTAAGGATTTTGTGCACAGTACCGACTGGCTCAGTGAGTGCCCCAATCTCATTGTCTGCCGCACTTTCTCCAAGGCTTACGGTCTTGCCGGACTGCGTATAGGCTACATGCTCTCCAATAAGGAGATCGCCTCGCTTATCAACCGTCTGCGCGCCCCCTTTAACGTGAATGCCGTAGCCCAGTCTGCGGCCCTCGCGACCCTCGATGATGACGCTTATCTTAATAACGTCATTGAGAAAAATGCCGCCGAGCGCGAGCGTTACGCCGCCTACTGCGCGAAAAAGGGCCTGAAGATGATCCCTTCTAAGACCAATTTCGTGGCCATAGATTTTGGCCGTGAGGTCAAGAACCTGTACGAGGCTCTGCTTAAAAAGGGTCTCATCGTGCGTCCCATGGGCGGTTACGGCCTTGATACCATTCTGAGGATTTCCATTGGTACCCACGAGGAGAACTCGCTTCTTTTCGCGGCTCTCGATGAACTTGTGTAAAGGTTTTATCATGCAGGAACTGCGTTTATCCAGAAAAACGGCCTTAGCGGAGGGGGCATGCGTTACGGTGCCGCCTTCCAAGTCCTTATCCAACCGTGCTCTGCTCATGGCGGCTCTGGGGCGCGGGGAGTGCCTCGTGCGCAACGTTTTAAAGTCCGATGACACCGAGCGGATGTTAGAAGCTCTTACCGCTCTGGGTGTCACCTTAACGCGCCTTGAGGACGGGGCTGTGATGGTACACGGTCAGGGAGGTCTCTTTAAGGCCTCAAAACCGCTTACCCTCGATCTCGGCAATGCCGGCACCGCCATGCGTCCTCTATGCGCGGCGCTGGCCTTCTCGGAAGGCACCTTTACCTTAACCGGTGAGGCACGCATGCTTGAGCGCCCCATCGGCCCCTTAACCGAGGCCTTAAAGGAGCTGGGAGCCTCCATTGAGTATCTCAATAATGACGGTTTTCCGCCTTTAAAAATCAGAGGCGCGTGTCCTCACAGTCACAGTGTGCATATCTCAGGGAGCACTTCCTCGCAGTTTGTCACCGCGCTCTTAATGACCGGTCCCTTACTTGAGGGTGGGCTTGAGATCAGGGTGCAGGGCGATCTCATCTCCAAGCCCTATGTCGATCTCACGCTGTCCTTAATGCAGCGTTTTGGCGCAAAGGTCAGCCGCGAGGGTTACGTCCGCTTTAATGTGGAGGGTACGGGCTACGTTAATCCTAAGGAAATCACCGTCGAGGGTGATGCCTCCTCGGCCTCCTATTTCCTCGCCCTGGGAGCGCTCCTTGGCTCGCTTACCGTGAAGGGACTGGGCCGAAACTCGGTACAGGGTGACGTGCATTTTGCCGGGGTGCTGAAGAAGATGGGGGCTGACATTACCTTACACGGGGAGAGTATCGAGGTTAAAAAGAGTGCGCTTAAGGGGATCGACATCGACATGAACGACATGCCTGACGCGGCCATGACCTTAATTCCCCTCGCGCTCTTTACCGACGGTCCCGTCACGGTGCGCAACGTCGCCTCGTGGAGAGTGAAGGAAACCGATCGCCTGAGCGCTCTGGCTACGGAAATGGCCAAGCTCGGCGTTAAGGTGGAGCAGGGAGCGGACTATCTGAGCGTGGACGGCAGCGTGCGCAATGCGGTAACGCCGGTTTTTGCCACCTATAACGATCACCGCATGGCAATGTGTCTTTCCCTCATTGCCGCGGATCGTGAGGTGGTCATTGAGGATCCAGACTGCTGTCGCAAGACTTTCCCCGGCTACTTCGACATCTTTGACGCGCTGACCCGCTAATGAACTGTGACACGGGCGGACTGCCGCCTGTGTCATAAATTTTCTGAGATCTCCCGCTGTCTCTTAAGGGAGAGGGAATCGGGCAGTGAACTCCTCCCATGAGCTGAAGCTCAGGGGCTTCCGGCTGAGCGGTTTTCAGGCCGCTCTCCGGCAGGTTCCGGGTGACAGCTCATTACTGAGCCTGCAGCCCCGGCTATCCGGGCAGTTCCTGCCCT
>DVOQ01000041.1 GCA_018713485.1 Candidatus Avisuccinivibrio pullicola
AGGGCAGGAACTGCCCGGATAGCCGGGGCTGCAGGCTCAGTAATGAGCTGTCACCCGGAACCTGCCGGAGAGCGGCCTGAAAACCGCTCAGCCGGAAGCCCCTGAGCTTCAGCTCATGGGAGGAGTTCACGTAAGCTGCGCCCGGCGCTTTTTTCCCTCTCTAATTCTCAGAGCGCGGATCGTAGCTGCCCTTCAGGAGACTCTCGACAAATTCAGGCACCGTCTGACTGGCCTTACCGTAGATCCCCTTATCAAAGGCGCTGACCGTGGCCGAGGGCGTGAGGTTAAACTCCACGCTGTGAGCCTTAACCGAACGGGCCACCTGCACAAAGCCCGCCGCCGGATAGACCACGCCCGAGGTGCCGATGGAGATAAACAGCGAACACTGCCTTAAGGCGCTTTCGATACTGCCCATGGAGTAAGGCATCTCGCCGAAAAAGACGATGTCGGGGCGTAAGTCAGGAGCGCCGCAGGCGGGGCAGACATCCCCGGGGGCGGAATCCCCCTCAAAGGGGAAACGCTTATCACAGCGCGGGCACCAGATACTTCTTAAGGCTCCGTGCATGTGGATAACGTCATGACTTAAGGCCTTCTCGTGCAGATCGTCAACGTTCTGCGTCACGAGCGTCACCGTGCCGCCGCGTTTTTCCCACTCCTCCTGCAGACGCGTTAAGGCAAGGTGTGCGGCATTGGGAACCTTGTCCTTTAAATTACGCCTGAGTTTATTGTAAAAGTCATGTACCTTTTTCGGGTTACGGTAGAGCGCCTCGGGAACACACACGTCCTCAATGCGTTCCTGTTCCCACAGACCCGTCTCGGAGCGGAACACGGGGATCCCCGACTCGGCGGAAATGCCCGCGCCGGTTAAGACCACGATATGCTTAAAGTCCATTTACGCCTCCATAAGTAAACCTGCCACCGAGCGCACCGTGGCGGCGGTGGCGGTCTGCGCGGCATAGAACTGACCGCCCTCGGGAGAGAAGGCCGAGGATAGATCAAAGTGCACGAAGCGCTTATCTCCCGTGAACTGACTTAAAAAGAGCGCCGCGGTGGATGCGCCCGGCGCTCCGTCCGCGGACGAGGAGTTCACGAGCGTGGAGCGCTTTCCTTTGATAAAAAACAGGTGATAGTCCCGGAGCGGCAGACGCCAGAGATCCTCTCCGCCTGCCTTAAACGCCGCCTCAACCTCAGAGGCTAAGGCGTCGTCGGACGTGAAATACGCGGTGATGTCGCGACCGAGGGCGGTCTTGGCCGCCCCCGTCAGGGTCGAGGCCTCCACAATCAGGGAGGTATCGAGAGCGGAGGCTTCAATTAAAGCATCTGCGAGAATGAGACGGCCCTCGGCGTCGGTATTGGTCACCTCCACGCTGACGCCGTTTTTATAGCTGAGGATGTCGCCAGGGTGCATGGCATTTCCCGAGACCACGTTATCCGTGGCCGGCACGTAGAAGCGCACTTTTTTATTAAGGCCTGAGCTTACGGCTAAGGCCAGAGCGTGAGCCAGATACACCGCGCCGCACTTGTCGGTGCGCATCGTGGCCATGAAGCGGGGCGGCTTTAAGTCAAGGCCGCCTGAATCAAAGGTAATGCCCTTGCCCACGAGCACGGCGTCAAAGTGAGGATCGTTCTCACGGCCTGCCGGAATAAAGTCGATGATCCCCATACAGGCAGGACGCTCAGGGGCGTTACCCGCGCCCACGTTTAAAAGTCCCGTGAAGGCAAAATCCTCATCCGGGGCGCTTAACACCCGCCCTGAGACCTTCGCGCCATCGTTACGTAAGACCACCGCCTTCTGCACTAATTCAAGGGCAAACTCACATAAAAGGCGCGGAGTGACGGTACGGGCGTCGCAGTCAGCAAAAAAGCGCGCCGAATGCAGGATGGCGCATTCCACACGGGCTACGGCCATGTCCTCAGGACTTAGAGGCGCGAAAAGATGGATGTCGTGCCGGCCATCATAGAGGCCCATCACGAAATCCACTACCTCGCGCACACCGATCTTCAGTCCCAGAGCGCAGAGGGAGACCTTAAAGAGGCCCGCACCCGCGCACTGCCGGCCCGCCGCCTGCGCCCATTTGTAGGTATCGGGATCGACGTAGATGAAAAGTCCGCCGTTAGCGTCCGGAACCACGGGCGTAGCAGGGTCAAAGGGAGCGGGGGCCTTACCCGCCGTTAAGGTCACGTCCCCGAACAGTTCGGTTTCGGGGAGCGCGTCGTAAAGCGTAATCGCTGAAGAAAAAGAAAGCGTCATGACTCACTCCTGACTTTTTGATTAGTGTAGAGCAAGCGGCGCGTACCGTCACGCCTTAGCCGCACTTTTCTAAGGCGTGACGCGGGTTTAATCCCCTGTGGCGCTAAAGGCCTGTCTAAGACCCGGCAGAGTCTTTTTAAAGATGTCGAGGACCTTATCTACCTCCTCTTCCGTCGTAAAACGGCCCAAGGAGAGGCGCACCGAGGCAAAGGCATCCGCGTCACTGAGCCCTAACGCCTTGAGGACATAGGAAGGCGTGAGACTTGCCGAGGAGCAGGCCGAGCCCGTCGAGGCCGCTACCCCCCTGAGCGAGGGCAGTAAGGTTCTGCCCTCCACTCCTTCAAAGGTCACGGAAAGCACACCTGGCAGATGGTGCTCTTCACTGCCGTTAACTTTCACGCCCCCTAACGCTGACAGCCCCTGCTTTAACTTATCGCGCAGGGCATTTAAGCGGGCGTAATCGCTCTTACCTTCCTTGAGCATGATCTCAAAGGCCTTGCCCATACCCGCCACCTGATGGGTCGCCACGGTTCCTGAGCGCAGACCGCGCTCCTGACCGCCGCCTAAAATGAGCGGCGCTACCGGCACCTTGAGGGCGCGGCTGATATATAGCGCCCCCACTCCCTTGGGGCCGCACAGTTTTTCCGGGGTAAGGGAAGCGAGTGCTATGGCAGAGTCCTTTAACACCTGTCCCGTGTAGCCCGCGCTCTGCGCCATGTCGGTATGAAAGTACACGCCCCTGGCCTTACACACCCTTGCTATCGCCCGCACATCCGAGATGGTTCCCACCACGCTGTTGGCCTCGGCCACCGACACGAGAAAGGTGTCTTCTTCAAGAGCCGCCGCCACCTGCTCAGGACTTATGGAACCGTCAGGGAGAGGAGTAAGCCACGTCACGCGGTAGCCGTGACTTTCAAGATAGCGACAGCACTCCAGCACCGCCTTGTGTTCAATGAGGGAGGTGATAAGGTGGCGTCGGGGATCTCCCTGCTCCTTCAGAGCGCGCGCAAGCCCCAGGATAGCCAGGTTGGAGCTTTCCGTAGCTCCCGAGGTGAAGGTGATCTCCAGAGGCGAGGCTCCCACGAGCTCGGCGACCTGACCGCGCGCCGTTTCGACCTTATCAGCCGCCTGCCAGCCGTAAACGTGATCGCGCGCAGCGGAGTTGGCAAAAGTGCCTTCAAGGGAAAGGCAGGAGATCATCTCCTTAATGACGCGCTCGTCCACGGGTGTGGCGGCGGCATAATCTAAATACACAGGTAAGGATGTTGTAGCCATAGTAAGTTACGGGATATCCCGTCCTCAACAGAAAAGCGTGTTACTCGTGCCGCACGGCGGCGGCTTTGCGCGCCTTCTGACATTCCGCGCAGTTACAGATCTGCCCTTCCCCGCGATCTTCATGGATATGGGAAATGGCCATGGCAAAGACCTGCTCGACATGAGAGTCGCAGAGAGCGTAAAAGACACGCCGTCCCTCGCGGCGGACCTTGACGAGATTGTTAAGCCGTAAATAACACAGCTGATGGGAAATAGCCGACCTGGTCATATTGAGCAGGGCGGCCAGATCAGACACGCACAGCCATTCATGCACCTGCAGGGCATCAACAATGCTCACACGGGTGGGATCGGACAGGGCCTTAAAGAACTCGCAGGCCACCATCACGTCATCCGTGGGCAGCATACGCTCTTTAACACCATTGAGGCTTACCTCGCTTAAACCCTCACTCATGGCTCTTCCTGAAAATCGTCATTGCTCTCCTCTGCAGGCGCGGTGTTAAGCACCGTAGGGTGAGCATAGGTGTAAATGGAGTGTTTACGGGCTAAACGCTCAATTTCAAGACGTGCGTAACGATGCTCGAGAAAATCATATTTCTCCGTCGCCACGGCGAGATGATAGAACCAGAAAGCGCGTAAATCCCTGCCGCGGATCTGCTCTGCCTTACCGAGGTAAAAATAACCCTCGCACACTCTTTCAATGCGCTCCTGCATGGTAAGGGAAGGATCACGCATCTGATCTAAAAGCTCTTCTTCAGAAAGCCTGCCTAACACGTAATCCACAAGGCGCATGCCAAAGGCTTCCTGCTGTTCGGCAGCGGCGTCAGTCGCCCTGACGGCCAGTTTCTCGAGGGCCGTTTTCTCACCATACACCTCGCTCTCGAGGATATAGCCCCACAGCAGGCGGTAAGGGTCGCCGCGTCTTTGCGCGTAATCGCGCTCAAAATCAGCCAGCGCCATCGGCGCACGCTCTCCGTAATAAAGAGCGATGGCGCGCGAGAAATACGTAAAGATGCGCTTCTGCCCCTGCTTGCGCGCAAGCTCCAGGGCACTGTCAAAAGCTTCGTAGGCATCCTGGAAGTGTCCGGCCGAGGCCAGATACACCCCCATGAAATCATACGCCGGAGCGAAATCGGGCTTCTCGAAAATAGCGTTCATAAACATGACACGGGCGCTGCTGTCCAGTCCCATACGGTCATAGACAATGCCCAGCTCATAAAACAGCTGGGCACGCTCGGCGCTGTCCACCGCGCCTTTATCGAGGATCTCGGAGAGCTTCAGGACCATGAGCTGATCATAGTCGGCCAGTTCCCGCACCGGTACCGTGAGGATGATTTCATCCTCACTTAAGGGGTTGACGGCGGCTAAATTGCCATCAGACGGCACCTGACTCTGACAGCCGGTAAGGACTGCGCAGAGAGTCAGGGCCATGGCGGGAAGGAAGTTTCCTGCCCCGCCTTTTAATAAACGCATCACGTTAGGCTAGTCCATGTACTCCATGCCATCGTCTTCCTTCTTCTCCACCTTCACAGGGATAAGATTGCGTCTCTGAATCTTGAGAAGGAGCGCCCAGGTACTGGCGACATACACCGAGGAGAAGGTACCGAACACGATACCCACGGTCAGCGCAAGCGAGAAACCGTAGATGAGCGAGCCACCGAAAAGGAGCAGCGCTAACACGGTAATCAGCGTCGTACCCGAGGTAATGATAGTACGTGACAGAGTCTGCGTCAGCGAGACGTTAAACAGCTCCTCCATAGAGAGATCGCGCGACAGGCGCGAGGCGTTCTCACGGATACGGTCAAACACCACGATCTTGTCGTTAAGCGAATAACCCACCACGGTGAGCACGGCCGCGAGCACGGTCAGATCGTATTCAATCTGCCAGAAGGAGAACACGCCCATCACCACGATGACGTCGTAGGCAAGCGAGATCACGGCTCCGGTCGCCATACGCCACTCAAAGCGGAAGGCGATATACACCAGGATCGCGATGAGCGAGACCAGGATGGCGAGAACGCCCGACTGCACTAATTCCTCACCCACCGACGGACCCACGTACTCAGAACGCGAGAGCGTCGCCTGAGGATCAAGCTTATGCGCCGCTACCATGACCTTCTGCGCCACGGTCTGCTGATCAAGACCGTCTTTCGGGGCCACGCGGATGGAGACGTCACGCGGTGAGCCAAAGCTCTGCGCCACGCCTTCCACGCCTTCAAGAGCATAGGCCTCACGCACCGCATCGAGATCCATGGCCTGCGAGTAACGGGTCTCAATCACAATACCGCCCGTGAAATCCAGGCCCCAGTTGAGACCTTTCACACACATCGAGACAATGGAGGCGACCACCAGACAGATGCACAGAAACTCGATGGGCATCTTGATCTTCATGAACGGGATGACGGTCCCGTCCTTAATAAACTGCATCATGATCCGAATCTCCTAAATCTTAAGCGTCTTCAGATCGCTACGCCCGCCCCAGATGATATTCACGATGGCACGGCAGGCCGTCACCGCGGTGAACATGGAGCTGGCAATACCCACCATCAGCACGAGGGCAAAGCCCTTGACCGCTCCGGTACCCACCATGAAGAGGATGAGCGCCGTGATAAAGGTGGTGATATTCGAGTCCGCGATGGTCGCGAAGGCTCGTTCATAACCTAAGTGAATGGACTGCTGTACGGTCCGCCCCGCTCTCAGCTCCTCGCGTATTCGCTCATAGATAAGCACGTTGGCGTCAATGGCCATACCTAAGGTGAGCACGATACCGGCGATACCGGGCAGCGTCATGGTGGCCCCCGGCACCATCGAGAGAATACCCACGATGAGCACGAGATTAAAGAAGAGCGCCAGATTCGCCACGAAGCCAAAGGCCTTGTAGTAGATGATCATGAAGATCGCGAGGGCCGTGCAGCCATAGATCATGGCCTTTACGCCCGAGTCGATGTTCTGCTGACCTAAGGACGGTCCGATGGTTCTTTCCTCGACAATCTGAATGGGGGCGATTAAGGCACCGGCACGCAGCAGGAGGGCGAGATTATGCGCCTCACGCGGCGAATCAATGCCGGTGATGCGGAAATTGGAGCCTAAACGCGACTGAATGGTCGCCACGTTGATGATGGACTCCACCTTCTCAAAGCGCGGCTTGTAGCCTTCCTCGCCAGGCTGCGGCGCATTGGGATCCTCAACGGGCAGCACCTTGTACTCAATGAAGTTGGTCGCCATCGACTGACCGACGTTGTCCTTCGTGAAGTCGGACATGATGGAACCGCCGCGCGAATCGAGGCTGATGTTCACCTGCGGACGTCCGTTCTCGTCCGTGGACGAGGAGGCATCGACGATGTGATCACCGGTCAGAATGACGCGCTTTTCGAGTACCACGGGACGGCCTTCCTTGTCATAGTGCAGCTCGTCACCGGCCGGCACGCGTCCCTGTAAGGCCGCACCTAAATCCGCATTGGTATCCACTAAGCGGAACTCAAGGGTAGCCGTGGCACCTAAGATTTCCTTAGCGCGGGCCGTATCCTGAATACCGGGCAGCTCCACCACCACGCGATCGGCACCCTGGCGCTGCACTAAAGGCTCAGCCACGCCTAACTCGTTTACGCGGTTACGGATAATATTGATGTTCTGCTCCACGGCGCTGGTGCGGATCTCGGAAATCTTCTGCTGCGTCATCTCGGCGCGCAGGAAGAAACGTCCGTCACGGTCGTAGGCCTGGAAGGCGAAGTCCGGATGGTGCGATCTTAAGAGATCATGAGCCGCATCCCGTACCGCGGCCTCGCGGAAGGTCACTACCACGCTGTCACCCTCGACACGGGCACCGGAGAGGCGCAGATCGTTGTTTCTGAGTTCGGTTCTGAAATCAGCCACTAACTGGGTTTTCTGTTTGTTCATGGCCTCTTCCATGTCCACTTCCATGAGGAAGTGCACGCCACCGCGCAGGTCTAGACCTAACTTTAAGGGGTGCATGCCTAAGGCGCGCATCCAGGCGGGGGTGGCGGGAGCGAGGTTTAAGGCGGTGATATAGGAATCGCCTAAGGCCTCGGACACTAAATCACGGGCCGTCATCTGCTCGTCAACGCGGGTAAAGCGAATGAGCAGCTGGCCGTTTTCAAGTTCGTAATCGCCCTTGATGTTCTTCGTTTCCAGAACTTTTTCCACGCGGGACTGTACCGACGCATCCACGTCCACACCGTGGGTTCCGGAAATCTGCAGGGCGGGATCTTCACCGTAAAGATTGGGCAGGGCGTAAAAGAAACCTATGGCGATGATCACGAAGATCACGAGGTTCTTCCACCAGGGAAATTTGTTTAACACGATGTTTCTCTAATCTTTAAGTCCCGCCCTGAATTCGGTTGAGCGGGACCATATGGGACTGAAAAGAATTACTTCTTCTCTTCAGCAGTGGCGGGAGCTTCCACCGGGGCTGCCTCAGCTGCGGGAGCGGCCTGCTCGGGAGCAGGGGTCTCGGCTGCGGGAGTCTCGGGAGCCTTTTCCTCGGTCACGGCCTCGGGGGCGGTCTCAGCCCTGGTTTCCTCTACAGGAGCGGCAGCCTTCTTCACGGTACGGCCACGGCGGGCGGTACGGCGGCTGTCATTGCTGCGGGAGGACTTGCTTACGGGCTGGGCGTCGGCCACTAAGGTGCCCTTGGGGAGCACGGCCACGACGTAATTGCGCTTCATCTGCATCACGACGGTGTCGGAGACGGCGACTAACACGTATTCCTTGTTGTCGGGCAGCTTCACGATACGGCCGGCAATACCGCCATTGGTGAGCACTTCATCGCCCACAGCGAGATTATCGAGAAGCTTCTGCATCTCCTTGCGCTTTTTGGAGTTGGGACGCATGACGAAGAAATAAACTGCGATCATGCACACGGTGAGCACGATGATCATGCTCATATCTCCGCCTGCCTGCCCTCCGGCTGCGCCATCGGCAAGAGCGTCAGAAATAAACATAGGTAACTTTCCTGTTGAAAACGTTAACAACTATTTAAGAAAGGCCTTCATGGCCTTACCTGAAAATTCACATAGTGTAGCAGAAAGCGGCCCTCTTTCACACTTGAGTTACGGTCCCTCCCCACCTACCGTACATTCATCGCGATTTCGCTCAGGGCAGGAACGCTGCCTCAGGTTACGCTTTCCCCATCATCCCTGACTTAAGGAGAGCCTATGCGTACGCTGATTGACATGCACTGCCACTTTCTCAATGCCCCTTATCTTGAGATGCGTAAGTGATAGCTAGTTTCACCTTCCATGTTTTCACAGAATGCTTTAAAGAGACAGGTATACGGCAGGGCCAGAGCAGCTTAGGCTCTGGCATTCAGGGCGCGGGTCGGTTATGCTTTATCCGATTTATG
>DVOQ01000042.1 GCA_018713485.1 Candidatus Avisuccinivibrio pullicola
TCCTTTCAACTGCCACAATTCTCTACCCCCCTACAGGCTCCTTAACCGCAGACTTAACGGCTAAGGAACCGCACACGGCATTTTCTGACAGGATTTATGCTCTGACTTCTATTGTTTTGCAATATCAATAAAACCTTCGGCATGGGTAAGCCCCAGAAGCTCGTCCACACTGAGTTTAACGGCGCTATGCGCATCCCCGCAGGCAGGATAAATACTGTCAAAACGCTTTAAGGCCTCATCAAGGAAGATACGCACTCCCTGATTGACGCCAAAGGGGCAGACGCCGCCCGGGGCATAACCTACCTGTTCTTCCACCACTTCAGGCTTAAGCATGCGGGCCTTGTGATGAAAGAAGTCCTTAAATTTGCGGTTATCAATGCGCGTATCGCCGGCGGCAACGATCAGAATGGGAGCATCCTCCCCCTCAAAGGAAAGGGTCTTGGCGATGCGGGCCGGTTCACAGCCGACCGCAAGAGCGGCCTCTTCGACCGTGGCCGAGGAGGCAGTAAAGGTGAGGATGCGATCCTCAAAACCGTACTCCTTAAGATAAGCACGGGCTTTCTCAATAGACATGATTTTTCCTTGAAACCCGCGCCAGGTATTAGACGCGGGACAGACCATGATGCTTACAGGGCTAAAGCCGAGAGTTCCTCGTACTGCTGCTGAAGCCTGTTTAACTCAGCCTGCTTCTGAAGGATCGAGGCTTTAGCAGGAGTATTCTGCATTTCCTGCAGCTGTTTCTCAAGTGAGGCTATCTGCTCATTAAGACTCTCTGAAAGCTGATTTCTGGAGGCCAGGGCGTCCTTAAGGGCGTCAACCTCGCTCTGAATGCTGCTTAACTGACGCTGACGCTCCTCCATGGAGCCGCGCACTAAGGCATCCTCGTTGTTAAGAGCCGTCTGAATACGCTGTAAACGCTCGTTTTCAGCCTGCAGAGCCTTAAGGTTCTCTTCCTTAGTCTCCACGCGCTCCGAATAAGAACCTGACACCGTGCAGCCGATCTTGTTAAAGAAACCGGGATCCGAGGAAGGATCGCATTCGGCCGCGGTCATGGTACAGCCACTGAGCATCAGGGACAGCATGGCACCTGACGCCACGGCACTTAATTTATGAAACATAGATACTCCTAACTTACGTGTAAGCTGTTACGGGTCTCGGAATACGCCATCTGCATCTCATAGGAAGCCTGAATGGCTTCCTCAAGCTCGGCGATTTCGGTATTGAGCTGCGCTAAGGCCTCCCTGTCGGCGGCGCTTAAGGTAGCCTTAGCCTGACCGTCATCGGTCTTTAAGAGCTCGTCACGGGTATGCTGATAGTCCTCAAGACGCTGTTTGGCTACATCACGGCTATCCGAGAGGTAGCGGATATTATCATCCATGTCGGCAAGCTTGGCATTGAGATCATCGGCGCTGATGGCACCGGCGGCCAGATCCTTTTCCATCTTAGCTAACTCGGCGCGATCTCTCTTTAAGAGCTCCTCAGCGTTCTGATTGAGATTACGTAATTTCTCGTTATCCTGCTTTACGAGCGAGGCGACGTGATCTAACTGCGCTTCCTTAGTCTTGTAATTGACGCGTACCTCATCTAAGAGGTAATTACCTCCCATAAAGATACCGCAGCCTGCCGGTACCGCGATCGCGGAACAGGCGAGCATATCGTCGCTGTCACCGCCGCGGATAATGCAGGTTAAAGCGCCTAAGCCCGCGCCGATGGCACAGGCGGTCCAGCCTGATTCGGAGAAGAAATTGGCCTCATCCTGGGTTAAGGACGGATCGACATTGCTGTAATCGGGTTCCTCTCCCGAGGACATACTGGCGCAGCCCGTGAGGGTAAAAGCCAGAGCGCCCATGAGCGCGGTTACTTTGCTAAACATCATAATAAGCTCCTTAGTGTTAATTACCGGCCCTCGCCACCGTACATACGCAGCGGGAACTGTGCCTGTCCCTCATAAGAGGCCTCACAGTCGGCACTGCCTGAGGCATTGGGGACACAGCGGATCTTAGGTAACTGATAAGCCTTACGGTCCGGACAGACGGCGTTACCGGAAGCCACGATCTCGAGATTACCGTTTATCACCTGCGGATTGGCGGAGGTAACACAGCGCGTACCATCCTGACGCTGCACGATAAGCTCGCCTTTGCCGTTTTCATAACGGTAGGAAAGATTTAAAGGCCGTCCCGTGGTGCTGTCCATCATACCCGAACGGGTCTGCCACGTACCCTTGAGGGCCGAGACATCCCCGCGCGCGAGAGCCTCCTGAGACAGGATAAGCGGCTGGGTGTGGGTTGCGGCAGCCTCCTCAGTAGCCTGAGAGTCTTCCGTGGTACTTTCAACAGCCTCTGAGGCAGGCTCAGTGACAGCCTCCGCGGCAGGGTCAGAGGTTTCTTCTGCCAGAGAAGGAGGCAGGACGGGTTCTTCAGGGACGCTCTCCTCAGAAGGCTCAGTCCCGCTCCCCATTTCCTCAGGCTGCAGAGGAGCCACACCCTCCGCTTCCTCCGCAGGCACAGCCCCCTCCGCCTCTAAACGGGCGTCTTCCTCATCAATCACTCCGTCGCCGTTAAAATCAAACGCAGGTAAATCCACCGTGGGCAGATCCGCGTCCGGCAGGGACAGATCGAGATCTCCCCCGAGATCGACATCGGGCAGCGAGAGATCGGGCCCCTGGAGATCAGCATCGGGCAAAGAGAGATCAGGGCCTTTGAGATCAACATCGGGCAAGGAGAGATCAGGCCCCTTGAGATCGGCATCGGGCAGATTAAGCTCGGCATTAATATCCGGCCCGTTAAAACCGGGGAAGGGCAGTCTGAAATTAAACAGACGGCTTAGGAGCCATAACAGAAACGCGAGCAGAAGCAGTAACAGCAGCAGACCTAAAAGCCAGCGCAGCCACACGGGAAGGATACAGTGATGCCCTTTTTTCTGTACCGGAGCCGCCTCGTGTACCTCTACCTTATCGTGAGCCTTAAGCACGGTCTTTTCATGCGGATAGAGCATGGAAAAAGGACTTAACCCCACCTTCTGCCCCGGCTTTAAAAAGCCCCAGAAGGTGATAACCGGCTGACCGTCGACGATATAGAGATACTCAGGGCCGGGGAAATGGATGGCGGGCAGCTTTTCGGCGCTGTTCACACCCGTTAAGTAGTGAGCAAACAGCCGCGCATCCCCCGTACTGCTCATACTGAGCAGCTCGAAACCGGCCTTGTTTAAGGCCGTCTCAAAGGAGGAGAGCTCCTTTAGCGCCTGCTGCCGTTCTTCAGGTAAGGCCGCCTGCCAGCTGACGACACGGTGCTCTCCGTCGGATGAGGAAGACTCAAAGGGCACGTACCAGTCCACGTGGGAAAAATCGCCGTTAAAGTGCGGGATGGCCAGAAAGCGGGCATAGCGCGTGCCTAACGATGCGGTACGTTCAATGGCATCCCGAAAGCCTAAGGCATTCATGTAGACGGGAGTACCGTCAAGGCCGATGGGTACGAAATTACGGATCTCACCGCCGTTTAACTGGGTATTGTGCATGTTTACTCCTCGCACACTTCCTTTAAGGTGGCACCGGCCGCCTGTAACTGAGAGGAAAACTCCCCGGCGCTGCGCGGCGTGTAAACCTTACCGCCCGTAATTTCGGCCACACAGCGCAGTTTTTCTGCCTCAGAACCTATCATGACCACGTTGATTTTAAAGTTGGGCAGGCGGGAATGGATCTCGCTTGCAACCTGACAGAGATTGACGTTGGCGGTACCTAAGCAGGTATCAAGACCGTCGGAAAGCAGGATCCCCACGCTCTCTCCCTTACCCGTCACCATATTCGCCATGGCATAAATGCCCTTAACGAGCGCGGTACCGTTATCTTTGGGAAAGATATTGGTGATATTGTTCTTTAAGGCCGAGCGTCCTTGCGCGCCATACTTGCCGCGGATGATGGAACCGAAGTTACAGCCGCTGATTTCCACGAGGCCCACGGTGACGTTACGATCGATGTTATCCACCAGCTGTAAAGCCGCCTCATGGGCGCTGGTAAGGCGTGTCTGCCAGCCTCCGGAGGCGCGCACGTCCTCCTCCATCATTGAATAAGAGCCATCCACGGCCATGATAAGCTCAGGAAGCTTCTTCTGCTCCCGCAAAACGGAACACCTGGGTAATTTTCTTTTAGGCTCCTTCACGACGGCAGGGGCCGGCTGAGGTGCCGGCACGGGCTCGACACGGGACAGCTTCGCCTCCTTTAGGGCAGCCGCCTCTGCCTCCTGCGCGGCCTTTCGCGCCTCCGCTAAAGGATCGGCTTCCGGTTCAACGGTCTCCTCAATCACCGGCACTTCAATTACCGGATCCGGCGCGGGTTCCGGTTCAGGCAGGGGCTCAGGTTCCGGTGCGGGTTCTGCCACTATCTCGGGTTCGGGCTCCGGAACTGCCTCAGGGACGGGTTCTGTCACGCTCTCAGGCTCAGCTACCGGTTCTGTGACGGGCGCAGGCTCTATGGGCTCAGCGTGTCTCTCAGGTTCACGGCTCAATAGCCAGCCCACTAAGAGGGCGATTAAACCCATAAGCAGTAACAGCAGCAGTAACCACAGCCACCGGCGCGAAGGTTTACGGGAGGAAGCGGCAGCCGCGGCGATTTTCCTTGCGGTTACCTCCTCTTCAGACAGTGTCTCGTAAGGCAGGAGCAGGGTATTACCGGCTACGCTGTAGCGGTGACTGCCGTGCTCCATAAAATAACGGGCATCCTCTAAAGTACGGTCATCCACAGCCCCCGCAGAGCGCATCCTCTCAAGGACCGTGTCTAAGTCCTGCGGCAGGGCCTCCCCCTCGGAACGCTGAGCCGTACCCTCAAGGGAGGTAAAGAAGTCAAAGTACTCCCCGACGCTCTCCACCTGAGGAAAGAGCGAGGCCAGATGCGGATCGGTGGCGGCGAGGGAGGCCCTGAGCTCAGGCAGGACTTCTATAAAACGGCGCGAGCGCTCACTTAGGGACGCGGCACTGACCCTTTCAATTCTTTGCATGCTTACTTCCCATGGCCCTGATGGAGGGCGTAACAGTGCTCAGTGTAATACTTATAGAGCTCTTTTAAATCCGTACTCTTATGTCCCTCACGGTACTTGACGTGTTTAAGGAACTCCTCAATGTATAAAGCCAGATCCGACTGCCGGCTGCCAAGGGATAGCCTGGCGTTGCCCAGTTGCCGCTCTAAAAGAACGGGAGTGTAATTGCTAAGGCTGTCCGCGAGGTGATCGGCGTAGTAGGAAAGATAGAACTCAAGGGTATTACGGCTGTCCTGAAGCTTGCCCTCTTCCAGATCGCGCAGCTTTTTAAGCATCTCATTGGCGGGGTTTTTAGCGCTCTGCGCCTCACGGGCCTTCAGTGATTTTTCACCGATTAACACCACCTCCTGCATGGTGGCCACGTTAGAGCACAGAAAACCGCCTAAGCGCATGGCGGCGACAATGGCGTGATCGCGCTGCCGGTCACGCTCGGCGTTCGCCTCTAACATATCCTGACGCAGGGCGTTTAAGGCGTCATTGAGCTTATCGTTCTGTTCCGAGAGGCTGGCCTTCTCCTTATCCAGAGCCTGATTGGCGGCTATGATGCGATCAAGCTTGGCCACGGTGCCCTCGTTACCGCCCACGCCCTCGTCATAGCCTAATTTCTCAACCTCGGCGTTAAGCTTAGTGACATCGTCGCGGGAATTTAAGACCGGTAAGGAAAGCACGAGACGAAAGCCGGTATCAGGAGCGGTAAACTCCGTGCCCTTATCCGTATAAAAGGGCTTTTCCACGCGCAGGGCGCTGACCATGTCCGTCTGCAGGGTCAGGTACGAGCCGCCGCGCACGATAAAGCCGCCGCTCTGCCCGTGCAGACGGCCAAGGCGCGTGGCATAGAACTGATCCTGGGTCATTTCCTGAACGTTACCCAGCAGATCATAAAGCCCCAGGGGATTGGGTTTTTTCATGCCGATTCGGTTGATACGCCCCGCTGCGGACTGCGGGGAGGAATACCACGCGTATTCGGAAAGGGAACCCTCGGTGATAAAGGTGGGTGCCTCAAAGACGGACCTGGTGACCGCCTTACCCCCGCGCACGGCGAACTCAAACTCGCTGTCGGTGGGCAGACGCGCAAAGGCCAGATCTCCGTCCTGACGCAGCGCGTTTTTATCTTTAGCCATAAAGAGCGAGAGATTGCGGGCGACGTTGATGGCGTCAAACCACGAGACTTTGGTCTTGGGCAGCGTGAGTTTATTATTGGGCTTAGGGCATTTTCCCTGCAGCCCCTGCGTTAAGGCCTGATACTGCAGCTCCGTCACCTCATATTTGCCCATGAGGTAGTAATAGCCCTGACGGTCGTGGAAAGGCCCCTGAATGTAGCGCTGATTGCGCGATTCGGAAACGGCGCTCACCCCATCGACGCGGCCGGCCTCAAAATCGGTATCGTCCATGCGCTCGGGGGCGTCCGAGGTATACACCTTGCGAAAGGCCATGGAGAGATCGCAGGGCAGGCTTATCACCACGTCCTCTTTATCCGGATGCGGATCCCAGAAACGCGTCGTGTCCGCGGCCAGGGCAACGGTACTTAAAGAGAGCAGCGCGCCGCTTACACACAGGGCACGGAAGCTTAAAGTTAAGGAAGAGAGCTTTAACATCATCCCTCCATGCGCAGGATATCGGAGACCTGCGCCTTTAGAAAACGATAGCGCGTGCAGAGCACGGATAAGAGCGTCACGAAGAGCACCGTCACGAGAGCAAAGAGCGCCCAGTGAGAGACGCTTAAATAGCTTAAGGCCTTGCCTGCAAGGTGAGTGGCAAAAACGGCGTTGAAGACCGCCGAGCCGCCGACACACAGGAGCGTGGCGAGGGTAAGTCCCGTCAGGGCCAGAAGCAGATTCTCGCAGAGCACCAGGGCATGCAGCTTAAGCCCTGTTACCCCCATAAGCCGTAATAAGGCGAAACTTTTCACCTTACGCATTAAGGACGACAGCATGAGTCCCATGAGGGTCAGAAGACCGCCCGTCACCGTGACGGCCGCCACCACCTCAAAGATGAGATTGAGCACATAGGTCACAGCCTTGACATCCTCGATCTCCGAGAGCGAGGAAATAATACGGTAATCCTTTTGCAGCCTGGTTACCAGAGGTTCCACGCTGTAAATGTCCTTAGCGTAGAGGCGCACCTTGGCGAAGGTGGTACGCGCGCTATTAAGGTAAGAGCCGTCGGAGAAAGGCAGGGGCTCATAACCGTCGCGGAAATCCTCCATCGCCACCACGCTCTCAAAGGGGATGAGGAAACGATCCTGCGCAAGGAGCGCGGCAGGCAGCACGCCCTTCACCGTAAAGGACGCCCGCCCGTTTTCTATCTTTCCTCCGCTGGTGCGGCTGACATAGAGAGTAAGACTCTCCCCGGCACTGACCTTGAGCTTCTCGGCCAGAGCGGCGCTGACATAAAGCGCCTGTTCCTTACCGAGATCCTCAAAGCCCGCGGCCTTAAGC
This sequence comes from Candidatus Avisuccinivibrio pullicola, assembly GCA_018713485.1. GTDB lineage: Bacteria > Pseudomonadota > Gammaproteobacteria > Enterobacterales > Succinivibrionaceae > Avisuccinivibrio_A > Avisuccinivibrio_A pullicola. Next base: position 7,466 of record DVOQ01000042.1, read on the forward strand.
AGGGGATCACCCTCAGCCGTCGGCACCGCCATGGCCGAGCGCACCACGGCCTTAGATGAGCGCAGATCGCAGGTAACGTTTAAAGAGCGCGTTAAGGGCACCACGAAACCCGTGGCCGGATCCCGTTTCAGATCCTCAATAAAGGCGCTGTCGAGACGGTAATTGGCCCCCATGATGATCTCCAGATGCGCGGGATTTTCCGTAAGCTGTCTTTCAAGCTCAGAGAGCACGCCCGTGCGCAGGGAAAAAAGCAGCAGTAAGGGAGCGAGGACCGCCGCCACGGCGGCGACGGTGCAGAGGCTTAAGAGCTTCTCAAACCACAGATCGCGCAGGGCTAAACTTAAGATCCGCATGCGTCCTCCACCTCTAAAAAGACGCTGTGCGTGCTGTCCGAGGCTTGCTCAGACCACGCGTAACTGTGCTTAAACAGCGCAGCGTGACGGATATCGTGAGTGACAATCAGCATCAGATTGTGCCGCGTGGCACTTAAGTCCGCCATGAGCTCAAAGAGCTTCACGGCGTGTGCCGGATCAAGAGCCGCGGTAGGCTCGTCAATAAGCAGGAGCTGAGGCTGTCCGGCCACGGCGCGGCAAAACACCGCTCTTTGCCGCTGTCCGATGGAAAGCTCGGCGGGATAGCGTTTTAGCAAAGCGCCCCCGACACCGAGACTCTCAGCCATCTCTAAGGCCTCCGCATACAGCCGCCGTACCTCAGCACGGGGAGCCGTGCCCAGCCTCGCCTCAAGGGTAAGCTCAATCTGCAGCTTTAAGTTAGCAGCCACGCTTAAAAAAGCCACCAGGCCACCGTTTTGCGGCATAAACCCCACCTCGGCCTTGCGCCAGCGCTCAAGCTCCCTGTCATCAAGAGAGGTAAGCTCCCTGTCCCCTACCGTATAGCGCTCACAGCGCATACGCCGGTTGAGAAGGCCAATACACTCAAGGAGCGTGGACTTACCTGATCCTGAGACGCCCGTAAGCAGGGCCGGCTCACCTTCCCTGAGAGTAAGCTGCGGCAGACTCACGGTCAGGCTCCCGGCATAGCTTAGCGAGAGCTTCTCAATCCTTAAGGCAGCAGGAGCGCTCATCTTTAGGGCAGAGCCTCCAGAGGCACGGGATAGACGGACTCGGACTTATCGGCTCCCTCGCTTAAATCCACCCAGCGATCGAGATCGTCGTTCATGACCTGATAGTACTGAAGCTTGGACTCAAGGGAACGGATGAGCGCGTCCTGTTCCTGCGGCCCCATGGCCGCCCATGAGGCCTCGTCAATATTGGCGATGGCGCTCTTATAGGGCAGATCATCAAGATACTCGCCTAAAAGACCGCTCTCGGCGATGGTAAAGCTCTCCTTCTGAGAGAGCAGTGCCGGATCACGGCCTAACGAGGCGGCCAGGGACTTAATGGAGTTGAACATGGCATCGGGCGAGAGTAAACCGGTATTGGCCGATTCCATGACGCCGGACACCACATCCTTTAAGTCGCTTAACTGCGCCTTGGTCAGAAGTACCACGGGGGTAGCCGTGGGCTTGTCATGGGAGAGCAGATCGCGATCGGCCAGATAGCCCTCAAGGAAGGAGGGCGGCGTAGTTCCCGTCACTGAACCTAAGTACCTAAGCTGCATGGCGTAGCCCAGCTTAAAGGTATCCCCGGCCATGCTGTTTTCAGGAGCGGCAGCAGCGGAACCTGCGGCAATCTTACCCTCGGAAGACAGCCTGACCTGCGAGGCGATCGATGTAGCCAGCTCGTCAATGCGCGTACCGAATTCCTTAACATCACCGGCATTGACCGCGTAGTAGAGCGGTTTTTGCAGGATGGAGTTAAAGGACAGATCCTCATACTGCGCTTTGGCCTTGGCGTGATTGTTCTTACCGGCCTTCGTGAGCAGGTGGAGAGTATAAATGGCCGCGCCCTGATGTTCGGCCTCAAGGCGCAGCTGCGCGGCGTCAAGGCCCGTCGTGGAAAGCTCGTTTGCGCCCTCAATGGCACCGGCGTCGGTGATGAGCACGATATAGCGCCCGCCAAACTGCGACCAGTTGATATCCTTTAAGGCCGTCGCCATACCGCTGTAGGCGTCCTCGTCAAAGAGCGCCGAAGAGACCTTCGCCTGATTTAAATCCTTGACGCGGGCGGCAAAATCCGCGGCGTTGTTGACCTCGCCCGGGTTTACGAAGAGTTTCGAGGTGTACTCAAGGCCCGGCACCGCGTCGGTATTGGAGCGGAAGGAGACTAAGCCGAAGCTGACGCTGTCCTGCAGACCCGCGGCCTCTAATTTCTTATAGATAGCCTCCACGCCGCGCTTGGTGCGGTCGATATAGGGCTGCATGGAGATGGAGGAGTCAATGACAAAGACCACCGCGGCCTTGAAGGCGGTGATCGCCGCCTGATTACTGGCAGCCTTAGTTCCCGTCCCCTCCGCCTGCACGGCGTCGGTAACCGAGGCTATCTTGAGCTCGCGGACATAGAAACCGTCATAGAACATGCTCTCCATGCTCTCGAGGATGGGCAGGAGGTAAAACTGCTTCTGATAATCCACGAAGGTTTCCGGCTCCTGGGCTACGACGCCCTCGGCACGGCCGGAGTTTTTCAGCGAATCATAAAGAGGCGTAACGAGGGATGCGGGCTCCTCGGCGTTGATGATGGCATCTAACTGATCCATGTTCTCGAAGATTACCGCTCTCTCGCGCCCGGCGGGATTAGTGAACATGAGAGCCATCTGCATCTTCCAGTCGATGGCACATTTACCGTCGATATAGCCCACGGTCTTATCCGTCAGATCGGGACCTACCTTAAGATAGCCCTCGGGAGTGCGCTCATAGACGTAGTAGCGCGTAAAGGCCGGCACCCTCTCTCCCTGTGAGGCGACGGGACTTGCCTTTAACACGCACTCGGGCGTGGTGAGCACGCGCTGATAGAGCGTACTCTTCCCTTCCATGAGCAGGGGGGCGGACGTCGCCGCGCTCAGGGTTCCCGCCGTAAGCAGCAGCGCGGCGCTTAAGGACTTAAGCTTACTTACCATGACTTACTCCTAATTTCTCCAAAGCCGCTTTCGCCGCGGCATTACCCGCATCTCCCTCTAAGACCTTCTGATACCAGTAAGCCGCGTCCGTGGCGTTCTTGGTAAAGCAGGGATCGCTCTCGGCGCTGTTGGGATCTAAATAAGTGGCGTATAAAAGGGCAAACTCCGGAGCGAGGGCACGTCCGCGGCTTATCAGCAGACGGGTGGCCAGATCACAGCGCTGTGCGGCAAGCGCCTCTTTAGTGAACTGCATCAGTTTGACGTTATCAGGCGTTACGGCAAGGCACTTTTGCAACAGTTCCGCGTCTGAGGTGCCTTCCGCCACCGAGCAGGGCACCACCGTCACCTCCGTCGTCACCGGCACGGACTCACTCTCCGGCGCAGCTTCCGCTACAGGTTCTGCCTCCGCCTCGGTTACAGCTTCAGGCTCAGGAGCGGTTTCAGAAGCTGCCTCCTCTTGCTCGGCAGGATCGCTCTCAGGCGTGCTTTCTGCCGTCTCTTCAGCGGCAGGGTTCTCAGGAGCCGCGGCGGGAGCGGGATCGCTAAAGAGCAGCGATTTAATCAGAATGGCGGCCACCACCATAATCAGGATGGTGCCGAGAATTTTGATAATAAGCGGCAGCAGTGATTTTTTAGGCTCTGCGGGAGCGGCCTGCATCTGCGGCTGGGGCTGGGGCTGGGGTTGCACCTGAGGCTCCGGGGAAACCTGCGGCTCGGCGGCTTTCGCTCTTTCCTCAAAGGCCTCGCGGCTGCAGGAGGGACGGAGCACGTCAAAGGCGCTCACGGATAATTCAGGGCTTTCCTTACCCGTGCTGTCTCTGACCTTTAATTTAAAGTTCTCCATGCCCGAGAAAGCGAGCACGTCCACGATGGAGGGATCTAAGGTCGCCTGCAGAGTATTGTTGAAATTGGTAAGGGTTAAAGGAGCGACCTTAAAATAAGGCGAGGGCGTCTGAGGCCAGCCGTTTAAGGCCGCGCCGTCCGCTCCTAAAAAGAGCACTTCCATACCCGCTGAGGCATTAAAGCTCAGCGAGGCCTCCATGACGTTCTCGACGGTCAGGACGGCAGAACCGGCCTCTCCTGAGGGATTGTTTAAACGCGCATTAATCATAAAACGGTCCTTAAACTATCTAAAACCTGACAGATCTGACGGTTTTCCTCGCGGCTGAAAACCGCCGTCCGGGCGTTCTCCTGCGAGGCATTCACCGTCACCATGCCGTAAATGAGAGCCTCCATAAAACCGCTTAAGGTGGCAAACTCAAAGCGTCGCGCCCGCCCGTCAATGAGCGGCACCGGCACGTAGGGATCGGAACTCACCACGGGGCTAAACAGCGGCTCCTTACGGGCCTCACCCCCTTCTGTAACCTCAAAGCCAAGCTCCATGATCTCCCGGTCATTCCCCGTGGCCTTAAAGTAGGAGCGCGTTTTAAACTCCGGCCCCGGATCGAGGTAGAGCACGTCAAGGGTAGTAGAGAAATCGGAGATAAAGCGGGCGGCGATTTCACACTGCACCGTCAGATTTTCATCGAGGCGGGCATTGTTATTCTCGTGAGCCTCCAGGGCGGCCGTCAGCCGCTCCTTAAAGTGCAGACGCTCCGAAGACATGAGCGCAGCGATCTCGCGGCTCAGACGGCTTAAAAGATTACCAAACGAGCGGGAGATCTCCTCATCATTCTTCCATGCCGAACCATTATCAAAGAAAGAGAAGCGGATCCTGTTTTCCTCAGTATAGGCCAGATTCGAAAGATGACGCTTCCAGCCCTTAAGCAGCATCGCGGTAAGCGTGGCCGCCTTCCTGCCGCGGGCGAGATCCCTTAACGCGGACAGGTAGGCCTCCATGACCTCCGTGGCAAAACGCCGCGCATTCGAGCCTGCAGCATAGCCGCCGGCATAGAGATGCTGCAGTGTCTCGGGATCTAACTCCATAAAGGAGCGTAACTGCCCAAAGAGGCGGGACACGCTGTTGCACTGCAGGAAGGCCGTCCCCAGCGCCAGTCCCTGTTTTTCCATTTCCAGAGCGCGGGCATCTCCCTCTGGAAGAGCAAAATCCGCAAGCTCGTCCACGATGACAGAGGAAAGGGCCGTGACCTCGGGTAAACGCACCTTCTCTCTTTGCTGACCGTCAATCTGATAGTCCTTAAGCAGCACCTCGGTAATGCGCTCCACGCCTCCGTCTGAGGTTAATACCGCCTCCAGAGCCTCGCGGGGCTCCAGGACATGGCGCGTAAAGAGCGGATCGGCCACGAGTTCATCACAGACCTTGTCCACCATGGACTGATAGTCGGGATTAATTCCCGCCTCGCGGCCGTTTTCCATCCGCATCCAGCGGCCGATGGAGGGAAGATCGGGGCGGCGGGCCACAAAAAAGTGACTGAAGGGTTTACCGGGCGTCCACTCCTGCATCCAGCCCTGCGAGGAAATCTTCTCGATGGCGTCCTGCATCTCACGCTGCGTATTGGTGGGCCGGTGCGCCTCGATATTGGCGATCTGTCTTTCAAAGACACTGTCAAAGCGCGTCAGCACGCACAGAAGCGGCGTCTTGCTTAAACGCTGCCGTTCCTGTGGCGTGCGTCCGGCATTGAGATCGATCCATCCGTTAAGGATGCTGACGATGGAGGAAACCTCCTGCTGCGCGTTAACACCGATGCAGAAGAGCAGCGTGTCAATCTCGCGGCGGCGCGCATAGCGGTCAAAGAGATAGGCGACCTTGCCGCGGCGGATAAACTCGGTGCCCTGTTCCTGCATATAGGGCGTGGGGTGGGTACCGTCAAAATGCTTTTCATCGTCGGTAAAGACGTCGAGACGATCCTTGCGCCGCTCACGTGCCCCGGGGAAATCGAGCACGTCAAAACTCTCGATGGGGCAGGTTCCGGCAAGTGGGAAGGTGATCTCAAGACTTACAGCGGCAAAAGCGGCAAAAGGCAGCGTGGCTAAATCCTGACCCTTGTCATCGAGACTTACGGTCAGGGTTTCCTTATCGTCAAAAAGGCGCGTTAAGGAGATGATATTAATGATGGTGCCGCTCTTTTTCTGCATCAGCGTGCCGTTGACCCGCTCCACGAAGGCATCAAGCGGCGCATACACGGAAGAGGCACCTTTGAGCTTGAGGAGCTCACGGGCGATGGTAGTGTAGAGCAGCGTAAAAACCTTGCAGCCCTGCCAGAGGAAGGAAAAGAGGCAGGCGCGTCCTTCAAGACTCAGCCGGGGCGCTAACTTACGGGCCTTAATCCAGAAGGGATGGGCGGCGTTTAATTTATCGAGCTTGCCCCCTGAATGCGTGGCGACGTAATCGGCCACCTCCACGAGATCGCTTAGGGTAACGTAATTCTCCGCGCTCTCGTCGATAAATTTCTCACAGGCCTTTAAATGCGCCTCCAGGGCCGCGGCGCTTAAATCAAACGAGACCCGGTCCTGATCGAGATCGTTGAAGAAGGAGTTCACGAGGATCATGGCGATCTCCGTCTCCTTAAACACCCTGACCTCAATGGGGAAGCCCGGAATGCCGGGGTGGGCACGGTGCGTAAAGCGGGTCACAAAACCCGTCGCCTCCTTATCCTGCCCCTGGGGATTGACGTGGGTTAAAAAGTCGATGTGCTCGCCTTCCCACGTCGTGGCGAGCACCCCGTCCCTGCCTGCGGCCATGCGCGAGACCAAATAGCTCTTACCGGCCTGTGAGGCTCCGAAAACGCCTAAGGTGGTTCCGGCCTTTAAGACCTCATCAAGGGCCGCGCTTCTTGTCTCAAGGCGGGCGAGTTCCGTGATAACGTTCTCGGCTTTAGCCTTAAGCTCGGGGCTCTTGGCCGCGCCATTTTCCACGAAGCTCAGACCTTCTGCGGCGGCATGGGTAAGTTCTGTAAAATTCTGCGTCATGACTCTTTTCTCCTAAAGAATGCAGCCGTTATCCGTCCAGTAGATGGGCTCAATACAGGTCTTAAGCCCCATTCTGAAGAAGGGCCTTACCTCGTTAAGCCCTGGCTGCGCCGTTTCCGGCGTCACGCTCTTTAAGGTAAAGGTCACCACGGGAGGCATTCTCTCCTGTAATTCCTTCTTTAAATAGGGGAAGGGATGGCCTTCGGCGCTGCGGATCACCGCAGGCTGCAGGACAATCTTAAAGCGCAGCTGATGGCCGTTGATAAGGGGCAGTAAACGTTTAAACTGCGACTCAAGGCGCTTCTGACACTCAAGGACATTCTCCTGCAGCGCCTGTCCCATGAGGGTATTCTGCTGATTTCTAATCTCCAGGGCAGTGTTCTCCTGTCGCTGTGCCACTAAGGCCTCAATGCGTCCCTGCTCCTTCTCCATCTCGCTGTCAATTTCGGAGAGGATTTCCTGTTCCACCTTTGAGGCGCGTAATTTGGCAAAGAGACCCCCCTTGTCCTTTTCATGGGCCGCCCGTACCCTGGCCTCCACCTCGGCACGTACCGTGGCGGAAATTTCCGAGCGCACCGTCTCCTCAGGAACAGCGACCGTCTGCGCCTCCAGAGTCCTGAGGGCCTCGCCGTATTTGCGCCGTAACTCCTCGGAGCTTATCTGCTCCACGATTTCATGCAGGCTTAACTGCGAGGCAAAGAGATGGCGGGCTTTGATGAGCTCCTCTACCTCCTCCACGCTTTTAACGCCTTCAATAAAGTACAGCGGCTGGGCATTAAAGCTCGGATCGGCAAACTGCCTGTAGCCAATGCTCACGGCTAACAGCAGATTGCATTCCACTTCCTTATAGGGCTTGAGATCCTTATTGTCCGTCACCACGCTCAGGGGTAATTCCTGACCGTTCTGCGTAAACTCTAAAATCCGTTTTACGGTATAGGTCTGCGCTTCTACGTCATCGGCGTAGACGAAGAGCTCGTTTTCAGAGGCAAGCTTGCTCTTATTGTCTAAAGCGCCCACGTAATGCATCTGATTACGGGGCGGATTGGGCTGTGCCACGTAATGGAAATTAGGGAAATTGGTGTGCTGCAGGCGCAGATGCGAAAGCAGCGCGCCCACGGACGCCGTGGTCTTGGGATCGCCGATATACATACCGTCGTCCGCGAAAGGATACCAGCCCTCACACTGATAGCGGTGCATGGAGATGATGCGCGCCGGGCTTAAGGCAAGGCGCTGCAGGAAATACTGCCGGACGCCAGGCAGCCTCGAGGGTCTGCCGGTTAAGAGCAGCACGTCCACGTCATAGAGGGAGATGAGCCCGCACATGGAGCTTAGGGTATTGCAGATATCAAAACCGCTCTCCGCGAGGATGCGGTTAATCTCGCTTAAATTGATCTCCAGAGGTAAATCCAGAAGCGAGAAACCGCGCACCTGCTCCTGCAGGTAGCTGTTAAACCACTCCACAGGCTCAGGCTGCGGAAGCCCGGCGGGGGCGGGCAATTCCTGCTTAGGATCAAGATGCTCATTGACCTCGGTACCAAGGAGAAAATCCCTAACCGTGCCCCTGACGTACCAGTCCTCGCTGTCAGGCAGGGCATGCTCGACATGGAACATGATGCGCAGCGCCACCTTGGTGAAGACCTGCATCACTAACTGCTGCCGCCACGCGTTTTCCTGAGCGCTCTGCAGCAGGCCGCTTAAAAGCGGTTTTAAAACCTGCATCCCGCTTTTGCGGCAGCCTGATTCTGCAATCACCTTTTCAATCGCCGCTATAGGCCCGAACCTGATGATATCGTGAACGATGTCATCGCCCGCGATCCGCGAACCTTCAGCTAAGACCTCGTAGGGCACGATATTGCTTTCGTATTCGGAGCGGTCACGGGGAAAGGTGTAATCACGGATCACCAGATCGGTAGTGCCGCCTCCGATATCCACCGAGGCGATACGGGCGCAGGCCAGAGGTTTCTTCTTCTTGTTTTCAGGGGGCTCATTAAAGCGCTGGCGCGGCCTATCAGCCGGGAATCTTTCGAGACTCTCGATAAACTCGCGGCAGTGACCGTGAAAGACTTTCTGCGTCTCATTGTAGAGATAGACCACCTGACCTGCCTCCGCCTCATTCCAGTCTAAGGAAACCTCGGGGACAGGAGGATAGATCTGCTCGCTTTCGGTCACGAAGTTAAAGGTATCGCGTCCCGTTTTGTCATAGCCTAAACACTTCCAGAGCACACCTAAAGCCTCGTAAACGCAGGAGCGCAGCTCCTCGCGCTCTAGATGCGGCATGGCAGGAGGCACGGTTAGGATCACCGACTGCAGCTGACGGGGAGCAAGGCTGTTTTGCGAGATCTTTCTATGCGCTACCGAGTTCATCTGCACGATGGCCTGTAAAAAGACCTCAATGAGCATGAAGGTCATCGTGGAGCGGTAGGAGAAAGCCGAGCTCTGACAGTAGCGGTTATCCTCGGGCTTTAAGGCAAAGAGCGCATCACCGTTGGAATTGATGTACGAGCACAGAGGCAGCGCGAAGGCACGGCGGTTGACCTTGGCGGCATCTTCCTCAAGCTTTTTAGATTTTATCTGATAGCTGTAGGCGTTAAAGGACCACAGAGTTCCAGTGTCATTGTGCTTATTCCACAGATAGCGCTTCGGGGAGCCCAGGCCCGTATTGCCCTCATTGCCGTGCCGGTGCGCAGAAAGGCGGGCCGCCTCGGTGCCTACGCGCACTATGGACGGCCAGTTAAAGGCATCGGTACGCCCCGAGCGGGCGGACTTGCCGTCAAAATCGAAATTGGCCTCGGTAAACTCGACACGGCTGATAAAGGGTTCCTGATAGATTTCCTCTGGCGTGTTGAGATCGCGCAGGGCTAAAACGTGGGTATTGGAAAGATCATCCGCCGTGGAGACGGCAGTTTCAAAGTGCTCCGTAAAGATGCCGCAGGAGCGGGAATTACCCACGTCGAGCACGAGACTTACTCCCACGGGAGACACGCTCTGTTCCGCGCGTCCTGAATTGGCGATAATGCGCACCTGATGGGGAGAGAGCACCCCGCTTAACATGGCTAACACGTTAAGGTAATGGGCCTGATGGAGCTTCTGCACCGTCATCAGCTTTTCAATCTCATCCTTACTGAGCCTCTCACACTCCTCAAGGCGCTCTTTAGCGAGAGTGCGGAACACCGACTCGGCCCATTCATTGACCCACGCGATGCCGTTGGCCTGTTTTTTGAGGAAAAAGCGCAGCGCTTCAAACTCACCGCATTTACATAAGGAGAAGATCGCCCCTGATTCCACATCGCGCTGTGAAGGCGCGTAATAAGCCCCGCCCCTGTCCTGAATGGAGGTGTCAAAAGCGAAGACCACGCGGTAAATCCGTTTACCTGAGACTCCTTTCTTTTTGGTAAGCGCCAGGAGTTTCTCAATGTCGGAAAGCTCCTCGGTTTTCTCCCTGTCCTTAACGCCACGCCGCACCGCCTCAGCCTCACGCTCAGCCGTAACGCGCTCCGTGACATCCACAATGCGGCAGCGCGCCCAGTTTAAAGGACCGTTTTTAAGCTGTTGCCCCAGGCTCTCATTGAAAAAGGGAACGGGAAACCACACACCGTCATAGAGACTTAAGGACTCGCCCATGGGCAGGTTGAGAAGACCGTCCCTCTCGAGGCTTACGTCCACCCTGTATTCAGATGGATCCAGGAACTCAATCTCCTCGTCCTCGGCTGGCTCACCGTCCATGGGGCGCAGTCTGACTAAAGGCTCATCTTCCCCGCTGCCTCCTTTGAGGAAATGCCCCACTCCGTGTTTACGTGCAGGCAGCGTAGCGTCTTCCCAGTCAATCTCAAGCTCATAGTCCACAAACTGAATGCCGCTGTTTTCAATCAGCTCCGCATTCCCGTCTAATTTAGCAGTACTGGCTAACATAAGGCACCTTGAGGTCATCGTATTTAAGGGACACAGCTCCCCCTGCGATTATTCACCTATTAGTGTCAAATGTGAAAGGCTGCAGCCTAAAATTTTGACATAGGAGCGGATCTTCTCCTTATGCGTGACTCTCCGTTCCAGAATGCGGAAGGATCGGAGAGACTCTCCCCGACCCTAACGCTGCCTTACTCAGTCCTGCGCGGACGGTTGACGACGGGCACGAGGAAGGACATCAGGGCCGCGAGAAAAGCGAGCGCCACGATGGCCTGCATGGTGGCAGTAAGCCCATAGTGATCGCCTAAGGAGCCTAAAAGCGGCGCGGTAAGACCGCCAAAACTGATACCCAGGCCCACGGTGATCCCCGTCGCCATGCCTACGTGCAGGGGCAGGAGCTTCTGCCCGATAACCACGATAGGTGACATGGAGGCGTAGTAAAACACCGAATAGCCTACGAGAAGCAGCAGAGCTAACATGGCGTTATCCGTAAAGATAAAGCCGAGGACAAAGGGACAGGCCATCACCGAGACAAAACGCGTCCACTGCGTGAAACCGTAGCGATCGGCAAAACCGCCGCCGCAGAAGGTGGCGATGGCACCGGCGATCCCTAACACCGTCACCGATAAGGTGGACCATTCCTCAGGCTCCCCTAAAACGTGCATGAAATAAAGGGGCAGGAAGGTCACGAGTGAGGCGAAAGCGGCCGAGCGTCCGAAGACGAGAAGCAGCAGCAACAGCGTGCCGCGGTAATTGTCCTTAAGCCCCTCTTTGCTCTGCCGCGCCGCGCGGTGACGGTGATCGCGCCTTGCGTATACGGCATACTTACGCGAGCGGGCGATAAAGAAACCTGTCATCAGGACGCCGGGCACAATGAGCAGCAAGGTGGCGTTAAGCCCTAACACCATGTAAAAGGCCGTGAAATACAGAGGACCGAGGGCATAGCCGATATTGCCGCCTACCGAGAAGATACTCATGCCACGGCCCACGCGGCTTCCGGCGAAGATATTCGCCATCTTGCCCGCCGCGGGATGGAAAGCAGCCACGCCTACGCCGTTGATGGCAATGAGGAGACACATTAAGGGGAAGGACTCGATAAGGCCTAAAAACATCACGCCCGCTCCCGCAAGAAGCATGCCCACCCACATTAGCCAGGGGCGGGGCTTTTTATCCGCTAAAAGACCCGTTACGGGCTGCGCCACGGCGTTGACGATGGTGGTGAACATCACAAGCAGGGCCACGTCGGCATAGGAGTCCAGTCTCCCTTCCTGATACATAAAGGCCAGCACGGCAGGCAGGGCTCCCTGGCAGAGATCGTCGGCGAGATGTCCGCCCATGATGAAGAAATTCTCGTAATACTCGGGTTTGTGCAGGCGCATGAGTTCTCCTTTGAAAACACAGAAAGCGCGTCACGCGGCAGTTTTGCGCAAAAGATCTTCAAGACGGAAGGTTGAAATAAGCTTTAAGGCCGCCTCGGGTGCGTTCACAAGCGTGAGATAGCCCTGCGACAGAGCCTTGGCCCACTGCACCAGGAAGGCGATCCCCGCCGAGTCCACCTCCTTTAAAGAGCCTAAATCCACGCTGTCCTCTTTAAAGAGCGTGTGCCGCTCCTGCCACAGAGCGGGAACCGTGGCAGCGGTCAGCGCCTGAAAAGTGCTTTCCGCCATTACTGCTCCCCGGCGGCAATCGTCGTGCCTTTCGCGTTATGCTCGTTTAAGAGCTGCGTCACCGCATCAATGCCGTCTTTACGGATGAGCGGGGCTAACTCCGACTGCTTGGCCTGCAGCATGGAGATATTCTCGGCCACCATGTCAAAGGCGCGCCACTCCCCGGTCTTGCCGTTCTTTCTTAACTTGAAGATAAGCTCCAGATCCTGCTTGCCCTGTTCACGGATAAAGAACTTAATGTTCACCATGGTGGCGTCGGCCGGCACGCTCTCGTACTTAGGCAGCACTAATTCCTGATTGTCGTACTTACCGAGGACGTCCGCGTAGGAGGCCACGATATAGTCAGAGAAGGCCTCCACGAAAGCGGCACGCTGCTCCTTTGAGGTCTTGTTGAGGCTGTTGCCTATCACGCGGTAGGCGGCATAGGTGCTGTCCACGTACGGCATGAGCTTTTCACGGATGAGATCGCGGCGGTAGGCGACATCGCTTTGCATCTGTGCTTTGTGCTCCTTAATGGTGTTAAAGGCATCCTCGGCCACCACCGTCAGCATCTTGTAAGGATCCTTCATATCCACTTCCGCGGCGCAGACGGTGAAGGACATTAACAGCGCCATGCAGAAAGTCAGCAGCTTTTTCATAGGTATCTCCCGTTAACTATTCCGCAGAACCTGCGTCCGCGGAGGAATTGTAAAGAAACTTGGCGATAAGATCCTCAAGCACCACGGCAGAGGCCGTGTCCTGAATGAAATCCCCGTCCTTTAAATAGGTGCTCCCGAGCTCCTCGTCGTAGAAACCCGGGGTAATGGCGATGTACTGCTCACCGATAATACCCGCCGTCTGAATGGCCGCACGGGATTCGCTCGAGATGGCGTCATAATCCTGATAAATACCCATTTCCACCACGGGGACGAGGGTTTCGGGATCAAGATAGATGTTATCCACGCGGCCAATCACCACGCCGCCAATCCTCACGGGAGCGCGCAGCTTTAAGCTGCCGATATTGTCAAAGTGTCCGCGTACCGTATAGGTCTCGGAGCTGCCGCTTAACACCAGTCCTGACACTTTAAGAGCCATCACCACCGAGGCGAGAATGCCAAGGAGCATGAATAACCCTACCAGAAACTCGGTTTTGCTGAATTTCATCTTTATCTCCTCATCAGAACATCAGCGCCGTGAGCACGAAATCTAAACCTAAGACCGCGAGCGAGGACTGTACCACCGTCGCCGTCGTGGCGTTGGAAATGCCCGCCGAAGTCGGCTGGCAGTCATAACCGTTAAACAGGGCAATCCAGGTACAGGCGATGGCGAACACGAAAGCCTTAATCACCATACAGCCGATATCATCGATTAGATCGACACTGCCCTGCATACCCGACCAGTAAATACCGTCATCAAGACCTAACCAGTCCACCCCCACGAGCTTGCCGCCGTAAATACCCACAAGGCAGAAGATCATGGACAGAATGGGCATGGAAATGACACCCGCCCAGAACCTGGGGGAAATAATGCGCCGTAAGGGATCAACCGCCATCATCTCAAGGGAGGACAGCTGTTCGGAGGCTTTGAGCTGCCCTATCTCAGCCGTCAGCGCCGATCCTGCGCGGCCTGCGTATAAAAGCGCCGTCACCACGGGACCTAGCTCACGGATAATCGCGAGGGCCACGAGGGTACACAAAGATCCCGTGGCCATGAAATCCTTCAGGATGTTAAAACCCTGCAGACCTAATACCATGCCGATAAACAGGCCCGAGACCACGATAATGATGAGTGACTGCACGCCCACGAAATGGATCTCGGTGATAAGCAGAGGAAAATGCTTACGGAAATTGGGCTTACCTATCAGGGCATGACAGAGCATGATGGTAGAGCGCCCCAGGGAGACGATCTTCTGCAGCCCCCAGCGGCCTAAAAGGCCGCACATATTCACGAAAATCACAGTTCCTCCAGGTAGGAGCGCTCCGTGCGCAGATTAAAGGCATAGGGACCGTCATAATCCCCGTGAATAAACTGTCTCACGCGCGGATCATCGCTATGACGTACCTCATCGGGAGTACCGCGGCCAATGACCTTGCCTCCCGCGAGGATATAGACGTAATGGGCAATGCTTAACACCTCCGCCACGTCGTGGGTCACGATAAGCGAGGTGATCCCCAGGGAGGCATTTAAATCCGCAATGAGCTTCACCAGAACGCCCATGGTAATGGGATCCTGACCTACGAAAGGCTCATCGTACATGATGAGATCGGGATCGAGGGCAATTGAGCGGGCCAGGGCCGCACGCCTTGCCATGCCTCCGGAAAGTTCCGAAGGTGCGTAATGTGCCGCACCGCGCAAACCTACGGCCTCAAGCTTCATGATGACCATGTCGCGGATGATTTCCTCAGGCAGCCGCGTGTGCTCGCGGATGGGAAAAGCCACGTTTTCAAACACGTCCATGTCCGTAAACAGTGCCCCGCTCTGAAAGAGCATGCTCATGCGCTTTCTTAACTCATACAATGCGCTGCGCTTTAAGGCGTGAACGTTGATACCGTCAAAGAGCACTTCTCCCTTTTCCGGTCGTAACTGCGCGCCGATAAGGCGCAAAAGCGTCGTCTTACCCGTACCCGAAGGCCCGAGGATGGCAGTGATTTTGCCTCTGGGGATCTCCATGTCGATGCCATCATAAATCTTGTGATTTAAGTAGCTAAAATGCAGATCCTTTATGGTTATGAGATTCTCGTTAGTCACTTTTAACTCTGCGCTGCGCCCCGCCAGGGGCCTGAATGACATTAAGACCTATTCTAGCCTCTAAGGTTCCCCCTATAAAGACACGCAGGCTACAGGCTACAGGCGACAGTTAGCAGTGCTATGGCACCTCCCTTTGACGGGTACATCCACCGTCCTTGCTCCACGCAGGGGAGACTTACCGACAGTCCCCGGCAAAACGCCGGTAAACACCGGCTCTGAGGGGCGTTTTTGGCAGGCTCTGCCGTGGCCTGGCCCAATTCTTGCTATAATCGGTCTTACGATTTTTTACTCAGCGGCGGAAGCGTTCAGTCATGCAGGATCAGGATTGCATCAATGCGGCAATACGGGTGCTTAAAGAAGAAGCACAGGGGATTCTTGACCTTGTTCCCCACGTGGGAGAGGAATTTGCCAGAGCCTGCCGTCTCATTTTAGGGTGCAGGGGCAAGGTCATCCTGACCGGCGTGGGCAAATCGGGACATATCGCCACCAAGATTGCCTCCTCCTTAGCCTCCACCGGCACGCAGTCCTTCTTCGTGGAGTCAGCCGAGGCTGCCCACGGCGATCTGGGTATGATAGGACACGGGGATGTCGTCATCGCGGTCTCCAATTCAGGCGAGAGCTCCGAGCTCAGGACCATGATCGCCAGTCTGCGCTTAAGACGCATTCCGCTTATCGCCATCTGCGGCAATCCGCATTCCTCCTTAGGTGAGGCAGCGGATATCTTTCTTAATGCGCACGTGGAAAAGGAAGCCTGCCCTTTAAATCTGGCTCCCACCACCTCCTCGACGGCTGAACTGGCCATCGGCGACGCCCTCACCGTGGCCTTAATCGGGGCCCGCGGCTTTACCGAAAGCGATTTTGCCGTCTATCACCCTGGCGGTGCGCTCGGGCGCAGACTTTTAGTGCGCTGCAAAGATTTAATGCATGATGGCAAGTCCCTGCCCGTGGTTCCGGAAAACGCGTCCATTAAGGAAACCTTAATTGAGATGACGCAGAAGAGCCTTGGCATGGTGGCGGTGATTCATGATGACGGCACTCTCGCCGGCGTCTTCACCGACGGTGACGTGCGCCGCTCCCTTGAAAAGGAAGTATCCCTTAACGCTCCCGTAAAGAGCGTGATGACCGCGCACTGCACCTCCCTCACTCCGATGACCCTCGCGGCCGACGCCATGGCCTTAATGCAGGAAAAACGCATTCACGCCATGGTCGTGGTTGACGAAAACCGTCATCCCATCGGGGCTTTTAACATGCACGATCTCATTCAGGCCGGATTTATATAAGAGGTAGCCATGCTTAAACCAGTCCGTTTTCCCTTAAATGCCCCGTTCATCATGGGAGACACGTCCACCCCGGTGCCGGAGCGTGAGACGCTGTTTCATACCTGCTACGGTCCCGTGCCCGAGGTGATATTTGAACGCCTCTCTAAAATCCGACTCATCGCCTTTGACGTGGACGGTACCCTGACGGACGGCGGTATCTATCTTGATCCCACGGTAGGCGAATACAAGAAGTTCAATCCCAAAGATGGCCTCGGTATGGCCCATGCCGTCAAGGTAGGCCTGAAGCTGGCCATTATCACGGGACGCAATTCCCCCTTAACCGTAAGACGCATGGGAGAGTTAGGCATTAACCTTATCCTGCAGGGACAGAGCGATAAGGAACAGGCTTTAAACTCCCTGCTCACCCAGGAAGGCGTCAGCCGTGAGGAAGCGGCCGTCTTAGGTGACGATCTCAATGACGTGCCCTTGTTTAAGGCCGCGGGCTTTAAGGTCTGCCCACATGATGCCCATCCCTACATGCGTCAGATTGCCGATATGGTGTTAAGCCGTGATGGCGGACGCGGCGCGGCGCGGGAGCTAATCGATCTTATCTTAATGAGTCAGAAGCGTCTGCCCTTATGCGGAGGCCCGTTCTAAATGGGCGTCACAATACGCTCCTTTATCCTCGCGGCGCTTTTAACCGTGGTAGCCTTATGCGTTTACCGCATCTCGGTGATCCTCACCCCGCCAGTGGCTGATGACACGCTCGATCGCTATCCGACCTTTGTGTCGGACGGCTTTTACGGCGAAAACTATACCGAGGACGGGAGACTTACCGCGGTCCTCAACGCCTCACACGTCGAGTTTTTCGAGAAAACAGGCCTTATAACCATGGTCGATCCTCAGGGGATCTGGCACGATTACAGTGACTCAGATGACAGCACGCCGCAAAGCTGGCAGTTAAACGCCCGCCGCGGCACCTACGTCATTGACCGCTACGCCACCCTTGATGGCAATATCGTGCTTACCCCCTTATTTGAAGATCCCTTCGTCAGCCGCGTCACTACCACGCATTTAGAATACGATTTACTCGCCGGGGAGATTTTCTCGGAAAGCCCCGTCACTATCGAAGGTAATAATTTCATCAATCAGGGAACCGGTTTTAACGCCAATCTCAAGACCGGCGTCGTGACCCTGAAAGGAGAGCCTCATGCCCGCTACTTACCTGACACGCATTAGTCTCGCCCTCATTCTCGCAGGCTGCGCCTTAAGCGCTCAGGCCCTGCAAAGCGATTACTCCAAGCCCATTGACGTGGTGTCCGAGCAGCAGATGGCCGATCTCAAAGCCAACCGCATTGTCTTCGAGGGTAATGTCGAGGCCACTCAGGGCACCATGAAGATTAAGGCCGATAAGGTCGAGGTGGAAAGAGCCTCCGACGGCAAACTCAAATCCATCGTCGCCTACGGCAATCCCGTGACCTTTGAGCAGACGCTCGATAACGGCAAGCCCATTCACACCAATTCGCGTACCCTGAGCTATCTGCCGCAGCAGAACCTGGTGGTGCTGTCCGGCAGGGCCACCATCTGGCAGGGTGAGTCGCGCATGACCGGCGAGCGCATTGAGTACAACATTCAGACGCAGCGCATGCGCGCTGAGAATCAGCGCACGCAGGGCGGACGGGTCTCGAGTACTTTCGTGCCTGCCGAGCTCACTCAGGAGTAAGCCATGAACGTCCTGAAGGCTGAACATTTAAAGAAAACCTATAAAAAGCGCGTCGTCGTGCACGACGTTAGCCTCACGGTGCAAAGCGGCAGCGTAGTGGGGCTTCTGGGTCCTAACGGCGCCGGTAAGACCACCTCTTTCTATATGATCGTGGGCATTATCAGTACCGAAGGCGGCAAGGTCTTTTTAAACGATCAGGACATCACGCGTCTGCCCATGCATTTAAGAGCGCGGGCAGGTCTTGGCTACCTTCCCCAGGAAAACTCCATTTTCAGAAAGCTCACCGTGGAAGAGAACTTAAAAGGCGTGGTGGAACTCATTCCGGATATCTCCAAGGGCGAGGCCGCGCAGCGCGTGGACGAGCTACTTGAGGAGTTCTCCATAACGAGACTGCGCAAAAGCGTGGGCATGAGTCTCTCAGGTGGTGAGAGACGGCGCGTGGAAATTGCCCGCGCCCTCGCCGCTGATCCTAAGTTCATCCTGCTTGACGAACCCTTTGCCGGCGTGGATCCCATCTCCGTGGCCGAGATTAAATCCATCATCACCCATTTAAAGGAGCGCGGGATCGGCGTGCTCATCACCGATCATAACGTGCGTGAGACCCTTGATGTCTGCGAAAGAGCCTACATCGTCAATGCCGGCGAAATCATCGCCGAGGGTACCGCACAGGAAGTGCTCACTAACGAAAAGGTTAAAAACGTCTATCTGGGAGAAAGTTTCACCCTCTAAATTAACGGACGTAAGGACAGGGAACAAAGGTAATCAACATGGCAGGATTGAAAAGTGCCTTAGTACTGAGGCAGACACAGTCACAGACTCTGACCATGACCCCTCAGCTGCAGCAGGCCATTCGCCTGTTACAGTTAAGCACGCTGGAGCTGCGTCAGGAAATCGCGCAGACTTTAGAGCAGAATCCGCTTTTGGAGATTAACGAGAATATCGTCAATCCCAATATCGAGTCACTGGATGAGATTATCGACGCGGAAAGGCAGCAGAGCGAGGTCTTCGATCCCTTCGATAACGATAACTGCGGCGACAATACCGCCGATATCTCTCTTTACAATGACGTTAAGGTCAACGAGGACGGCACGGCCGCCCATGACAATCTCTCCAGTCTCGACGCTAACGGACGCTTAAACAGTCTCGATCACGTCCGTGACAGCCACGAGAGCGCGGGGGTGCGCAGCGCCGTGCGCCCCGTCAGCACCGGCGATGACATGCCCTACGAGGGCGAAACCTCGGAAACGCTGCGCGATCATCTGACGTGGCAGCTTAATCTCTCCCCCTTAAGCGGTACTGACCGGCACATCGCCGAGGCCATAATCGACGGTATTGATGACTCCGGCTATCTCACGGAGGAGATCGAGGATATCCGCACTACTGTGGAAAGCGCCGTGGGCAGCGAGGTTTCCTTAGAGGACGTGCTCGCGGTCTTAAAGGTCGTACAGCATTACGATCCCTTAGGCGTTGCCTCCCGCAATGTACAGGAATGTCTGTTAACGCAGTTAAATGCGCTGACGCCCGAACTTAAGCGCAAGACCGATCCCGAAATTCTCGCCCTGGCCAAAACCGTCCTTAAGGATTACATCGATCTGCTCTCCAACCGCGACTACCGCAGGCTCTGCCAGAAACTCTCCATTAAGGAGACGGTGCTGCAGCAGGTCATGACCCTCATTACCTCGCTAAACCCGCGTCCCGGACAGGGAGTTATCCGCGAAAAGGCCGATTTCATCATCCCCGATGTTGTGGCCTCGCGTAATAAGGACGGGGAGTGGGTAGTGGAGCTCAATCCGCACGCCATCCCCTCGATCCGCCTAAACGATGAGTACCGCAGACTCGCCAGCCGTGCCCAGAACGAGCGGGATCGCAATTTCTTCAAAACCCATCTCCAGGAAGCCAACTGGTTCTTAATGAGCCTTGGCAAACGCAATGACACTCTGCTGCGCGTGGCACAGTGCATCGTCACCCATCAGAAAGACTTCCTTGACAAAGGTGAAACGGGGATGCACCCGCTCATCCTCGCGGACGTGGCCCGTGAGGTGGATTTACACGAATCCACGGTCTCGCGCGTCACCACCGAAAAATACCTGCACACCCCGCGGGGAACTTACGAACTGCGCTATTTCTTCTCGAGCCACGTCTCCACCGACGATGGCGGTACCGCTTCGGCGACCTCCATCCGCGCCCGCATCAAGGAACTCATTGCCGCGGAGAACCCGCGCAAGCCGCTTTCGGATAATGCCATTGCCGAGCTGCTCAATGATCAGGGCTTCATGGTCGCACGCCGCACCGTAGCTAAATACCGCGAGGCCTTAGGGATCGCCACCTCCAATCAGAGAAAGCGCCTCATCTAATGGCAGTTTCCGTATTCCAACGGAATACAAAACGAACGGTCAAAGGCTGTGGCAGCCCCGTTTCCATGCAAATAAGCGCTCTACCGACAGGAAAAAAACAGCGCCCTCAACCCTACAAAGAACAGGGCTATCAGGATCAGGAAACGAAAAAAGGAAAAAGACGGGCGGAAGCGCTCTCACGCAACGCACTTTTGGTGGGCCTTAATTTTTGATCGTGCCCAATTTTGACGCCCGCGTCAATAAATTATTTTCCAATTTTGCGACAGCTCTCAATCTTCACACTTATTGCCATCATTCTGTGACTTAAACACTTCATTTTCCTTACAAAAGCTTTAATATGGACTTGTGGCTATAACGCTTTAGGACTATCCAACGTCGTTTGGATTAAGGATGAGAATATGCAGATATCAATTCAAGGCGCAGGCATCAAGATCACTGAAGCACTGGACACCTTCGTCCGTGACAAATTCAAGAAACTGGACCGCAAGGCAGACCTCATCAACTCCATCTCCGTGACGCTCACTGTGGAGAAATTAGAGCAAATCGCCAAGGCGGATATCGCTGTCACCGGCGGCAATCTGCACGCCGAGGCCAGCGCAGAAAGCATGTACACGGCCATTGACGCTCTGATTGACAAAGTGGATCGTCAGATCGTCAAATATAAGGAAAAACTCAAGCAGGAATAAACTGCGCTTAGTCGAGGGGCCCTGCTAAAGCAGGGCTTTTCATTGTATGGAAACCGCCTTTACCGTTCTGCCCCCTACTCTCATCCTCGCTCCTCTCATCTGTTTTAGTAAAAAGCGTCTCTTTGAGGAACTTGCCGAATGCGCCTCCTCCATCCTGGAGGTAAGTACCCAGCAGGTTATCGACGCGCTCAATCTGCGCGAAAGTGCCGGATCAACCTGTATCGGTAAGGGGGTGGCCATTCCCCACGCCCTGGTTAAAAGCAGCCGCTCCTGCGCGGTGCTGGCCCTGTTAAATCAGAGCGTGACCTTCAACAGCATCGACAGCGATCCCGAAGAGGTGGATATCGCCTTTTCCTTTTATTTCAGCCGCTCGCGCAAGTCAGAAAAAGACGAAGCCATGTTGAGTCACTTAAGCGAGCTGCTCGCGGAGCCGGAACTTGTCAACTCCCTAAGACTTTCGCACCACGATGTCGGTAAAATAGCCGCGATCCTGAACAAAACCGATCAGCGCCTTGCTGCGCTAATGAAGGAAGATGCTTCGTAACCTGCCCCGTGGAACAGGAAGGTGGGTGAGTTCTCTTCAGTCATAGCCGGCGTTACGCGTCTGAAAAACGCGTGCCGCCATGTCCACGCCCGCCTATGGTGCGGTGGTACTGCCGAATAAGTTTCGTCTGACTCCCGTAATATACGCTGCGCTTTACCCTGATGGCTCCTGTAAAGGCCAATCACTGACGGACCCGGCTCTCAGAGCAGGCAGAATACGTAACGGACGTTTAGGCTATAATGCTTATGAAAGGTTCCGGGAGGAACGCTGATGACAGAGAAGATAAACTACACCGTACCCGTCTACAAAGGAAAGTCACTTAAGGAGTTCTCACGCTTAAGCGACGTGTGGATTAAGTTTGTTCTGGCCTCACCTGAGCATCAGCGTTATCTTATCGACCTGCTGAATGCCATCTTTGAAGAAGAAATGCCCCCCTGCATGGAGAAAGAGGAAAAAGTCACCGCGATCCGCTTCCTTGACCGCGAGCAGGTCAGGGAACATCTTAACGAGCGCGGTGCCGTGCTCGACATCCTCGTTGAGACCTCGCAGGGACAGCTCATCAATATCGAGGTTTACCAGTACCTCAGGCCCGGCATTAAGGACAAGAGCCTGTTTAACTTTGCAAGACTCTTTACCTCCTCTTCAAAGCAAGGCAGGGAGTTCTCCTCCGTGCAAACGGAACGTAATGCGAAGAACGTACCTGACACGGATACATTTTCCTCAGAGGAACGGTTAAAGCCGGTTATCATCATCACCCTGTTAAGTCAGGAACTGTTCAGGGAGCTTCCGGAAGAGTTCGTGCATCCCTTCGCACTTCTGCACCGGAACCATCCTGAAGTACTTTGCAGTGACAAACTGTATCTGTACTTCATAGAAGTACCCAAATGTCCGGAAGTCTTCACTCAGCGAAGGATTCTGCGCTGGCTGCAGTACTTTAAAAACCGCAATGTGCCTGGCCCCGGAGCTCTTCAATACACCGAAGCTGATCAGATTTTTGCCGACCTGGAGCGAATGGAAATGGACTTTGTTGCTGATTATGACAATTTGAAGCGCTATTTTGACAGCGAGGAGCAGGCCCGGGTAGACGAGCTGCTCATGAATGAGGCTCTCAGAAAGGAAAAGGAAAGCGGCATAGCGATAGGCGAGGCCCGTGGTGAAGCCCGCGGCGAGACCCGTGGCATATTTAACACTGCTAAAAACATGTTTAAGCTCGGCTTAACCATGGCGCAAATCAAGGAGAGCACGGGACTTTCCGACGCGCTGCTTGAGAAGGCCAGGAAGGGCGAGTCCCTGACAGACGAGGATTTAGCTCTCAAGGCCATGAGGTAAACCTCTTTTTAACCGCAAAATAAACCAGGAGGACGGCATATCCTCCCCCGCTTAAATAAGCCGGAGGCACCCTGCCGTGAATTAATGAACGATTGTAAGCCCTGTCTTAGAGAACGTCAGCACCCGCATCCGGATGCCACCTCACAGCTAGTTATCATCTCCGGCCGCTCCGGTTCAGGCAAGAGCGTGGCTTTACACGTTCTTGAGGATCTGGGCTATTACTGCATCGACAATCTGCCGGTGATGTTTCTTCCCGAACTCATCAGCATGGCCCCGGAGCGCTTCCCGAAGCTCGCCGTATCCATTGATATCCGCAACCGCCCCGCTGACAGCGCCGATTTACAGGACATCTACCGCAAAATCCAGGACAATTCCCGCCTCGACTCAGTCATCATCTATATTGACGCGGAAGATCAGGTGCTAATCAAGCGCTACCTTGAAACGCGCCGCCTGCATCCCCTTTCAAGGCAGCAGCTATCTTTAGACGAGGCGATTATCCTTGAAACCAGGCTGTTATCGGATATCGCGGCCTTAGCCGATCTGCGCATTGACACCTCCAGTCTCTCCATTCACGATCTGGCATCCCAGGTGACCACGCTCATTTTAGGCAAACCACAAAAAGAGCTCGTGATGGTCTTTGAGTCCTTTGGCTTTAAAAACGGGATCGCCAAGGACGCCGACTTCGTCTTTGATGCCCGCTTTCTGCCCAACCCGTTCTGGGAAAAGGAACTGCGCTCCCTTACGGGTCTGGATGCCGAGGTTATCGGCTTCTTCAAGCGCTATCCCGAGGTCGATCATTACGTGCGGCAGTTAGACGATCTGCTCATGACGTGGATTGAGAGCATAGAAAAGAGCAACCGCAGCTATTTAACCGTGGCCGTGGGGTGCACGGGAGGCTGTCACCGCTCGGTGTATATCGCGCAGTCGCTCTTTGAGGCTTTCCGTCAGCGCGGCTTTCAGGCCAAAATCCGCCACCGCGCCCTGGAAAGAAAGAACATTTAGTCGCGGGTTTTAATATACGCACCAAGTGAGGCCGGGGCGACACTGTGCCGGTAATGGTAGAGCAGGCCGCGGGCGGGACGGGGCGTATAGGAGCCGCTTTCCCTGCGGCGCGCCTCAAAGTCCACCTCGGCATGGAGGGTTCCCTTAAGGACGTCCACCTCAATCACGTCGCCGTCACGTAAGTAGCGGATGGGACCGTCAGCGTAGGCCTCAGGGCAGATATGACCCACGAAACAGCCGTTATTGGAGCCTGAAAATCTGCCGTCGGTAATAACGCAGACCTTATCGCCTAACTGCATGCCCACGAGAAGCTTCATCGCCTTGTACTGCTCGGGCATGCCGGGACCTCCCTGAGGGCCTGCGTTGCGGATCACGATAACGTCCCCCTCCTTCACCTTAAGGGCACGGATCCCCTCCAAGGCCGCCTCTTCGCTCTCAAAGATCACCGCCTTACCCTTAAAATAACGTGCCTTTTCTGGAATGGCCGAAGGCTTGGTCACGGCCCCGGCTGGAGCGAGATTGCCCTTTAAAATGGCAATACCCGGTACCTCATGCACTGGCTTTGATAAAGGATGGATGACCTCGGGTGCGGCATTGACAAAGGAGGGTAAAAGCTCAGAGAGCGTCTGACCGGTGGCGGTAAGCGTATCCGTGTGCAAAACGGAACTTAATTCTCTTAATACCGCGCTCACCCCGCCTGCCTCATAGAAATCAAGGAGGGTATAGCTACCTGCGGGGATCATCGCCACTAAGTGAGGGACACGGGCGGATACGGTACCGAAATCCTCAAGGGTAAAGGGCACCTCTGCCTCATAGGCAAGGGCCAGGAGATGCAGAACGGCATTGGTGGAACCGCCGAGGGCAGAATTGACCATGACGGCGTTCTCCAGGCTCTCACGGGTGATGAAAGCGCGGGGACGTAAGTCCTTACGCACCAGATGCAGGATGGCCTGCCCCGTGGCGAAGGCGGAGCGCAGACGCTCGGAGTAAACCGCGGGAATGGAAGCGCTGCCGGGCAAAGACAGACCTAAGGCCTCGGTAAGGGCACACATCGTGTTGGCGGTACCTAACATGGCGCAGGAACCCACCGTGGGCACGGCGTGATCTTCAAACCACTGAAATTCTTCCGCGGTGATCCTGCCTGCCTTTAAAGAACCTTCGGCCTGCTGAATGATGGAGTGATCGATCCACTCCCCGCCATAGGGATTACCCTTGCGCATCCGGTAAGGAAGAGCGGGACCTCCGGCAATAAAGAGGGAGGGGACATTGACGCGTAAGGCGCCAAGGAGCATGCCGGGGACAATCTTGTCACAGGCACCGGTGAGTACCAGGCCGTCGAGGCGGTGCGCCTGACACATGACCTCGATATCGGCAGCGACGCTCTCGCGGCCTGGCAGGATGTACTGCATCCCTTCATGGGCCATGGCGATCCCGTCACAGGCACCGATGGTGCCAAACTCAAGCGGTGTGCCTCCCGCGGCGAAGACGCCTTCCTTGACACGCTCGGTAAGGGCTCTGAGGTGACTGTGGCCGGGGCAGATCTCGTTGAAGGCGTTGACGATACCGATAAGCGGTTTTTTAAGCTCGCCTTCCGTAAAACCGGCCGCCTTATAGAGGGCTCTGACATTGGCCCACTCGGGACCGTTTAAGATCTGCTGACTGCGCATGGTTGCTCCTTATGCAAACTAAATTAAAGTTCTTAAGCCTGTACGCTACCTGCAGCTGCGGATGGATCCGGAGCGGCACTCTGATCCGCTGCGCCCGTTTTCGCGGAGGCCGTCTTTTTGCGGGAGCGTTTAGGTTTGGCCTTCTCCTCGCTTTGCGGATCGACGTGGTACTCAAGGGCAAAGAGGCCGCTTTTGTCCTCGCTGACTAAAAGCTGCTTAATCTTTTTTAAGGCGGTGTTTTCAATCTGGCGCACGCGCTCAACCGAAACCTTAAGCTCGGTGGCCAGCTCCTGCAAGGTAGCCTTGTCCTCGTCCAACCAGCGGCGACGCACCACGTGACGGCTGCGCTCATCAAGAGCTCCCAGAGCCTCATGCAGCTGCTTTAGTTCATACGAGCGGTAATCGCTGCGCTCTAAATTGGCGGCCACGTCCGAGTTCTCGTCCTCAAGGTAGGCGGCCGGAGCCATGGGCTGCGCGGCGGAAGTCTGGGAATCGTCTGCCTCAAGATCAAAACCGATGTCCTGACCTGACAGGCGCGATTCCATCTCGGAAACGTCACTTACGTTCACGCCTAAATCCTGAGCCACCTCGCTCTTTTCCTTTTCGGTGAACCAGCCGAGGCGTTTCTTGCTGTGACGCAAGTTAAAGAAGAGTTTGCGCTGCGCCTTGGTGGTGGCGACCTTGACCACGCGCCAGTTGCGGATGACGTATTCGTGGATCTCGGCCTTAATCCAGTGCACGGCAAAGGCCGCCAGACGTCCGCCCACCTCGGGGTCAAAGTGGCGCACCGCCTTCATCAGGCCGATATTGCCTTCCTGAATGAGATCGGAAAGCGGCAGTCCGTATCCTAAATAATTACGGGCGATACTGACCACAAGGCGCAGATGGGACATCACGAGCTTACGGGCCGCGTCCAGATCGCCGTAATCGCGCAGACGGCGGGCTAAGGTGCGCTCATCCTCGGCCTCAAGCATGGGCACGCGGTTGATTTCGCGGATATAGCTGTCTAAATTGCCGACCGCGGCCGGTAAAGTGGTGGCAGAGCTTTCCTGGCGCGGCTCAAGCTCACTTTCATACTCCAGGGGCTCGGCAGGACTTAGGCCCGTGAGATCCGCGTCTGCCGCGGTAAGCGTATCCTCGTTAAGCCCGTCTAAGTCAGTTACGGACTCCCCTTCCTCTTCGCGGGGCAGGACATCGATCACCTGCTTTGAAGAAGACTTCTGAGAACGGGTAGCTGTAGCTGAGGATTTCATGAAAAAGGACGGCGCTCCACTTCTAGCCTGTCAAAGGATGCGTTTTGCAGAGCGGGAAAACTCTGATGCGTGATTATGATAACACCGCCGCGGTTTTTTGTGACACGCTCCACGATTTGCGTACTTAAATCCTCATCAAGCCCCTCAAAAGGTTCGTCAAGAAGCAGAAATTCCCTTTTCACGCAGTAAGCGCGTGCCAGGGACAGGCGGCGCAGCTCCCCGCCGGAAAGACCACTGCCGCCCGGTCCGAGATAGGTATCCAGTCCCTGCGGCAGGGCGCGGATCACCGGGCTTAAGCAGGCTACCTCCAGAGCCTCCCACATTTCCTCCTCGGAAAGGGCCGGCTGAACGCTTAAAAACATCTCGCGCACCGAGCCTGGCAGAAAGGACAGTTCCTGCAGACTTAAAGCGCAGTGCGAGCGCAGCAAAGACAGGGTCTGTCTGCCCCTGTCCTCACCGTTGAGAAGCAGGCGCCCCTCATGGGGCGCTAACAAACCTGAGAGAAGATAGATAAGGGTGCTCTTGCCCGCGCCCACGGGACCTTCAATCAGATAATTGCGCGAGCTTACAAAGGTATGGGAAAGATCTTTTAGCACCGCTCTTCCCTGCCTGAAATAACTCACCTTCTCAAGACTGACAGTACTAAGAGACGCCAGGGGATGCTCTTTGAGAGAATATGCCTCTTCCGTAGCCTTACTCTCTAAGGTAAGGATACGCTTAAGGCTGTGACGATCGCCCTTTAAAGAGAGCAGCGCATGGGGTAACGCCACAAAAAGCTCTCCCGAGGCCATCGCCACTACGGCAACCGCGACTGCCATTTCCCCCGAGAGGATCTTTCCGGTGTAAGGCAGCAGGATAAGTAAGCTAAGAGGCAGCAGCAGGGAGGCTACCACCGTCACCGCAGCGCTTAAAAAGTCGCCATAAAAGGTCAGGGTAGCGGTCAGGGCACTGCGCTTCTCTGACACCTCAAAAACCTGCTGCTCACTGCGCGCTACGGCGTTTAGGGCGGTGAGATCAAGCAGACCGCCTATCAGATTGCTCACGCTCTCCTGCAGACGCTCCCCGCTTAAGGCATGCTCTAACCACACCCTGCCGCGCAGGTGAACGATGAGAAGGGGGATGAGCAGCGCCGCGCAGGGAAGCAGCATATAGAGAAAAGCTACCTTAAAGGAGACTGACAGCATAAAGGCCGTCAGCATCAGACCCGTCACGAAGGCAGTGGCGCAGGGCAGCACGTCGCGGATATAGAGCTGTTCCAAAACCCCGAGATCAAAGCGCAAAGTACGCTCCACGTCGGCGCTTTTAAGGCGTAAGGCTTCCTCAAGAGGCAGCTTCAGGACGCGCCTGAACAACGCTAAACGCCACTTTTCGATAAACTCAAAGGTGAGCTTATGATTGAGAACGCGCTCGGCGTAGCGCAGCAGGGTACGCAGCAGGGCACAGAGGCGGATTAAGGCCGAGAGAATAAAGATATTACAGATCCCGCCCGTATATCCGGCGATCCCCATCATGGTCAGGAAATAGGCCGCCGCTCCCATGAGGGTAATCGAGGAGAGCGAGGAGGTCACGGCAAGGAGCATGCCTAAAGCGAGAGAAGGCAGACTCGTATAGAGCGTGCTCAGAAAGGAGCCCCGTTTAAGCACAGTGCACCTCCCTGTCACATAAGGAGCGGCTTAACCTGCGATGCGTGGCGAGAATGACGGTCTTACCTGCCGCGCGCGCCCTGAGTCTTGTCAGAAAGAGGCGCTCACTCTCCTCATCTAAGGAGGCACTGGGCTCATCTAAAAGAATTAAGGGCTTATCCGTAAGCAGGGCCCGCACTAAGGCGATAAGACGGAGCTGTCCTCCCGACACGAGCCGCTGTTCCTCGCCCACGCGCGTCTCAAGACCATCGGGGAAGAGACGGATAAGAAAGTCCGCGCCTAAAGCCTTTAAAGCTGACTCTAATTCCGCGGCGCTTAAATCAGGACGCCCGAGGGTCAGGTTCTCGCGCAGCGTGCCATAAAAAAGATGTGGTGCCTGAGGCACGAAGACGGCAAGGTTTCTGAGTTCCTCCACGGACAGCGCGCTATAGGGACGATCCCCTAAATAGATCTCGCCTGCGCTTAAGGGCAGTTCCTTAAAGAGCGCAAAGAGCAGCGTGCTTTTGCCGGCTCCCGACGGCCCCACGAGAGCCGTGATTTTGCCTGGCTCAAAAACCGCACTGAAAGAGCGCAATCCCACACGTCCATCAGGGTAATGCACCGTGATCCCCTCCACTTGCAGGGGCATTTTTAACCCCTGTCTGTGGGAAAAATGGTGGGTTGAGGTTAGATCGGTGGGAAACTGTTGTGAAAAAAGTAGCTCTCTGGTGGAAAAGCCGTGAGTTGGGGGTAAAACGGTGGGATCTTTCCCACAGCTTTGGGAACAATTCACAGTTTTTCCCACATTTTGAGAATCTTTATCCACTGCAGAGAGACTCTTTTCCACGTCACCGGGCTCATTTTCCCCCGCTTCACGGGCCGTTTTTAAAAGACCTGCCACCTTGTCCACGGACGCGAGGGCACGCTGTTTCTGATGGTAATAGGCGCCCAGGCTGCGCAGCGGAGCGAAGAACTCGGGCACGCAGAAGAGCACGTAAAGGGCGATGGTATAGGAAAAGCCCTCCTCATAGATGGCAAAACCGAGGATGATGGCGGTGAGGGCCACCCCCACCGTTGAAAAGAACTCAAGGGCCGCGGCCGAGAGAAAGGCCACGTAGAGGATCTGCAGCGTCTGCACGCGCCAGCGCCTGCCAGAGCGTAGGATACGCTGCGCTTCTGCTTTCTCCATGGAGTAGAGACGGATTAAGGTGAGATTGAGGAAGGAGGCGTAAAAGCGCTCCGAAAGACGGGTTAAGGTCTCTAACTGTCTCACGCTCACCTTATGGGTAAGCTTGCCCAGGAAGATCATGAAGAGCGGAATTAAAGGGGCGATGGCAAGCATGATCAGGGCGCTTAACGGGGATACCCAGCCCACGGCACAAAGCATCACTAAAGGCAGGGCGATGGCGTGACGGCGGCCTTTCAGATAAGCCGTAAAATATGGGACGATGTTCTCGACGGCATCCACGATAAGGCAGGAGAGAGCGCTGCTGTAGGTGGGGCTTAACACGCCGCGCCTTACGACGCTCTTTAAGAGGGTAGTGCGTAAGCTGTGCTCAAGGCGTGAGGAAAGAGCTGCGTTGAGGGACGCGCTCACGTAAAAAAGCACGAGACGGCTAAGACCTAAGCCCAGGGCCAGATACAGTAACGCGGGTTTTAAGGGCTCACCCTGAATGACCACGGGAGAGACGGCGCTAGCGATCAGAGCGTAAAAGGCGACTAAAAGGAAAGCGTCTGCAGTGGACAGCAGCCCCTGCAGACGCATCAGGTTCTTAAAGGGAGCACCCTGCGCCTTTAAAAGCGCCGCTCCCTCCTTGTTTAATAGACTTCCCACTCTTCAATGAGGTAAGCCACGAAGACGCAGAAGCCGATGGCTAAGGCCATACCGACAATCCAGCCTAAGTAAATCATGCTGCCTCCTAATGTTCCATCACATCCGCAGCCGAGGCGCGGCCCCACATTCTCTTATACACGAAGAAGGTATAAATGAGGACGATAGGCACGAAGATCACCACGGCAAACAGCATGCACTGTAAGGTGAAGGGTGAGGAGGTCGCGTCCCAGACCGTCAGCGAGGAATTGGGATCGACCGACGAGGGCATGAGGAAGGGGAAGAGCGACACCGCCGCCGTCATGATGGTAAAGGCGATACCTAACGACGAGAGGATGATGCCCTTCTCCGGCCTGCCTAAGAAGCCTAAGACGCCCGCGCCTAACATGCACGCACCGGCTAAAAGCGGCACGATGACCAGTACCGGCACTTCTGCATAGTTATCAAAAAGACCGTGCTCAATCACCTCGACGCTCTTGCCCGTGATCTGATGATAGGAATCAGCGGGGGCCTCGGCCACCAGGTTCCAGCCCGGGAACTGAAAGGACCACACGCCGCCAATAAGGTAGAACGCCACGGTGGCGAGAGCCAGGGCCAGCACCAGCTTTCTGGTGCGATCGCCGATTTCCGCCACGGTTCTTAACTGAATCCATAAGGCGCCCTGCGTGAGGAGCATCAGCACCGAAACGATACCGCAGAGAATGGCGAAGGGATTTAACAGCGGTAATAAGGCCGTGAGGAACACGCCCTCGTAATGCCAGCGCGCGTCGGCGTCGGCCCAGAAGGGCAGTCCCTGCAGCAGGTTGCCAAAGGCCACGCCGAAAATCAGCATCGGCACGAAGGAACCCACGGTTAAGGCGATATCCCAGTTATTGACCCATTTATCGCTGTCCCCGTGATTGCGGTAGTCAAAGGCCAGCGGCCTTAACCAGATGGCAAAGAGCACGAGGAGCATGGCCCAGTACAGCCCCGAGAACGAGGCTGCGTACACCTCCGGCCACGCCGCGAAAATCGCGCCGCCGGCCGTGATTAACCACACCTGATTGCCGTCCCAGTGCGGCACGATGGTGGAGATGATCGCCGAACGCTCCTTCACATTACGCCCGCACAGAGGATAGGTCAGAGTGGATACCGCCATATCCATGCCGTTAGTGAGGGCAAAACCGATGAGGAGGACGCCTACGAGGATCCACCAGATAAACTGAAGGGTGTCATAATCAAACAGCATTTAAGGCACCTCCCTTTTCCTCGGTCACGGCAGGACCCTTGCGGATCGCCTTGACCATGAGGTAGAGCTCGATGAGCAGGAAAATGGTGTAAATACCGAGGAAGCAGAGGATCGACAGACCCACGTCCCACGCGCTTAACGTGGAAGTCGCCAGATAAGTCGGCAGCACGTCCTGAATGGCCCACGGCTGACGCCCCACCTCCGCTAAAATCCAGCCCGCCTCACAGGCGATAAAGGGCAGCGGAATGGAGAGAATGAGTCCCTTGAGAATGAGGGGACGGTCCTCAATATCCTTCTTAAACCACAGGAAGAAGCCCGCGACTAAGACCACGATACCCATGAGGCCCACCATGGCGAGCATGGCCCTGAAGGAGAAGAAGGTGATCCACACCGAGGGCACGCTGTTACGGGCCGCAACCTTGATTTCATAATCGGTGGGATTTAAGGGATCGGCCGCGTGTTCAACGAGGAGCATGCCATAGCCTAAATCTTTGGCGTGCGCGTCAAAGAGAGCGCGGGTATCCGCATCTCCCGTGCCGTCGCGCAGTTCCTGTAAGGCCTTAAAGGCCACGGCGCCGCTTCTCACGCGCTCTTCGTTCTGCGCCACGATATCCCGAAGACCGATCACCGGCGTATCATAGGAATGGGTGGCGATAAGTCCGAGCAGGGCGGGGATCTTGATGGAGAAGTACGTATCCATGTCCCCTTCGTTGGGCATGGCGATCACCTTCCACGGAGCCGGCGGCTCCTCGGTGATGTACTCCGCCTCCATGGCCGCTAACTTGGCGGGCTGATGCTCGGTCACCTGCAGGGCGGAGAGATCACCGGTAAGACCGGAACCTGCCATGCCGCAGAGGGCAAAGGCAATCGCCACCGTCATGGAGCGCTTGCCAATCAGCACGTGACGCTTAGAGTAAATGAGATAGGCCGACACGCCGATGACGAAAATGGCCGCGGTCACGTAACCGCCGCAGACGGTATGCGCGAACTTGACCTGCGCCACGGGCGAGAAGACGAGGCCCCAGAAATCGGTCATTTCCATGCGCATCTTCTCGGGGGAGAAAATGGCGCTCGTCGGGTACTGCATCCAGCCATTGGCAATGAGGATCCACATCGCCGAGAGGTTAGAACCTAAGGCGGTAAGGAAGGTCACCACTAAGTGCCCCTTCTTCGAGAAACGGTTCCAGCCGGTAAAGAAGAGGCCGATAAAGGTGGACTCGAGGAAGAAGGCCATGAGGCCCTCGAGAGCGAGGGGAGCGCCGAAAATATCGCCCACATAATGCGAGTAATGAGACCAGTTAGTACCGAACTCAAACTCGAGGGTGATACCGGTGGCGACACCGATCGCAAAATTAATACCAAAGAGCTTGCCCCAGAAACGGGTCATGTCCTTATAGATGGTCTTGCCGGTCCTGACATAGATAAGTTCCATGATGAAAACCATCCAGGAAATACCTAAAGTCAGCGGCACGAAGATGAAGTGGTACATTGAGGTGATGGCAAACTGCCAACGCGACAAAGCCACTAAAGCGTCTGTAATCATGCGTAACTCTCCTGTCCAGTCGCAGGCGCACTGAAAGAGACGTCCCGAGGACGCCACTTTTCATCATACGCAAGAGTGTGCTTTTTGTTAAGATAAGAGTCCTAAGAATTAGTACCTCGTCAAACTATTATCATGCGTGACTTTTTTTCACAGGCAGGATGGAGCGGTATCGCCATCGCCATTCTCGCCCTTTTCGCTATCTTCATGGCCGTGCGCGGAGTGACGCTCCTGACCCTGACCCTTAAAAACCGCGGTCCTTTCATCGCCACTTTAGTGACTAAAACCGCGGTGAGCGATCAGGGCTACCGCCTCACGCTCATCAATTCCTGCCTCTTTCAGGAATTAAAAGGCGTTTATAACGCCCTCTATTATTTAAAGCTCTGCGCCGCGGTAGGTCCCTTACTGGGCTTATTAGGTACAGTGCTCGGCATGGTCGAGGTCTTTTCCTCCCTCTCTGAGGCCGCGGTTCCCGATCCGCAGCAGTTAGCAGGCGGGATCTGGCAGGCCCTGCTCACCACCGTCATGGGTCTGACGCTCGCCATTCCCGCGCTCATCGTGCATTACTACCTGCTCGTGAAATTACGGCAGCTGCGTAACGCCGTCTTACTCGCGGGTGCAAAGCATGTCTGATTTAGATGATGATTTAAACGTCGATCTCACGCCCCTCATCGACGTTATCTTTATGCTGGTCATCTTCTTTATTATGACCATGAGCTTTACCCTGCCCTCGCTCAGCATCACCCTGCCTCAGGCCGAGAGCGCGGAACTTAAGCGCGTGGAAAGCACTGCCTTACAGATAAGTATCGATAAGGCAGGCACTCTCCTGTATAAAAACGCGCCCCTGAGCTATGCGGAGCTTAAGGAGCTCCTTGAAGAGGGGACTTTTAAGAGTCTGGCCGTCTCCATGGACGCTAACGCCCCGGCGCAGTCTTTAATTGACATGGCAGATTTAGCCCGCCTCTATACGCAGGGGGCCATGAGCGTCACGGCCCTAAACCGCCATGACGTTAACTGAGAGACACGATCTCATCGCCAGAAGCGTAGGTTTTGCCGCGCTCCTGCTGGCCCTGAGCCTGCTTCCATGGCTGTTTGAGGTTCAGGTGGAGGCTTACCTGCCCCGTCACTCTTCCACGCTGACCCTGACGGTACTTAAGGCGCAGCCTGCCGTCACTGACTTAAAACCTGCTCCGCAGCAGACAGCCAACACTGCCCCGTTGAAAGCTAAACCTGAGGAAGCTCCTGAGATCCCGGTAAAAAAGATAAGCGAAGCGGCTAAGCTGAGCCATCAGGTACCCAAGAGCCAGGAGCCTCAGCCTGAGAGACAGGCTAAAACCGTGCCCTCTCCCAAGACCGCGGCACAGCCTCAAACGCCTGTCAGGCCTTCCGTCACGCCCGCGCCACGCAGGGAACGGGATCTAAATCCCCATACCGCGGCTACGCAGGACGTGAAATCTGCCCCTGAGGCTACCGCTAAGGCTGCCACTAAGGCTACCGCAAAGACTGTCAGGGCACCTGCCAGCACAGAGCTCCCCTCCCCTGAGATGGCCCTTAAGGAGCAGGAACAGGCACGTCTGCAGACGCTTCTGGAAGGACGGCTGCTTAAGACTTTACAGGAAAGAACGCGTTATCCGAAGGCGGCGCGCCGCCGCGGTCTCGAAGGCACGGTATTGCTCGCCTTTGAAGTCAGGGATGGGAAAATCGTCAGCCTGCGCGTGGCTAAAAGCAGCGGCGCGGCCCTTTTAGACCGTGCCGCCTTACGCAGCGCCGGAAGCCTCAAGGGTACCATGCTTGATAAGTCCTCATCTCTTACCCTGCAGGTACCCGTAGTCTACCGGCTCGTGAACTAATAACTTAAATCAAAGCCCAGGCTAAAGAAGCGGCCCGGCTCCCTGATAAGGTCCGAGGTACGGTAGTCCTTATCGCTTAAGTTCTCGGCGGCGCCGTAAATTTTGAGCATATCGTCACAGAGATACACGCCAAAGCTTAGGTTATAGGTGGCATAGCCTGCTATATGGCTGTCGGCGAAATAGGAAACGCCATCGAGACTGGCGTTATCCGTGGCCGAGGCAAAGCGGCTGTAGACGTCAACGTAACCTAATATACCGTTAAGATCCGCGGTGTACTTAACACCCGCCCGCCCCGCAAAAGTCGGCGTGCCCGTGTCATAGCTCTGCTCCGTACCGGTGTCATAACGGCGTCTTAAGGCGCTTAGGCTCGCATAGGGCTCAAAATTATCTACACGGCAGGCGGCGCTTAACTCCGCGCCCCACGTGGTGGCTTTAGAGATATTGCGGTAGGTAAGCGTGCGCATCCCCATAAACGACTGCGCAAGATAGACCGTGTCGATATAGTCATCGGCCACGGAGTAAAAGAGCGCGGCATCCAGGCTTAAGTTTCCGCTCTCATGATTAAGTCCCACCTCAAAGGTATCCGAGCGCTCTTCCTTTAAGTCCGGATTTCCCCGCTGCATCTCTCCCGTGAAGGTGGTTAGATAAAGTTCCTGCAGGTTGGGAGCGCGATAGCCCTGCGCCCACGAGGCGCGTAAATGCGTTTCCTCGCTTAAAGTGTAATTAAGTCCCAGGGAACCCACCACCGTGGAATCCGAGGTGGTACCTTCCGGAGAGGTGATATCGATATTCATCCCCATCGCCTGCACATGGCTCGACCCCGCGTCGGTTCTTACGTAGTTATATCTAAGTCCCGCCTGCAGGGTAAGGCTGTCGGTCAGGTAGTTCTCCAGTAATGCATAGAGAGCGTAATTTTCCTGCTCCAAATCCCGGTCGGCGATATTGACGTTGAGATTACCTGTCTCACCTGTAGGAATATCCGCACCACTGTCGCTGTCAAGCTTATCTACCCTGGCCTCCACGCCGGCAATCAGGAAAAAGCTCTCGACCAGGGAAAACTCGCCCTGCAGGTTACCGCCATAGGTATCCTGCTCATTATAGGCGTACACGTAAGGCCCGTGGCGTCTTACCGAGGAGGTGAAATCCTTGTCATTGGACTGGGTGTAAAGACGCACTTTAAGCGCGCTTACCACCTCGTTTAAGTCACTTAAGTTAAGCGCAAGTCCCGTCTTCTCCCGCTGCCACTTCGGGATATAGGCAGAGAATTCCTGATAGGCCGGATCGATGCTGTCACTGGCCGTATGCGCGGTGAGATCAAAGTACTCATGGGTAAGCTCCGCGCTCACGTGTTCATTAAAGGCATAGGCTAAGGCGGCATTGGCGCCTTTCTGCCGATAGGAGGTGTTATCCATGCGCTCGTGCGAGCTTAAATAGCGATCCCCCATGTCGGTTCCGAAGACGCCGGCCTTGTAGCTTAGCTTATCCACCGTGCCCGTGGCATTGAGATATTCCGAAAAGCCGTTGCCCGCACCGTTATAGAGACCGCCTGCGTTAAAGCTGAAAGGAAGCTC
The DNA here is from genome assembly GCA_018713485.1 of Candidatus Avisuccinivibrio pullicola. Lineage (GTDB taxonomy): Bacteria > Pseudomonadota > Gammaproteobacteria > Enterobacterales > Succinivibrionaceae > Avisuccinivibrio_A > Avisuccinivibrio_A pullicola. The sequence goes on from DVOQ01000042.1 coordinate 44,107, forward strand.
GCTGTAATCCTTAGTGATGACGTTGACGATACCGCCTAAGGCATCCGAACCGTAGAGCACCGAGGAGGGCCCCCTTAGGATCTCCACCCGTTCCACGAAGAAGGGATTGATGAGATACGGCGCCCCTGACTTGGTCTTGGAATCATCAATGCGCTCACCGTCCACGAGTAACAGGGTACGCGAGGCATTCTCACCGCGCAGCGCGATCCGCTGCACGCCGGGAGTGCCGTCGGTTACCACGCGCGCTGCGGGAACGTCCTTAAGCATCTCCGGCAGGGTGTCGGCACCGGAGGCGGTCAGATCTTCCCCCTGCACCACGCTCACCGAAGACACCGCGTCGCTTACGGACTGCTCCACACGGGTGGCGCTGACCACCACCGCCCCGGTAGTCAGGCTTTCGGCCTGTACCACCGTACATAAGGCCGCGGACAGCGCCGCGGCTAAAGCAGATACCTTCACCGTAAATCCTTATTTACTTTCCTCAATCAGAGCCTCAACGAAGATCTCGGCTTTAAACTCACGGAGATCCTCAGCCTTTTCGCCAATGCCCACGTAGCGGATGGGAAGGTGATATTTATCAGCTAAAGAGAAAATCACGCCGCCCTTGGCCGTGCCGTCTAACTTGGTAAGGCACAGGCCCGTAACACCCACCGCCTCGCCAAAGAGCTTTGCCTGCGAGACGGCGTTCTGTCCCGTAGCGGCATCGAGCACTAGCAGCACCTCATGCGGCACATTTGCATCAATCTTGCGCATCACGCGCACGATCTTCTGCAGCTCGTTCATGAGATTGGCCTTATTCTGCAGACGTCCCGCGGTATCGCAGATGAGCACGTCCATCTTGCGCGAGCGGGCCGCGTTTAAGGCGTCATAGAGTACCGAGGCGCTGTCCGAACCCGTTTCCTGAGCGATCACGGGTACCCCCGCGCGCTCGCCCCATTCCTTTAACTGCTCCACGGCCGCGGCACGGAAGGTATCGCCGGCAGCTAACATCACCTTAAGTCCCTGATCCAAATACTTGCGGGCTAACTTGCCTATCGTCGTGGTCTTGCCGGCGCCGTTCACGCCGACCATTAAAATCACAAAGGGCGTGCCGTCCTCAGTTTTAGGAACGAGCGGGATCTGACAGGGCTCTAAAAGTCCCGTCAGGATCTTGCCTAAACGCTTTTTTAAGAGCGAGGCGTCATGCAGTTCGCGTAATTTAGCCTCCGTGCGCAGCTTCTCGATGACCGCCTCCGTTGTCTCTACGCCTAAATCGGCGGTAAGTAAGGCCGTCTCCAGATCATCATAAAGATCGTCATCAATCTCGCGGCCCTTGACGAAGGCGCTGATCCCGAAGGCGAGATTGTCACGCGTCTTTTTTAAGCGTCTGAAGAAGGATTCCTTTTCCCCTCTCACTTGCAGCTCTGAAGTCTCTGTCGTCTCAGAGGCATGGTCTGAAACAGCCTCCTGACTGTCAGGCTCGGCGCTGTCGTCTAAAGCCGGCGTTTCCTGAGGAGAAGTCTCCTGCTCCGCTATTGCGGCAGGTGCCGGGGAGGCAGGCTCAGTTACCGCCTCAGTCTTAGCTGACGCAGGCTCCTGCTTCCTTACAGCAGAGTCTTGAGCAGGTGAGAGCTCCTTTACCGAAGCTGTTTCGGCAGCAGCGGACGCGTCTGCTCCCTGTGCGCTACCCCCGGAAGCTACCGCTTCAGGCAGCTCCGTTTCCTTTGTGACCGCCTCAGATGCGGCCTTAACTTCCTGAGACTCAGGCTGAGCCGTCTTTTCCTCAGCCGTGGAAGACGGCACGGCTTCATTAAGCTTAGTGGCAGTCAGCTTCGCTGCCTCATCTTTTACAGCCCCGGGAGATGCAGATGCGGGTGCAGCGGCTGGCTCTTTCTCAGAAACAGCAGTACTTTCACTGACCTCAGCCTCCGGCACGGAAGGAGACGCTTCCTTAAGAGCAGGTTCCTTCTCTGCGCTTTCTTCTTCAGCGGCACTTACCTTATGCTCTAAAGTCTCATTGACGGGTTCATTGTCTTTTTTCTTGCGGAAGAATGAAAAAAATCCGGCCATACCTTATCTCCGGGCGGGCAGCATGCCGCCCTGCTTGAATACTGGGGTTTAATTTTACCGTGGCTCTGTGGTCACAGACCGTGTTTCTGTGCTTACGGCGTTTCTTCTGCGATAATTGTAAGAGATAAGAGCAAGATTAACCAAGCGGAAACAACACTATGGCACAAACGCATACCCTGCGCATCATCGGCGGTACCTATAAAGGTAAAAAACTCAATATTTTAGATGTAGAGGGTTTACGCCCTACACCCGATCGCCTGCGCGAGGATATCTTCAATCTCCTGGGTCCGTTAACCGAGGGGGCCAGGGTGCTCGATCTCTTTGCCGGTTCCGGCGTACTGGGCCTTGAGTGTATCTCCCGTAACGCCGCCGCTCTCACGCTGGTGGAAAAAGACCGTGACAATTACTTAAACCTTTTAAATGAAGTACGCACCTTTAAGGAAGCCGCAAAGATTAAGGTGGTGCAGGCGGATGCCCTGATTTATCTTAAAGGCTTAAGCGAAACCTTTGATCTTATCTTTCTTGACCCGCCCTATCAGAGCAACCTGTTAAAGGAGAGCCTCACGCTTATCACGGAGCAGAACCTGCTCTCCCCTGAGGGACGTATCTACGCCGAAATGCCTCACGGGGTATCTCTGGTGACGCCGGGCTTTGAGGCCGTGGTGAAGAGAAGCGCAGGTCAGGTAAGTTACGTCATCCTCAAAAAGAGCTCCTTTCTTTTCTAGAGCTTTACGTGCTTCTCTAAATACAGGCTGTCAAGGAGCGCCTTACCCGTGGCGCTCTTAAAGAGCTTCTCGCGCATATTGCCAATCTGCGCGGTCGAATAGGGGTGCTCAGCGGCATTGACTAAATAGTCCGCCTCCATAAGGAGCTGATAATCCCTGCCCGTCACGTTCTCTAAGGTATGGTGATGGGAGACTAAAAAGACCACCCGCCCGATAAGCTCCGCGTCAAGTTCGGGCAGCGAGCAGCTTTCCAGAAATTCCCTCGCTAAAGGCCCGCCCTCGCGCTCCTGATCCTTGCCGTAAGCGTGCCCTCCGTATTTAGCGCGGCACAGCGGGCAGGCGATATCGTGCAGGAGCGCGGCAATCTCAAGGATGAGAAGCTCTCTTTCCGAAAGCTTCTCGAGGATCCCCAAAGTGCGGGCAAAAGCGTGCACCTTAAGCAAATGACTGACGTCATGGAGATTACCTTTTGAGTAATCCACCATCTTCTTTGTAAGCGTGGCAATGAGCACGTCCTGATGCATCAACTAAATCTCCAGAAAGACAAACAAAGGGGGATCGCGCAATCCCCCTCCGTATAAGACCTAAAGCGCTTACTTGCGGCGGCTACGGGCCAGCTCCACCACTTTGAGCTGTGCCATGGCGTCGGCCAGTTTGGCGAAGGCGGCGGCGTAATCCTTGTCTCCGGCATTGCTGCGGGTAAGGGCTTCACGCGCGGCGCGCATCGCTTCCTGAGCCTTGGCCTCGTCAATGTCGTCCGCGCGTAACGCGGTATCGGCAAGGACGGTCACCGTCTCAGGCTGCACTTCCAGAATACCGCCGTTTAAGTAGATCTGATCTTCCTTATCATCGGCGGTCACGAGGGACACCATGCCGGCCTTGAAGGTGGTAAGCAGCGGGGTATGTCCGTGTCGGATACCCAGCTCACCCTCGGAACCGGTGATGCGCATGGCCTTGACGCGTCCTGAGTACATACTGCGGACGCCGCTGACCACTTCGAGATGGAAACTGATGTCTTCCATACTTACCCCCTCGGATTACAGGGTCTTGGCTTTCTCAACAGCCTCGTCAATTGATCCGACCATGTAGAAAGCCTGCTCGGGCAGATTGTCATAATCGCCGTTGATGATGCCCTTGAAGCCACGGATGGTCTCCTTTAAGGGCACGTACTTACCGGGCGAACCGGTGAACACTTCGGCGACGCTGAAGGGCTGCGACAGGAAGCGCTCAATCTTACGGGCGCGGGCCACGGTAAGCTTGTCTTCCTCGGAGAGTTCATCCATACCTAAGATGGCGATGATGTCCTTTAACTCCTTGTAACGCTGCAGCACGGTCTGCACGCCGCGGGCCACCTCATAGTGCTCCTTGCCCACCACGAAGGGATCGAGCTGACGCGAAGTCGAGTCAAGCGGATCCACGGCAGGATAAATACCTAAGGAGGCAATCTGACGGGATAGCACGATAGTGGCGTCCAGGTGAGCGAAGGTCGTGGCCGGCGAGGGATCGGTTAAGTCGTCGGCGGGCACGTACACGGCCTGCACCGAGGTAATCGAACCCTTCTTGGTGGAGGCGATACGCTCCTGCAGCACACCCATCTCCTCGGCCAGGGTCGGCTGATAGCCCACGGCCGACGGCATACGGCCTAACAGGGCCGACACCTCGGTACCGGCGAGGGTGTAACGGTAGATGTTGTCGATGAAGAGCAGCACGTCAAGGCCCTCGTCACGGAACTTCTCCGCCACGGTAAGACCGGTCAGGGCCACGCGTAAACGGTTCCCCGGAGGCTCGTTCATCTGACCGTAAATCATGGACACCTTATCGAGCACCTTGGCCTCTTCCATTTCGTGGTAGAAGTCATTGCCCTCACGGGTACGCTCACCCACACCGGTAAACACGGACAGACCGGAGTGCGCCGTGGCGATGTTGTTGATGAGCTCCATCATGTTCACGGTCTTGCCCACGCCGGCACCGCCGAAGAGGCCGACCTTACCGCCCTTGGCGAACGGGCAGATGAGGTCAATCACCTTAATGCCGGTTTCCATCACCTCGGTGGTGGAGGACTGATCGGCGTAGGTCGGGGCGGCACGGTGAATCACCCAGCGCTCCTTCTCACCGATAGGACCGCGCTCGTCCACAGGCTGACCTAAGACGTTCATGATGCGGCCCAAGGTCTCACGGCCCACGGGCACCTGAATACCGTCACCGGTATTCACGGCCTGAAGACCGCGGCTTAAACCGTCGGACGAACCCATGGCGATGCAGCGCACCACACCGCCGCCAATCTGCTGCTGCACCTCAAGCACGATATCCGGACGGTTCTTGCCGTCACCCTTGACCTCGAGTGCATCATACAGTTCAGGAATGCTACCTTCCGGAAATTCAACGTCCACAACGGCACCGATGATCTGTACGATGGTACCGATCGCTCCGGCGCGTTTCTTTTCTTCAGACATTTACTCTTTTCCTCATAAAAATTATCAGACCGCAGATGCACCGGCCACGATGTCGTTAAGTTCCATCGTGATGCCTGCCTGACGGGCTTTGTTGTATTCAAGCTGCAGATCGCTGACCAGCGTCTCGGCGTTATCCGTGGCCGATTTCATGGCCACCATACGCGCCGCCTGCTCCGATGCCAGATTCTCCAGCACTCCCTGATAGACCGTCTGCTGAATGTAACGGTCGAGGACCACATTTAAAATCGCGGCCGGATCCGGCTCGTAAATGTAGTCCCAGTGATGCCTTGCGACCGCTTCATCTTCGGTCCTGGGCAGAGGGAGCAGCTGCGTGAGGGTCGGCACCTGCACCATGGTGTTCTTGAAGCTGTTGTAGGCAAGATAAATCTTGTCCACCTCACCCTTTAAGAACGCCTCGGTCATGACGCGGATGGCACCCACGAGACGATCGGGAGCGGGATTGTCACCAAAGCCGCCCTGCTGAGCCATCACCTCGATACCGGCGCGATGGAAGAAAGCCGAGGCCTTGGTGCCTAAAATGACGCTCTTGACGCCCACGCCCTTTTCCATCTCCTCCCGGGCGTCGTTTAACACGCGGCGAAAGAGGTTGATGTTAAGGCCGCCGCACAGGCCGCGATCGGTGGAGATCACGATATAACCCACGGTCTTAACCTCACGCTCCACCATATAGGGGTGCTTATACTCGGTATGACCGGCGGCGATATGCCCGATAAGCCGGTACAGCCCCAGCGAATAGGGACGGGACGAGCTCATCTTTTCCTGGGCGCGGCGCATCTTGGACGCGGCCACCATCTGCATGGCAGAGGTGATCTTCTGCGTGCTCTTTACGGAAGCGATCTTGGTGCGGATTTCCTTTGCTCCAGCCATGATGCCTCCTACCAGGTCTGCGTGGACTTAAACTCCGTGAGGAGATCGCTCAAACGCTTGACCACGTCGTCGTTGTAATCGGGCTTCTCGTCAATTTCCTTCAGGAAATCAGCGTAATTGGTGCGCGCGTAAGCTAACAGGGTATCCTCGAAGGCCTGAATCTTGTTTAATTCCACGTCCTCAAGGAATCCGCGCTCGGCGGCGAAAATCACTAAAGCCTGTTCCGCGACGGTTAAAGGCGAGTACTGGCGCTGCTTCATGAGCTCCGTCACCTTCTGTCCGTGATCGAGCTGCTTGCGGGTCGCTTCGTCAAGATCGGAGGAAAACTGGGCGAAAGCGGCTAACTCACGGTACTGAGCTAACGCGGTACGGATACCGCCCGAGAGCTTCTTGATGATCTTGGTCTGAGCGGAACCGCCGACACGGGACACCGAAATACCGGGGTCCACGGCCGGACGGATACCGGAGTTGAACATGCTCGAAGTCAGGAAGATCTGACCGTCGGTAATCGAAATCACGTTGGTCGGAATGAAGGCCGACACGTCACCTGCCTGGGTCTCGATGATGGGCAGCGCGGTTAAGGAACCGGTCTTACCCTTGATCTTGCCGCCCGAGCGCTCTTCTAAGTACTCGGCGTTGACGCGGGCCGCTCTCTCTAAAAGACGGGAGTGCAGGTAGAACACGTCACCGGGGTAAGCCTCACGCCCCGGCGGTCTGCGCAGCAGGAGCGAAATCTGACGGTAGGCCACGGCGTGCTTGGACAGATCATCGTAAATGATGAGCGCGTCCTCTCCCTGGTCTAAGAAGTACTCACCCATGGCGCAGCCGGCATAGGGGGCGATGTACTGCAGGGCGGCGGTATCGGCAGCGGAAGCGGCCACCACGATGGTGTTCTGTAAGGCGCCTTCTTCCTCTAGCTTTCTCACCACGCCGGCAATCGTCGAAGCCTTCTGGCCGATCGCCACATAAATGCAGCGCACGCCGTAGTTCTTCTGATTAATGATGGTGTCGATGGCTAAAGCGGTCTTGCCCACCTGACGGTCACCGATGATGAGCTCACGCTGACCGCGGCCGATGGGGATCATGGAGTCCACGGCCTTATAGCCGGTCTGGATCGGCTGGGACACGCCCTGACGGGCAATCACGCCGGGGGCAATCTTTTCCACCGGATAGAAAGCGTCCGCCTTAATGGGTCCCTTACCGTCAATCGGCTCACCTAAGGTGTTGACGACGCGGCCTAAGAGCTCACGTCCCACCGGAACTTCCAGAATACGGCCGGTGCTGCGCACCTTCATGCCCTCGGAGAGATGGGAGTAAGGACCCATCACGATGGCACCCACCGAATCCCTTTCGAGGTTGAGGGCCAGTCCATAAAGACCGCCGTCAAACTCGATCATTTCGCCCTGCATCACGTTGGCAAGGCCATGAATACGCACAATGCCGTCATTAACGGAGACAATGGTGCCTTCGTCTCGGGCCTGCGTGACAACCTTAAACTGCTCGATCCTCTGCTTGATGAGATCGGCAATTTCAGTTGAATTTAACTGCATTTTTTAATCTGCCCCTTATTTCAGTGTGGAAGACAGGCTCTTTAAGCTCGTCTTAACACTGGCATCAATCACTTCATCGCCTACCTTGAGGATGGCACCGCCCATGATCGAAGGATCGATCACGTTCTCAAGCGTCACCTCACACGCGTATTTCGAGGAAAGCTTATCCGAAAGAGCCTTCAGTTCAGCTGCCTCTAAAGCGCGTGCCGAGGTTACCGTGGCTTTGAGGACACGGTCGTGCTCGTTTTTAAGGCGCACGAACTCCTCGTAAATCTCGGGTAATACCTCAAAACGCTGATTCTCACCGATGATGTTCAGGAAGCTTTCGCCCTCCTCATTGAGGATACCTTCCAGAAGCTGCTTCATCAGAGCCACAGCGCTCTCGGGAGAGGCCGAGTTCTTGAGTGCTTGAAGAAATACCTCGTCTTTACAGGCACAGGCCATGGCGCAGAGCATGTTCTGCCACGTATCGGTGCTGTTAGCCGACAGTGCCAGATCAAATGCTGCTTTGGCATACGGTCTTGCTACCGTCAGATTCTCAGCCATTGCCCATTACTCCTAAAGTGCCTCGAGGATCTTTCTGACCATTTCCTGATCAGACTTGCTGTCCATCTTGCGATCGAGGATCTTCTCGGCACCTGCGATGGCAAGGTCGATGACCTCGGCGCGTAATTCCTCACGTGCCTTGTTCTTCTCGGCCTCGATTTCGCTGTGCGCGGAAGCGATGATGCGGTTTTTCTCACTTAAAGCTTCTTCATTGGCACGATCGATGATCTGGGAGCGCTGCTTCTGCGCCTCCTCGATGATCTTCTGTGCCTCAGCCTTGGCCTGACGCAGCGTATCCGCGGCACCGGACTGAGCAAGCTCTAAACTCTTTTTTGCTTTTTCAGCAGAGGCAAGACCGTCGGCGATTTCCTTCTGTCTCTTCTCCAGCGCGTTCATGAGCGGGGGCCATACCCACTTCATGCACAGCACTACGAAGATGACAAACGCAACGGCCTGTCCTAAAAACGTAGCATTAATTTCCAATGTGGTTTGCTCCCTGCTGTGCTGAACCTTTTAAATCAGGCAGCGACTGCGAACATTACGTACATGCCAAGACCCACGGCGATCATCGGGATGGCGTCCACGAGGCCCATGACGATGAAGAACTGGGTACGTAACAGGGGAAGCAGATCGGGCTGACGGGCGGAACCCTCAATGAACTTACCACCTAAGATACCGATACCGATGGAGGCACCGATGGCAGCTAAGCCCATCATTAATCCTGCGGCGAGGAACAGAATTTCCATTTCTAATCTCCTAGTTTTTCTTAGAAAAGTTAAATGCTAAAACGTTAATCTTCTTCACTGGCCATCGACAGATACACGATAGTCAGCACCATGAAAATAAAGGCCTGTAAGGTGACAATGAGGATGTGGAACAGTGCCCACGGCACGTTCAGCACCCACTGAATCCACCACAGGGGGATGAGCGCGATGAGGATGAAAATCATCTCACCGGCGTACATGTTGCCAAAGAGTCGCAGACCCAGAGACACCGGCTTGGAGAGCAGCGACACGCCTTCAAGGATAAAGTTCACCGGAATGAAGACCGGATGATTGAAGGGATGCAGGGTAATGCTCTTCAGGAAGCCCTTAACGCCAATGTTCTTAAACGAGAAGGCGAAAATGAGCAGGAAGACACCGGTAGCCATGGACAGGGTAATGTTGACGTCGGCTGACGGCACCACTCTGAAATACGGCACGCCGATGGCGGTGGCTAAGGATGGCAACAGATCGATTGGCAGCAGATCCATGAGGTTCATCAGGAAGATCCACATGAACACGGTCAGCGAGAGAGGGGCGATGAGATCGCTCTTTCTCTTGAAGATCGAGGTCACGGTATCTCTGACGAACTCGAAGATCATCTCCACGAAACACTGCAATTTGTTAGGCACACCCGAGGTGGTACGCTTTGCGGCGTAACGGAACAGGATAAGGAACACAATGCCTAGCAATACGGTAAGCCCGAGCGAGTCGAGGTTTAGCGTATAGGGATTGACAAAGGATCCTGATTTGGCCTCGCTCAGGGAAGCTACGCATTCACCGGAACCGAGATCGCCCAGGGTGCACTGTTCAAAACCGACCGTGGTCAGGCAGGATTCCTGAGTGGCGCCTTCCTGTAACAGACACTGCTCAAAGGCGGCGCTGTCCGCGGGTTTGACGCTGTCCACGATGGTTCCATCGCGCATATCAACTTGCAGAAAGTGGAGGTGATGCCCAATATACTCTTGAGAACTGTGCTCTGACATGTTGTAACAGCACCTTAACTTAAAGTTGAAAGACAAGCCTTATCGCCTCAGGAGGCGACAACGCCTTTGATATTAGCTCAAATTTCGTGAAATTTAAAACCAAAAAAAGGTGATCTGTCTCATCAAAACCGCTTTAAAGCGTGCCATGTAAGAATTTGGTGCAGAATGACAATAATAAAGAAAGCACAAAAATAGATATGGCGTGAAAGAGGTAAATATTTAACGCAAATAAGAATCAGCATCCCCATGAGCACATATTTAAAAACCGTGCCTACAATTAAACGCAACACAATAGACGACGCGTGCGTAAGTTTACTGATTAAAAATCCCTGTAATAAAAAGTAGGTCAGGGGCAAAACCGCCGACAGAGCCCCCGCAAAAGCGGAGATCAGACACACTTTGATGGAGTAATCTTTCATGAAGGCCCAAAGCGTGAAGCCGATGAGCACGCTTCCCGTAAGGACAAGGAGCGTTATCAGACTCCTTAAGGTATAGGCAGTAAGCTCACGGGAAGAGCAGTCCTTCTCTTCCCTGCAGGACTGATGCGGCACGCTCATGGGAGAGCTTTTCTGAAAGCTGCCTAAAGGTCAGGACGGTCCGTATCCGCAGCGGCACTTTCCTTTTCGAGACCTAAAAGATCCATGATGGAATGAAGCTGCTCGTCATTGACGTAGGAGAGCGTGAGCTTGCCCTTGCCCTGACCTGAGACCGTAAAGCGCACCTTAGCCCCTCCTAAAGTCGAGGTGAGACGCTTTTCATAGTCATCGAAGAAGGCCGGACGGGGAGCCTTGTCCTGAGGCTTATCCTCCTGTCCCTGTTCCTTGATCTGCTTTACGAAAAGCTCGGTCTGACGGACATTGAGCCCCCTCTGCACCACGATCTGTGCGGTCTTGGACTGTAAGGTGGGATCTTCAAGGGCGAGCAGGGCCTTGGCGTGTCCCATATCAATCTGACCGTTGACGAGATATTCCTTGACCGCCTCGTCAAGGCTGTTTAAACGCAGGAAATTGGCCACCGCCGAGCGCGATTTACCTAAGGTGAGCGCTAACTGTTCCTGGGTTAAACCTAATTCCTTCATCATGGTGCTGAAAGCCTGGGCCTGCTCCAGGGGATTTAAATCCTCGCGCTGCAGGTTCTCCACGAGGGCAATCGCGTACGCCTTGGCCTCTAACACATCGGTAACGATACAGGGAACCGCGTTAAGACCGGCCATTTTCGCGGCGCGGTAACGACGCTCTCCGCAGATGATCTCAAACTGACCGTCATGGCTTTTGCGCACTAAGAGCGGATCTAAAACGCCGTGCTCCTTTATGGACTGACAGAGTTCGGTGATGGTGTCATCGTTAAAGAACTGACGGGGCTGATAGCGCGAGGGGATGAGCTTCGAGAGCGGAATGCTCACCATCCCCTTATCGGAGGAAGGCAGACCGTCAGCCTGAGACTCATCCTTGTCCCTGGCGCCAAAAACCGGCATGGGACTTACTTCGGAGTTTAACTGCTCTTTTTTCTGACGGGCAGTTCTGCTCTCGCTTAACAGGGCATTCAGGGGACGTCCAAGGGCCACGGTGCGCTCCTTTATTCTTCTTAACTAAAAACTGTGGTTAGCTTATCACCATCCTCAGTCCGGAACTTAAGCTTCTGACGAGGAGGTCTGACTGTCCTTCTCGATAATTTCGGCAGCGAGGGCTAAATAGGCCTTGGAACCTACCGAGGACTTATCGTAATACATGGCAGGTTTGCCAAAGGACGGGGCCTCGGCTAAGCGCACGTTACGCGGAATGACGGTACGGTACACGAGATCGCCGAAATTGTTCTTAAGCTCATCGGACACTTCCGAGGAGAGACGGTTACGGTTATCGAACATGGTGCGCAGGATACCCTCAATCTTGAGTTTGGGGTTCACCGCGTGGGCTAACTGATCGACGGTATCGATAAGTAGCGTGAGACCCTCCAGGGCAAAGTACTCGCACTGTAAGGGCACCAGGATGCTGTCGGCAGCGCACATGGCGTTCACCGTGAGCAGGTTGAGACTGGGCGGACAGTCGATGAGGATGTAATCGTAATTGCCCTCGACTTCCTTTAAGGCATTCTTTAAACGGAACTCACGGGCTAAATAATCTAAAAGCTTGACCTCGGCGGCGGTGAGATCCTCGTTGGAGGGGACTAAATGGAAGGCGCCGTTGGTCTTGTCGATGATCACGTCACGGATATCAAGGCCGTCAATTAAGACCTGACAGACCGTATTGTCTTCTAATTCAAACTTGTTGACACCCGAGGCCATGGTGGCGTTACCCTGGGGATCGCAGTCCACCACCAGCACGCGTTTTTGCATGGCGGCTAAGGAAGCGGCGAGGTTAACGCAGGTGGTAGTCTTGCCCACACCGCCTTTCTGATTGGCAATTGCAATGATTTTAGCCATGACACTGTCTCTTTACTGTTTATCGCGAACCAGGAACACCGCCTGACGGGTGGCGTCAAGCATAGGAACCGTAAGGTGCCTGATCTCCTTAATTTTAACACCTGGAGGAAGGTCCTTTAACTCTTCCTCACTGAGATTTGCCTTCATGGCCAGCATCCGGCCCTCCTCACCCAGGATGGGAAGACTCCAGGTAGCCATGCGGCCCAGGGGCGCAAAAGCCCGCGATACCACCTCATCGAAGGTGCGGTTACGGATCTTTTCCACCCTCGAGAGCATCACCTTGACGTTTTTAAGCTTCAGGGAGGTAATGGCGGCCGTCACGAAAGACAGTTTCTTGCCCACCGAATCAATGAGGGTGAACTGACGGTCAGGATTGAGGATGGCGAGCACTAAACCGGGGAACCCCGCGCCCGTCCCCACATCGGCGATGTCCTCGCCCTCTAATAAGGGACTTATCACGGCGCTGTCGAGAATGTGCAGCACGATCATTTCCTCACGCGTGCGTACTGCGGTGAGGTTTAAGCGGGCATTCCAGACGGAAAGCATCTCCACTAACTGTAACAGCTTATCCTCCATGTCGGGGGTAAAACTTAATTCCGCCTCCAGAAGGCCGCGGTGCAGCGAAGCTCTTAAATTCAGATCAGTCATGGCGCTCCTCCTTAAGAGCTGCTGAAGAAGACAGGGCGTTATCCGGATTTACGTCCCCGCCTACGCGGTTTAGTAAACCTAATTTCTTTAAATGCACGAGCAGGATGGAAATAGCCGCGGGCGTCACGCCGGAAATACGGGAGGCCATGCCCACGGTCTCGGGCTGAAACTCGTTTAATTTCTGCGCCACCTCGTTGGAGAGGGCCTTTAAGGAGAAATAATCAAAATTGCGCGGCAACAGGGTCTTTTCATTGAGTTCGCGCTTTTTAATCTCCTCGCGCTCATGGGAAAGATAGCCCTCGTAACGCACCTGAATTTCCACCTGTTCACACGCCTGGGGATCGGCGGCAAGCGGCTCTAACTCACAGGCCTTAAGCAGGGTCTTCAAATCCGACTCGGGACGGCGCAGGATTTCTTCCAGGGACTGTTCCTTGGAGAGGGGCGTCCTTAGCATGGTATCGGCTAAGGCCTGACCGGCTCTGGATGCGGGACGGATATAAGTGCTCTTCAGGCGGGCCTTTTCACGCTCGATTTCATTGACCTTGTTTTCAAAACGTCTCCAGCGCTCATCGTCAATGAGCTTTAAATCGCGGGCCACGGGGGTTAAACGCAGATCGGCGTTATCCTCGCGCAGCATGAGACGGTATTCGGCACGCGAGGTAAACATGCGGTACGGCTCACGGGTACCCAGGGTGCAGAGATCGTCCATCATCACGCCCATGTAGGCGGTATGCCTTGACGGGAACCACGGCTTTTCGCCGCGGATATAGAGCACGGCATTGATACCGGCTAACAGCCCCTGGGCGGCGGCTTCCTCATAACCGGTGGTACCGTTGACCTGTCCTGCAAGGAAGAGTCCCGGAACCTTCTTGGACTGCATGGAAACCGACAGCTCGCGCGGATCGTAAAAATCGTACTCGATGGCGTAACCGGGGCGCACGATCTCCACGTTCTCCAGGCCCTCAATGGAGCGGATAAACTTTTCCTGAATGTCAAAGGGCAGGGAAGTGGAAATACCGTTGGGATACACGAGAGGCGAGGTCAGCCCCTCAGGCTCAATGAAGATCTGATGCGAGTCACGGTTCGGATAGCGCACCACCTTATCCTCGATGGACGGGCAGTAACGCGGCCCCGTGGACTTGATGACGCCCGAATATAAGGGACTTCTGTCAAGTCCCGAGCGGATGATGTCATGGGTACGCTCGTTGGTGCGCGTGATGTGGCAGGTCACCTGCGTGGGATGCACAGAGGGATCATCCATAAAGGAGAAAACGGGCAGCGGCTCTTCAAAGCCCTGCGAGAGCATTTTGGAGTAATCGATGGTGGAGGCTAACAGTCTTGCGGGGGTACCGGTCTTGAGACGGCCTACCTTGAGACCTAAGGACTTCAGGTTCTCGGCAAGGCGCACCGAGGCCGGATCGCCGGCGCGGCCTCCTGAGTAATGCTGAAGGCCGATATGAATGAGACCGTTGAGGAAGGTACCGGCGCAGATCACCACGGCCGGCGCGTAAAAACGGATCCCGGCTGCGGTATCCACGCCTTTAAGGGTGGAACCGTCAAAGAGGAGTTCCGTGCAGGGCTGCTGAAAGAGATGTAAATGCGGATAAGCGCTTAAGCGTTTGCGGATCACCTCTTTATAGAGATGACGATCGGTCTGGGCGCGCGTGGCACGGACGGCGGGACCTTTGGAAGAGTTTAAAGTGCGAAACTGAATGCCGGCACGGTCAATGGCCTGCGGAGCGACACCGCCCATGGCGTCAATCTCGCGCAGTAAATGACCCTTGCCGATCCCGCCAAAGGCTGGGTTACAGGACATCTCGCCTACGGTTTCCAGATTATGGGTGAGAAGTAAGGTCTCAGCGCCCATTCTCGCGGCGGCCGCGGCGGCCTCAATTCCGGCGTGTCCGGCACCGATCACGATGACGTCAAATGCTCGCTTGCTTTCCATGGTTTAAGAGATTACTCGTACTGACTTACGGAAGGATTGTCTTAAAAACGCGTCATTCTACCATCATTGCACGGTATATGAAGCGCTACTCTTAGTGATTAGCAGATACGCATGAAACTCATGCCCGACACTTTTTCTAGGCCCAAAAACTCTCGTAACACATCATTGAAAGGTCAGTGGAGAAATGATATTTGCGAGATCAGTCTTTCATTGAAGACAGATAGCAAGATCTTATATCAGAATAAATCGCTGTGAGTTCCTGTTCTGATCAACTTCAGGATCAGCGTCTCACGGATCACCTGATATATAAGAAGCCAGTCTGGATCTATGTAGCATTCTCTCATATCCTTAAAATTACGTGAGTTCGTAAGAGCATGATCCTTGTATTGTACGGGCAGAGACAGTTCATTACATAGCATTGTGACGACCATCTCTAGTTTTTCAGGATTCAATCCTCTTCTAAGTGCAAGTTTGTAATCACGCTTAAACTGTCCTGTAAACTGCGGTTTAAGCATTCAGTGCCTCCATCATTTCACGGATACTGTTATATGGGCCGTGCATGTCCTCATTTTTTTCAGCGGCTTCCATTGCAGCGTAAGTAACGGAGTTAGGTTCATCGGCTTTTACCTCAAAGGGCAGACCGTGGCATCTTAGAGCCTGTCTATAGAAAATACCTGTAGCAGTACTCAGATCCATACCGAGGGACTTAAAGAGGGCTGCAGCCTGTGTTTTAAGTTCAGGTTCCATTCTGAGTGTCATATTAACCTTCGACATAAGTATTCCTTCCTGCTTTATATGCTGTTTTATTGATTATATTTCATTTGTAATGCATTCGCAACGCAAATAGATCTAATTTACAGTTTGAAGCTTCGTAAACTCTTATGGCGATATCATCCTGTATTACAGAATATGGAACGCAGCGATGGCATATAGCATCAGATAGACATTAGATGCTACTGAAAGAGGAAGTAACGAAATCACATAGATGTAGCTCCTCAGAGTGCGATGCTCGCCATGCGCTGTTCTAAATGAAGCTGTACCTTAAGAGATAGCACTCGTACTGTCCTATCCTGCGTTCTTAATCCCCTCGCTCTTTAAGTAAACAGGATCTTATATACATACTTATTTATATATTCTCTTTCTTATCTTCTTTATGCTTTAAGAAGGCGTGGTTTTATAAAAAAACTCTTCAGGAACAATAAGTTACTTAAAGCAAGTGGCGTTAACAAGCCTCAGGGACGCTGTGGCGGCCCTGTGTGGAAAGAGGACTTTCATAAAAGCTTTATTTTTATATGCGTTCAGGGCACAGCGCTTACACCTTGAACTTACGGCTTTGTTAACACTTACTGAAAGCATTTGGAAGAGCGTTTTAAATACCGTGTGTTAAGTCATGACTTCCCAGTTCCTCAAGGCTTAGAGGCTTTACAGCGTCGCTGTGGGATGTGACGGGAACTGAAGCTGCCGCATCAGGATGAGCGCTTACCTCCTGAAAACGGGAGATCCCCTCTGGGCTTACCTTCCACACGACGGACCGTGGCGTGCGGTAGCCACTTAAAAAGAGGGTCAGGCGCTCATCTAAAGGCAGAAAACGCGCTTCGTGAAAGGCAAGCAGCTTCTCGATTTCCCTGCGATCGGCGGGATTGGCCTTAAAGGGACCGGCTAAGTAGAGGCGTAACCGGTAGAGGATGGTGGCGTAAACAGCGCTCATGACGGAAGTAAGCGGCACGATAAGCTTTTCTTCTAAAGTCCAGTCCCGGCTGTAGCTTAAGGTAGTGCCCTGCACGGTAGTGACCATTTCGCTAAAGGTAAAGAGCAGCGCGACCTTTAAAGAACGTTCTAAGAGCGCGTACTCACTTTCACCGATGAGAGCCGCGGCTTCACGGGCTTCGCTTAAGGCGCGGAGACGGTCTCTAACCTTAAGTTCAGGAAGGGTAGCTAAGAGCCGTGACACGGTAAGCACTTCCTGATGCAGTTCGCGCGAGATCCCGTTCAGGGCATCCCTGTCGGCTGCGGTGAGGTTATCGCTTAGAAGGTAAAAACGCAGCCTGTCGTAAAGATCCTCGTACTGCGCCTCACGGCGCGCCTCGTTCTCAAGCGCGGTACTTTTAAGCAGCGCCTCTATACCCTGTAACAGCGCCTCGGAGGCCGGTGAGGCACTGTCCCCAAGCAGGAGCAGCGCCACGTCTAAGGCCACCATTGGACTTAAGGCATCGCGGGCGACGTCTTTTAAGGCCAGGATCTTGGTGAGCCGTCCTTCTTTAGTGAGTACATTGCCGTTTAAGAGCGCCTTGCGCACATCGGTGATGATCTCGGGAGAGAGTTTTTCCTCAAGGAGGATCACGCCTTTCTGTCCGCTCTTGCCTAAGGAGAGCAGCGTCTCCTTAAGCGATGCATCGTTCTCAAGAGCCGTGCTGAGTTTCCCCTTGTCCGATACCGCTCCTTTTAAGGGCAGAAAGAAAGGCTCTCCCTTAAGTTCCCGTCCTGCACTCTGATAGGCGCTTGCCTTAAATAAACGCGCCTTTGTGATCTCCTCGTCAAAACGCTGCCGTGAGGCGCTGAAAGGATGAATGAGCGTACTGAGACTTACCATGGGTCCTCCTTCTTTTAACAACCGCCGTCCTGAAGATAATAAATTATATATACCTCTTTATATATTCTCTTCTTCTTTATCTTTAGGCACACGGAAAAACGTGGAAAAGTGCGAAAGGTCAGATGCTGCCTGTTCTGCAGTGGTGGCTTGCATCGCTAAGTAAGTCTTAATTGCCGCTTAAAAGAGGGTGGAAAAATGACCTTTTAGTAAAAGGCTAAAAACTCTCTGCATTTTAGACACTTTTCCTTAACACTCAATTAAATGGCTGCTGACAGCTTACGCACAGCGTGGCTTTAAAGTAGAAAAGCTGTGGATCGCGTTTATTTTGTGGGAAAAACCGTGGGTTGTGTACAGTCAAAGCTGTAGTATACAAGTTAATTTATTGATTTTAAAAGATAAAATCTTAAGTGTGGGAAATTAAGACTGTGGGAAAATGCGCTTTTTCCAAGCTGAAAAAGTCCCCCGGGGATGCCTTTTTTCCACTTTTTTACGCGGTTGTGGCCGCTTGCTGAGCGCCACGGTTCTTTATTAATGCATCTCTAAGGTGCGGGAGCGGCACCACAGGGGCCCACTTTCAGTACAATAGGTTCTTAAAAGACATAGCAAGCTGGAGTAGCGCATGACCAAAGTATGTGTCGTGGGAGCAGGTTACGTGGGCATGTCCCTGTCCGTGCTGCTCTCCCTCAAAAACGAAGTGCGGGTGCTGGAAATCAATGCGACCCGTGTGCAGCAGATCAATGAGCGGGTAAGTCCCATTCAGGATCAGGAAATCAGCGCTTATTTAAAGGAGAAGGAGCTGCATTTAAGCGCCACCACCGATCCGGTAACCGCGCTTAAGGACGCCGAGGTGGTGATCGTGGCCACCCCTACCAATTACGATCCGCACTTAAACAGCTTTGACGTAAGCTCGGTGGATAATGCCATCGACAATGCCCTCAAGTTTGCGCAGGATGCGCAGATCGTCGTCAAAAGTACCCTGCCGGTCGGCTTTACCGAAAAAGAAAGCGTCAAAAGGCACATTGCCAATCTGCATTTTTCGCCGGAGTTCCTGAGAGAAGGCCGTGCCCTCTATGACAATCTCTATCCCTCGCGCATTATCGTGGGTACCCGTAACAAGGCCTTTGGCGAGAAGTTTGCCGCGCTCTTAAGAGAATCGTGCCTGAAGCCTGACGTGCCATACATTCTGATGCAGCCTACCGAGGCCGAAAGCGTCAAGCTCTTTTCCAATACCTATCTGGCCTTACGCGTTTCCTTCTTCAATGAGCTCGATTCCTATGCCTTAAAGAAGGGGCTTGATCCGCGCGCCATCATCCGCGGCGTGTGTCTTGATCCGCGCATTGGCGATTTCTATAACAATCCCTCCTTTGGTTATGGCGGTTACTGCCTGCCTAAGGACACCAAGCAGCTGCTGGCCAATTTCGAGCACGTGCCCAATTCCATCATTCAGGCGATCGTGGACGCCAACCGCGTGCGCAAGGACTTTATCGCCGATGACATTTACAGCCGTAACCCGAAAAAGGTGGGTATTTACCGCCTCATCATGAAATCGGGATCGGACAATTTCCGTGATTCCTCCATTCAAGGCGTGATGAAGCGTCTGAAGTCCCGCGGCCTTGAGGTGGTCGTCTATGAGCCCTTATTAAAGGAAGAGCGTTTCTTTAATTCCGTGGTGGAGCGGGATTTACAGAAATTCAAGGACGAATGCGATCTCATCGTCGCCAACCGCATGGGGCCGGAACTTGATGACGTGCGCTCCAAGATCTATACCCGCGATCTGTTCCATATCGTCTGATCTGCCGTACTCCCTGCCCGCGCAGGGAGTTACCTCATACGTTCAGCAGCCCCTGATAGAGACTTAAATAAGCCCTGGCCATGTTCTCGGGGCTGTGTTCCCGCGCCACCTGATACCCGCCTGCAATCAGCTTTTCCCTGAAGGCCTGATCCTTTCTGATTCTGAGAATGGCCTGGGCTAAGGCCTTGGCGTCTTGGCGCTCTATGAGCACGCCGCTCTCCCCGTCTTTCACGATATCGGGAATGCCATCCACGTTGGTGGCCACGATGGGCACGCCCTGTTCCATGACGTCTAGGAGCACGCTGCCTAAGCCCTCAAAATTGGAGGGGAAGGCGAAGACATCGAAGGCGGCGAGATAGTCCACCACGTTACTGACAAAGCCCCTTAAGATTAAGCGGTCCTCAATGGCGAGGGAGCGCGCCTGCTCTTTAAATAAGTTTTCATCCTCGCCCTTACCTAGAAAGAGCAGCTTTAAATTGGGGATCTCCTCCTGAAGCTGCGCGGCGGCCCTTAAAATGACGCTCTGTCCCTTATGCCGGTCCACTAAGGCCCCGATATGACCGATGACGAAGTCGTCTTTAAATTCCTCCCTGAGAGCGGCGGCAACCTCAGGCTGAGGCTCAAAATGGGCACAGGCGCTCGGGATGGTCACTACCTCCCGCTTAAAGGTGTCCTGAAGATAGGCGGCGATGGAACCTGAGATCGCCACTAAGGCCGCGGCATGGGAGTAAATGGCGCGGTTTAAGAGATTGTCACGTATGGCCTCAGGGACGCGGCGCGTGGTCACGTAGGGTGTTCCATAGCGCAGATGATGCAGATATACCCACTGACAGGCACGGGCCTCATGGGCCTGCAGGATATCGCATTCCCCTTTAAGGAAACGGTGGCCGTTCAGTCTTAAGTCGAGCTTTTTGACGAGGGGGTGAATGGTCAGGTTAGGGGTTCCCTGTAAATGCACGGCAAGGGGGCTGCCTTCCCTGCAGATCAGCTGCTGCTTTAAGCCTAAAGCTGACAGTTCCTGAATCAAGAGCTCGGTCTGACGCTCTCCGCCGCGGAAACCGCGGGCTAAGTTGACGTGTCCCACGACGGGAAGTGTGGCCATGATAACCCCCAGAAATGACTAAGGTCCTGCAATGAGGACCTTAGCATACCTGATATGAAGGAGAAAAACCGTGTTCTCCCTCAAAGCGCGGAGGAATTAGACGCGCTTCTTGAACTCGTTGGTGCGGGTGTCAATTTCGATCTTGTCACCGATATTGACGAACTCCGGAACCTGAATGGTGTAACCGGTACCGGCTAAACGGGCAGGCTTGGTCACCTTGCCGGAGGTATCGCCGCGCACGGCCGGCTCGGAGTACTCCACCTCACGCACGATGGTGATGGGGAGCTCGACGGAAATGGCCTTGCCGTTGTAGAAGGTCACCTGGCAGACATCTTCCATGCCGTCCACGAGGTAGTTGAGGACGTCACCTAAGTTGTCCTTATCCACGTCGTACTGATTGAACTCCTCGTCCATGAAGACGTAGAAGGGATCGTTGTAGTAGGAGTAAGTGCAGTCCTTACGCTCTAACACCACGTCCTCAAGACGGTCGTCAGCACGGAAGACGGTCTCGGTGCCGGCGTTGGAGAGCAGGTTCTTGAGCTTCATCTTCACGACGGCGGCATTACGGCCGGACTTGCTGTACTCGGTCTTCTGAACGACCATGGGGTTACCGGAAACCATAATCACGTTACCGGCACGAACTTCTTGAGCTAACTTCATATTCTCTGAACCCGTCCTCAAGACGGACGGTGTCTCCTGTTAAATAACATGCTTTCCCAGCCTTAAGTGGAGAGGCTGAGTACCTTTGTTCACGCAGCAAATGGCGAACAGCTCACGGCGCGTCCGACGCCTGCATTTAAGGTCCCGCGACGGCGCAAATGTCGCGTGATTTTAGCAGATTTAAGGCCTGCTGTTAAGCTAGAAACCGCATTTCTCCCGCACGAAAGCGCGTATGGAGGAGGCCATACTGCCCCGCTCTAAAAGTCTTTTCGCAAAGCGCGCCGCGACCGCGGTCATGACGGGGCCTAAGCCGTCGATAGTAAGCGTAGGAAAACTGCCCTCCCCGTTATAGGCCAGCATCAGGGCGCGGTAATCCTCAAAGGCGTCCTGTTCCTCACGGCTGATCACCTCATTGCGCATCCGGTCCATAAAAGCCTGAAGTTTGACGAGATGCGCGTTTTCCTCCTGCGGGTAAATGTGCCAGAGGAACATATGTCCCGTCAGCAGGGCGCGCACGATGGAGTCCTCGCCGCGCACGAGGTTGAAATGCGCTCCGATGAGAAATTCGTCATAGCGGTCTTGCGGCACCATCGCCTGCGCCTTAACCGTAAGTTTCCCGTTCTGATAGCGATCGCCTGGATTTAGCGCTGTGCCTAAAAGCTCATTGAGGTTATTCAGTGGCAGTCCTTCAAAGACGGTAAGCTCACTCTCCCCCGCCCTGCCATCGAGCAGTTGCAGCACCCCTTCAAGGGCGGGATTGCGATAGGAAAAGAGCGTGACCTTCAGGGTTTCACAAGGTGCCGGGTACACGGGAGCGGGAAGGGTTAAGAGACGTTCCTTAAAGCGCTCCTCAAAGTTAAGTCCCCCGCTTTGGGCGCTGAAGCCCGGGAAAAAGAAATAGCAGGGGCATTTAAAGAGCGGGGAGCTTAAGCCGTGAAAGTCATCGACGAAGCTTTCTGCCGAAAGGTATTCAAGGCTCAGGATCAAACGCGCCGTCTCTTCAATCCGCGTGAGAATGCTCCCGTCGGGACGGCAGGAGAAGGCGAGAATGACAATCTCCGCCGTCGTATAGTCCGCAGCGCTCTGAGGCCAGAGAGCGATGGTGAGGCTCTGCCCCGTCAGATCCGCGGGCAACGCAATGGCCTGCAGGGTCTTCAGATCATCGCAGTACAGGGTTACCGTCTCTCCCTGAAGCGTAAGTTCTCGGGCGAGGCGCAGACAGGCTCCCGCGTCCCCGTAATTGTCGATCACGGTACAGAACAGGGCGTAGGTCATGGGATCTCCTTGAAGCACGACAGCTTAAGCTCAGTAGTGAAGACTGTATTATACAGCGGTGCTTTATATAAAATTTTAGAAAATATTTTTCATGCCAACACGGCTAACTTTTTGGCGCTTTTGCGAGAGAGGTGGCTTTTTTGCAATTTAGGTTAAAGGCAAGAGCCTTTTTTTGCAAAAATTTTTCAGCCTGACGATTTAGGGTATTTTGCAGGGAGCGATCCCCTCCCGTAATTCCTTTAGGTAACAGGTGTAAGAGCTGAGTCCCCTTTTGCAAAAAGGAGCGCTTTTGCAAATTGATAAAAAGATGCAACTAGTTATAAATTTAAATAACTATTTGAAACTGAAAATAATTTTTTAAATATTAGTTAATAAAACATTAACTGCCATACTACGGTCTGACGTTTGCTTTTAGCCCTCAAGGCAGGTAAGATGAGCGCCGTTTAAACCTAACTTAACCAGATAAAAAATTAACGCACCCCAGAACTAACGTATGAGACGTGAGTGATGTGCGGAAAGCTAATATTACGGCGGAAAAATGATCAGGCACATTGTTAAAAGAGATGGCCGTAAGGTCACTTTTAATCAGCAGAAGATTACCAATGCCATACGTAAGGCTCTGGTGTCGGTGCATCCCGATGACGGTCTGACCGAGCAGGATGATGAGCTCGCGGTAGCCCTGACCGCCGAGGTGGTGGCCACGATTGAAAGTGAGGTTACTCAGTCCCCTACCGTGGAGCACACTCAGGACCTCATCGAGAAGATCCTCATCAAGCATGATCTTGCCGATGAAGCCAAGAATTTCATTCTCTACCGTCAGCAGCGCACCAACGTGCGTACCTATAACGCCGAGCTGACCCAGATTTACCGTGATCTGACCTCCAAGTCCACCGCGGACATGGATTTAAAGCGCGAAAACGCCAATATTGACGCCAATGCCCCCATGGGCCTCATGCTACGCTTTGGCTCCGAGGGCTCCAAGGACTTCGTGAAGCGTTACGTGTTAAAGCCCGAGCACGCTTTGGCCCACACCAACGGTACCATTCACATTCACGATCTGGACTTTTACCTCTTAACCATCAACTGCTGCCAGATCTCCTTAAAGAATCTCTTTGAGCGCGGTTTCTCGACCGGACACGGCTTTCTGCGTGAGCCGCAGTCCATTCAGTCGGCCGCTGCCTTATGCTGTATCGCCATTCAGTCCAATCAGAACGACATGCACGGCGGTCAGTCCATTCCCATGTTCGAGTATGACTTAGCTCCCTACGTGGCGATTTCGTACTTAAAGCACCTCTGCCGCGTCATCAACATCGTGCTGCGCAATGACGAGGTGCCCGTGGAGGAACTTAAGAGCTACGGTAAGGAGCTCTATAAGGAATACAACACCGTCCTTTCCGAGGAGCCCCAGGAAAAGCTGCGCTCCAGGGTCCGTGAGGTGCTCGCCGCTTATAAGGATGAGACTTTAGAGAGCGATCTCGACTATGTCTTCAGCGAGACTTTAAAGCTCACCAACCGCGAGACCTATCAGGCCATGGAGGCGGTGATCCACAACTTAAACTCCATGCAGAGCCGTGCCGGCGCTCAGGTGCCCTTCTCCTCGATTAACTACGGTACCGGTACCACCGCCGAGCAGCGCATGATAATGAAGAACGTGCTCTTAGCCACGGACGCCGGTTTAGGCGGTGGCGAGACCCCCATCTTCCCCGTGCAGATCTTCAAGGTCAAGGACGGTATCAACTCCAGGAAGGGCGATCCCAATTACGATCTGTTCCGTTTAGCCTGTGAGGTGTCAGCTAAGCGTCTGTTCCCCAATTTCACCTTTATCGACGCGCCCTTTAACCTTCAGTACTACAAGCCGGGGCATCCGGAGACCGAATTGGCCGTGATGGGTTGCCGTACCCGCGTCTTTGGCAATGAGTACGACAAGACCAAGGAGATTATCCCGGGCCGCGGCAATCTGTCCTTTACCACGGTGAACCTGCCTCGTCTTGCCATTGAGGCTCACGGTTCCTTAAGCCGTTTCTACGACAGCCTCGATCAGGTCGTGAAGATGGTCTTCGATCAGTTATTAGACCGCTTTGAGATCATCGCCAACAAGCACGTTTACAATTACCCGTTCCTCATGGGACAGGGCGTATGGATTGATTCCGAGCGCCTGAATCTCGATGACAAGATTGGCGACGTCATCAAGAACGGTTCGCTGTCCGTGGGCTTTATCGGCCTTGCAGAAACTCTCGTGGCCTTAATTGGCAAACATCATGGCGAGAGCGAGGAGGCCCGTAAGTTAGGCCTGGAGATCATCACGCACATGCGTGAGCTCACCGACGCCAAGACCCGCGAGACGGGACTGAATTTCTCGCTGTTCTCCACTCCGGCCGAGGGTCTCTCGGGCCGCTTCGTGAAGATCGACCGTCAGCTTTACGGTAAGCTTGAGGGCATTACCGATCGCGACTATTACACCAATTCCTTCCACGTTCCCGTGTATTACGAGATCTCGGCTGCCGACAAGATCCGCATCGAGGCTCCGTATCACGCGCTGTGCAATGCCGGTGCCATCTCTTACGTGGAAATGGACGGAGATCTCACGCGTAACGTGGATGCCTTTGAGAAGGTCATCCTCTATATGAAGGAGTGCGGGATCAGCTACGGTTCGGTTAACCACCCCGTAGATCGCTGCCCCGTGTGCGGCTACGTGGGCGTCATCAATGACGTCTGCCCCAAGTGCGGACGCCGTGACGGCGAGGGCGTAACCATCGAAAGATTATCGAAGTTAGGTGTGGACTGCATCTGCACGGGCTGAGATTAAGTTTTTCTTAATGATAAAAAAGGAGCATTTATCATGGTAACCAGACTGCATGCACGCAATGGCGTGGTGGGCGAAGGTGTTAAGTTCGAGCGTATCAGAAGAGTGACGGGCTATCTCGTGGGCACTCTGGATCGCTTCAATAACGCAAAGCGTGCCGAAGAGCATGACCGCGTCAAGCACATGCACGTTTAAGGGGTGAACCTCTTAACGAGACTACAGCTAAAGGAAGACAGCATGGCGACCCCCATTAAAGTACCGGAAATACTGGAGAACACGTATCTGAGAATTGCAGGCGTGGTTCAGGAGTCCATCGTAGACGGACCGGGGGTACGCTATACCATCTTCACCCAGGGCTGCCCTTTCCGCTGCGAGGGCTGTCAGAACCCGCAGGCGCAGTCCTTAAACGGAGGCATGGAAGTTAAGCTCTCCGTTCTCTATAAAGAGATTAAGCAGAATCCTCTCATCACCGGCGTGACTTATTCAGGCGGTGAACCCTTTATTCATACCCGTCCCCTCATCGTGCTCTCGAAGGTGTTAAAGGAGGAAGGCTACAATCTGTGGTCTTACTCGGGTTATACCTTTGACAAGCTTGACGGCGATTTCATGCGTCATGAGCTTTTAGAGTACCTTGACGTGGTGGTGGACGGCCCTTACGTGCAGAAACTGCACACCCTTGACATCGATTTCCGCGGTTCTTCCAATCAGCGCATCATCAACGTTCAGGAGACCCTGAAGGCCGGTAAGGTGATCCTGATGGAAGGCTTTAAATAGTCCTTTTGCAGACACTCTCCTCTAAGCTGTTAGTACCCTGAAAGGGTGAATGCTATAATCGTGTCTTAAGGTCGTTCTAGGTATTCAGAACTGAGGTAAGGCGCAAACCCGGGAGTCAATGTGGGCGTGAATCAGGGACGGGTGGTGTTATGTCCATCCTGTGATCTCCTTGTGTCTCTGCCCCCTAAGGTAAAGGGGCGGCGCGAGCTGTGTCCGCGCTGCGCTCAGGTCCTGAGGCCGGCTTATGAACCTTCGCTCAGCGACGAGGCAGCCCTTGCCATCGCGGCCCTGCTGTGCCTCGTGATTGCCGTCAGCGAACCTTTTCTGTCGGTGGAAAGCTTCTCGGTACGCGAGGAGATGTCCTTAACCTCGATTATCTCGGTGCTGCGTTTTGACTGGTCAGCTCTGCTCTATATCTTTCTCCTGCTGACTTTCGGCCTGCCCTGTACCCTGCTCTGTGAACTTATCGCCGTGGGACTGTTCCGCTACCGTCCGGGGCGTTTTTTCTGTAATGTCTATACCTTCTGTCACCGCTACACCATGGTGGATGTGTTCATCCTCGGGGTGCTGGTATCGTTAGTCAAGCTGACTTCGCTGGCCACAGTGGGTTTTTATGAAGGTTTCGTGGCCTCGGCCGCGTTCGCGCTGCTCCTTTTAATCATCACGCTGCGCGCCCGTCCGGCACGGCTCTGGGAGCTCTTAAAGCCCTCGCAGGTAGGTGACGTACCTCAGGGCGTGACGGGAGCGTCACAGGGCTTAAAGCTCTGCCGCCACTGCGGCATGGTGGTCAGGTTAAGTGACGGGGAGCGCTGCCCGCGCTGCGGACATCCCGTGGTGGCACGGGACTTTTCAGGGATGCAGAAAGCCGCAGCGCTGCTTACGGCCGCGGCCATTCTCTATCTGCCCTCTAATCTCTATCCCATCATGTTTACCGAGTATTTAGGCGTGGATACGGGCTCGAATATCGTCGAGGGCGTGATTGCCCTGTGGCAGATGGACTCCTACTTTGTGGCGCTGGTGATCCTCTTTGCCTCCATCTTCATTCCCGTGCTTAAGATTCTGACCCTGTCGTGGATCCTGTGGGCGGTTAAGTTTCATAAGGTGACCCGTGCCCTGCTGACGGCACGGGTGTTCCGTTTAGTGTCGTTTATCGGCAAGTGGTCGATGATCGACGTGTTCGTGGTGATCATCATGTCGGCGGTGGTGCGTATGTCCGGCCTTTTGGTGATCAACCCCGGCTTCGCGATTCTCGCCTTCTGCTCGGTGGTGCTCATCACCATGTTCGCCGCCGAAAGTTTTGATGAAAGACTGATCTGGGATGAGGTTAAGGCTCAATGAGTGAGGAAAAGAAAGTGGAAGGTCAGTCCCTGACCCGCAGGAAACGGAGGATCTCGCTTGCCTGGCTTATCCCCGTGCTGGCAGCTGTCGTTACCGCCGCGCTGCTTTACAAGAATACGCTTGAGCGCGGTCCGGAAATCGAGATCACCATCGCTTCGGCCGCCGGTATCGAGGCGGGCAAGACCCTCGTTAAGATGCGTTCCGTGACGGTGGGGCGCGTGGAGACGGTGCGCCTTGACAGGAATTTCTCCAAGGCCGTGCTCACGGTACGTATGGAACCGGGTACCGAGCCCTTATTAAGCGAGGATTCGCGCTTCTGGCTCGTAAAACCCCGCGTGGAGAGTGCCGGCATTTCAGGCCTTGATACCCTGCTCTCGGGCTCCTATCTGCAAATCAGCAAGGGAAGTTCGGAAAAACGGGCCACTTCCTTTGAGGCTCTGGATGAGCCGCCGGCGCTCTTAAGTGACGCCCATGGGCTGACGCTTAATTTTTACTCGACGTCACGCAAGCGTTTAAGCCCCGGCGATCCCGTCGTCTACCGCGGTTTCAGCGTAGGCAGCGTGTTAAGCGCGAAGCTTAACGTGGAGGATGGCACGGTACTCTACAGCGTCTTTATCGCCGATCCCTACGTGAAGCTCTTAAACGCCACCACGCGTTTCTGGATCACCTCGGGCATTGATTTCTCGCTGACCACCGAAGGTCTGGAGGTTTCCGCTGAGTCCGTCGATTCCATTCTGCGCGGCGGCATGGCCTTTGACAATCTCGAGGGCGAGTTTGCCGATCGTCCCTTAAAGACCGATACCGAGATTGAGCTCTTTGGCTCCTATGCCGAGGCCGCGGCCGACGCGGTGCGCTCTGGTCTTCTTTACGTGGTGCTCATTGACGGTGATCTCTATAACATCCGTCAGGGAGCCGGCATTTATTTCAATTCGGTCAAGGTCGGCGAGGTCATTGAAGCGCCGTGGTTCGGTTCCTATCGCGAGCTCTTTGAAAACACCTCGGCCTTACCCGTGCTCATCGGCCTTAACATTCAGGATGAGTCCCGCGCCGTGGTGGAAAAGATTATCGCCGATCGTGCCGCCTCCGGTACCCTCTGCGCCTCGCTGGCCTCCGCGAATATCATCTCCGGCAATAACCGTATTAACTTAAGTTTTGCCGAAAAGTCGGGGCAGTGTCCCGTCACCTCTTACCGCGGGCACTTCGCCTTTATGGCCACGGCGCCCGTTTCCATTGATGATCGCCTAAACGCCATTTCCGAGAGCTTGGCGCAAATCGATCTCTCGGGGATTTCCTCGGATTTAAGATCTTCCCTGCAGGCCTTTACCGGGGCCATGGAAGCCTTTACCCGCTCCAACGATGAGATTGAGCGTCTGCAGCTGCTGCCGCGCATGACCACGGCCTTCACCAATTTCACGACCATGCTGACCTCGTATGATAAGCACAGCGAGTTCTACGGGAAGATGGAGGGTACCTTAAACGAGATCCGCTCCGTTTTAAATGACCTGAAGCCGGCCTTAATGCAGCTGGGTCAGAAACCTCAGAGTCTTATCTTCGGCGCTGAGCCCAACGAGGTGATCCCTAAGGCACAAGGAGAATAACGATGCTAGCTAAACTGAAGCTTCTTTCTGCTCTCGCGTTTTCGTTAAGTCTGCTTTCAGGCTGTGCCTCCGAGGTAACTTATGAGCGCTATAGCCTGAGCCTCAATGTCGCCCCCGAGGTTTTCGGCAGTGAGCTCTTAAAGCGCATCACGGTTACCGACACCCTCGCTCTGCACGGTGGCGGCCTTATGATGAGGGTAAGCGACGTATCCGTGGTTGAAAGCCCCACTAACCGCTACGCTCAGAGCCTTGAGCGGGATTTAAAACTACTTACGGCCTCCGAGATCTTAAAGAGCGGCAAGGATGAGCCTCACTATGCCTATCGCCTGGAGGTAAGCCGTTTCTGGGGTAATCTTGAGGGTAAGGCCGAGGTGGCGCTTTCCTTAAGCGTGCTTGACGAAGGCAAGATCGTAAGCACGTATGCCGGAGAACGTCTCATTCCCTTAAAGGCCGATGGCTACGCGGAGCTTACGCGTTGTCTGAAAGAGGGCTTTTTAATACTGTTAAGACAAAGCCTTATTGAGTTTAGTTAGTTTGCAAGACAGTACATGACGCACAGAGCTTTTTCGGGTCTTGCACAATTTGTGTAGGTCTGAGGTCATGCAGGGTACCCCCGGCTGGCGTCCAGCAACCTGAGGAAAAAGTAGTCGGTATCCTTAAACCCATACGCAGCTCTGCG
>DVOQ01000043.1 GCA_018713485.1 Candidatus Avisuccinivibrio pullicola
CCCCTTAAGGGAAGAACCCACACAGATTGTCCGTTTACGTCCTGTCAAAGAACTCTCTGAAAACCGTGGAGGTTTCAGGCTTCCCGTCACTTCGCTCTGCCTCGGTGCCGGTCAGCGGGTGTGCATTTTAAACACTTCTCAGATGCTGTCAACACTTTTTTCAGAATTTTTACTGAAAAAGCGCGGTGACGAAACTCCATTATCCGTATCTGCCCCGCATCTGTATGCGATTTGCGTCACATTTTTCACACATCAAAAATAATTTAAAAAATTTTGCGTTCGTCATCACTCTCTCTTTTGTCCTGATCGCCCTGACCGCTTTACTCTTTTCTGATCTTCCGTTTTCACGCCCCTTACCTGGCTCTTTGTTACAATAGCCCCCGTTTTCACTATAAGCGCTAATCAGGAAGAGCACATGGATCCCTTGCTTCACGAAATCCTTACCCAGACCATACTTTTTGCGGGCGCTTTTTGCGGCACGCTCATGGCCGCGGTCAGCGGCGGCGGAGCCGGCTTTATTCTTCTCCCCCTGCTCATTCTGATGGGTCTGCCCTTTCTTACTGCTTTAGGCACCCACAAAATCGGTATGCTCATGTTGGGCGTTTCCTCGCTCATGAAGCATCATCAGCAGGGGCTGATGCAAAGACGCATCGTCCTGCTTCTCGTGGGCTTTGGCACGCCGGGCTGCCTCTTAGGCACCTACACCATCAGCCTCGTGGACAGCTCCGTTGCCGAAAGGATCTTAGGCTGCATCACCATCGCCATGGCCGTCTACTCCCTTTTTTCCAAAAAGTTTAATGCCACGGCGCCCGCTCCTGAGATCTCACTTAAACGTTATCTTGCAGGCGGCCTGGCTATGTTCCTCGTGGCCTTTTCATCAGGTTCACTCTCCTCAGGAGCCGGTCTTTTTGCCACCCTCGTGATGATCGTCATTTTGCGGCTCGATCTCAAATCCGCCATTTCCTACTCCATGGTCTTTGTAGCCTCCTACTACAACCTCTTAGGCGCGCTCATGGTCGGCGCGCTCGGCTCCATTCACTGGCAGTGGCTGCCCACTATCCTCATTGCCTGTTTTTCAGGAGGCTATTTAGGCGCGATGCTCCTTGATCGCCTGCCCGTTAAAGTGGTCAAGCTTATTTTCTGCTCGGTGGCCGCCTTAAGCGGGATTCTGCTGCTATACGCCGCCTAAACGCACTTAAAGCCCATTTCCGAGAGGATCGCCTGCCACGTTCCGCCGATCCCGCGCAGGGTCACGGTGGAAAGCTCGCGCCTCTCGCGATACGTTGCGCGCAAACGGTCAAAGGAGGTCCCGTCCACGCAGCGCTGTCTGAAGAGATGGCTGTCCCTTCTCACGTCGTAAACGGCAAACACGAGGCGGCGCAGTAAATCCGCGTCCACGTCCGCAACCTCATGGAGAACCATCTCCTCAATCTCGCAGGGCGGAGCCTTAAAAGGAGCAGGATGGGCAAGCTTAAGCGCACTGGCCATACTCTCAGCTATCATATGCGTAGCACGGAATTTGGAATCGAGAGAATACCCGGCGATATGCGCCGTCGCCCCTTCAAGCATGGGCAGAACCTCGCGCACGGCAATCTGAGGCTCCCCCTCAAAGACGTCTAACCACGCCTTAAAGCCCTTAGCGGCATAAGCCTTAAGCACACGCGCCAAAGCCTGATTATCCACCACCGGCCCCCGCGAGGCATTGACTAAAATCCCCCCGTGAGAGGCTAAAACCCTCAGTTCATCTTCTCCTAAAAGATGCAGGGTTCTGTCAGCGCCGTCACGGTTTAAGGGCACGTGCAATGTAAGAACATCACAGTTAAGACATTCCTCAAGGCTTACATCCACGCCCTTAACGCCCTGCCGCGCAAGCGGCGGATCGCGGCGTTTCACTTCCTTAAAGAGATTCCTGAGCCGGTGATAAACCGCGCTGCCCGTATGCCCGCAGCCAATGATCCCTAAACTGAGTTCCTTTAAATTAAGCGCGTAACGCTCGCCTAACACGAGAAGCGCTGAGAGCACGTAATCACCCACGCTGTCAGCGTTGTTCCCCGGAGCGGCGCTAAAGGCAATACCGCGCGTCTCAAGTAAGCCCGTATCCACGTGATCAAAGCCCGCAGTAGCCGTGCCGATAAATTTAAGCTGTGAGGCATGCTTAAGCAGATCCGCGTTGACCCTGGTTACCGAGCGGATCATGAGCGCATCTATGCCCTTTAAATCCTCAGGAACGATCTCACGACCGAGCTTAAAAGTGATCTCTCCGTAAGGGCTTAATACCTCACGGGCGTTGGGCATGGCCTTATCGCATAAAATCCGCATCGTTCTCTCCTTTACTGAGCGCTATCAGTTTACCCCCACTTTCCCTGTGCGGAAATGTTCAGAGAAACGGTACCGCATAAAACGGTATGTAGACAATGCCGTCCTCAACCCTGAAATCACCGTCATGCACCACATATGGCGTATCCACATAACCTGCAAACTTGTTAAGGAATTTTTTAAGCGAGCTCAATGCATAACGCCTTCCGGTTTTAACCTCAATGGGACAGACGTTATGCCGGTTCGTCACATTGTGCTTAACCGTAAGAAAGTCTATCTCCATGCGCTCATCCGCATGCTCCCGAGAGGCACACGTGTAAAAATACAGCTGATGGCCTGCTGCCCTTAACATCTGCGCCACCATATTTTCTCCAATCATGCCTTCGTTTACCTCAAGCTTCCCCTGCAGCAATTTGTCATAAAGAGAGGAACTCATAAGCTCATTTTCATCGAAGGCGTGCGCAATCAGCAAACCGGTGTCTCCCATATAACATTTGAATGAAAGACGCTCCCTTCTTAAGCGCAGACCCACATTGGGTTCCGTACAGCTATAGCAGTTATTGACCATCATTGCGTCGCTAAGCCACAGCAAAGCGTTCTCATAAGTTCTAAAACGCGCCGTCTGTCCTAATGCAGCCAGCTTAAATTTTTTGTCATGCCGCTGCAGCTGAGAGGGGATCTCATCAAAGAGGGAACGTACCTTGACCTCATAACCACGGGCGAACTTGGCAATGTCGTTGCGATAGAGAGTAAGGATCTGACGTTTTACCGCATCAGCATGCTTTAAGCTGAGTTTATTAGTAACAAAGGCCCTGACGGCTTCCGGCATTCCACCGACTAACAGATACTGCCTGAACAGTTTGGTAAGTCCCCGGTGTGCTGCCGCTCCCAGAGGCTTTCTGTCATGGAAGCACTCCTCTACATAGCGCAGCGAATTTTCATCCCCCTGCGCCCATAAAAACTCCTCAAAATCCATAGGATACAGGCACAGGTGTTCCTCCTCTGAGGGTATCAGGATCTCAGACACATTCATGTGCAGAGAAATGAGAGATCCGGCCTCCGTGAACTCCTCCCATGAGCTGAAGCTCAGGGGCTTCCGGCTGAGCGGTTTTCAGGCCGCTCTCCGGCAGGTTCCGGGTGACAGCTCATTACTGAGCCTGCAGCCCCGGCTATCCGGGCAGTTCCTGCCCT
>DVOQ01000044.1 GCA_018713485.1 Candidatus Avisuccinivibrio pullicola
AGTCTGAATCTGGCGCTCTTAAAGCGGTTTATGTCAATTGAGCTCATAGAGATCCTCGGCAGTTAAAACTTACCGTGATCTTTTAAGGCATGGAGGGGGTGATCGTGAAGGTGAAACTAGCTACCACTTACACTGATCAGCATTGATCAAAAATTTAAGCCCCGGTTTTTTTGCTCGTTAAGCTGATTAATTTCCGAGCTTAATAATCTGATCAGTGAATTGATCAAAACGAAGAACAGACTGATCAATGAATTGATCAATGCCATTTGCTAGCATTATAAGACACAAGGTGACAATCAACGCTTCATGACGCATTATGACACGACAAACAGCATTTAAGTCTTTGAAATGAAAAGAAAAAACCTGTCTCTTTTTAGAGGATAAATGATTGATATAAAAAGAAGAAATTAGATAGGAAAATCAGTAGAGATGGCGGTGAGGACGGGATTCGAACCCGTGATAGGCTATTCACCTATACACGCTTTCCAGGCGTGCTCCTTCAGCCACTCGGACACCTCACCGCTGGAATGCGGGGCTTATTTTACCTGAACTTTGGAGGAATGCAAGTCTTTTTTGGAAAAAATATATAAATTCTGCGACCTAAATTACTGTTCTAAAACTAAAAAGCCTTGCTGAAAAGCTACTTTTTGCAAAAGAAACAAAATTGAAAAGCAAAGGAAAGAAACATGAGAAATGAAGTGGCGGTGAGGACGGGATTCGAACCCGTGATAGGCTATTCACCTATACACGCTTTCCAGGCGTGCTCCTTCAGCCACTCGGACACCTCACCGCTGGAATGCGGGGCTAATTTTACAAGAACTTTGTCAGGATGCAAGTCTTTTTTACGTTTTTTCTCGTTACCGGACGTATACCTGCCCTTAACTGCCCTTTTCCTTCTTTACGCAGAGCCCGGAAAAACACAGCGCCGCCTCTGAGGCGACGCTGCTTAACACCCGGTCTAAATCAGAGGCACCACAGGTGCCCTACTGTCTTAGATATACTTAAAGCCGATCTCCCTGATCTTCTCGGACCAGATCTTCGGACCCACAGCATGGATATTATTGCCCTGGGAATCCACGGCCACGGTGACGGGCATATCGACCACCTTGAACTCGTGGATGGCTTCCATGCCTAAATCCTCGAAGGCCAAGACGCGGGCGCTCTTAATGGCCTTGGAAACGAGGTAGGCAGCACCGCCCACGGCCATAAGATAAGCCGCACCGTGCTTCTTGATGGACTCGACGGCAGCCGGGCCGCGCTCGGACTTGCCGATCATGCCAAAGAGGCCGGTCTTGGAGAGCATGGTCTCGACGAACTTATCCATACGGGTCGAGGTGGTGGGACCTGCAGGTCCAATCACTTCGTCACCGACGGCCGGCACCGGACCTACGTAGTAGATCATCTTGCCGTGGAAATCCACACCCTCAGGCAGAGGCTCGCCCCTTTCAATCATGTCGCAGATACGCTTGTGGGCGGCGTCACGGCCGGTGAGAATGGTACCGGTCAGTAACAGGGTATCGCCCATCTTCCAGGTAGCCATCTCTTCCTTGGTCAGGGTATCGAGGTTGACACGCTTGACGTTAGCGGAGGCTCCGCCGATTTCAATATCCGGATAGTCGTCAAGCGACGGCGGCGTGAAGGTGGCGGGGCCGGAGCCGTCTAACTCAAAGTCAATGTGACGGGTAGCAGCGCAATTGGGGATAATGGTGGTGGCCTTAGACACGGCGTGGCAGGGATAGCTCTTGACCTTGACGTCAAGCACGGTGGTGATGCCGCCCAGGCCCTGGGCACCGATACCTAACTTGTTGATCTTGTCGTAAAGCTCTAAACGCAGCTCCTCATCGGCGTTCTTGGGCCCGCGCTTAATGAGTTCCTGAATGTCGATAGGATCGTTTAAGGCTTCCTTGGCAAGGATCGCGGACTTCTCGGGAGTGCCGCCCACACCGATACCGATGATGCCGGGCGGGCACCAGCCGGCACCCATCTGCGGGATCTCGGAGAGCACCCAGTCCACGATGGAGTCGGAGGGATTGAGCATCTTGAGGTGAGTCTTGTTCTCAGACCCGCCGCCCTTGGAGGCGATAGCCACTTCCACCTTGTTGCCGTGCACCATCTCAATGTGCACCACGGCCGGGGTATTGTCCTTGGTATTGACGCGCTTGCCTGCCGGGTCAACGAGAATGGACTTTCTTAAGGGATTGGTGGGGCAGCAGTAAGCACGGCGCGTGCCTTCATCGACCATTTCCTGAACCGTCATGTCGCCGTCAAAACGCACGTCCATACCGATCTTGACAAAGCAGGTCACGGCACCGGTGTCCTGACAGAGCGGACGGTGACCGATGGCACACATCTTGGAATTAACGAGGATCTGGGCGATGGCCGCTTTGGCGGAAGGATTCTGCTCGGCGTCGTAGGCCTTCTTCATGGCCTCGAGGAAATCACGGGGATGGTAGTAGGAGATGAACTGGATGGCTTCATAAATGGAATCAATGAAGTCCTGCTGTTTAATAACGGTCTGGGACATGAAACAATCCTAATTTTTCTAAGTTAAATGGCGCAGGTTTAAAACCAACGGTGGAACTTCACTGATTATAAGGACAATTGTCAGACTCCGCCACATAGCTTAAGGGGAACATTACATTTTTCCGCCCCACTTAACACTTTTAGGCGGCACTTTCTGCCGCGGCGGCGGGAGATCCGCCTCTGCTCTCAGCCGGGGCCGCAGGGAAGTGATCTCTCTCGCTTTTTTTAAAAGCGAGGCGTCTTTCCGACGCTCCGAGGTCACATTTTCTTTACAAAACAGTCTTTTTGCGCCGGAATCGTTCCATAATATGGAGGGCTGTACTAAAAACTTGCCTCACATACTGGCAGGGATCTTGCATAATATAAAGCAGTTCCGGTTGACGTCAGTTTCCGGCAAAGCTTAACAGACGGGGAAGTCCCGGGGGTATTGCATGTTCGTCACTGTTGCCGTCATCTTTATTGTGCTGGCAACCTTTTTGCTCATTATCTACAACATGTACGTAGATTACGTGACCAAGAAGGATGCCGACGCCAAGGCCCTGCTGTCCCGTTCACGCAATATCATCAACGAATGCGAGGAACTGCTGCTCAATCAGGCCCAGATCCCCTTCACCAAGAATCTGGTTCTCATTCTGCGCTACCGTATCCTGAATGCCCTGACGCGGCTTAAAAACGATCCCTATGTCAAAAACGTCGACGAGCGCATCGTCGATCAGCAGCGCCAGATCAATGATGTCATCGCCAATTACCGCGAGGATATCGCCTTCAGACCCCCCGAAAACGATCAGGTGGCCGTGCAGCAGCTGCGCGCCATCCGCCAGCTGCGCAAGATCATCTACGCTGAGATGAAGCACGGCACCCGCGTGGACACGGTGAGCTGTCAGAGAGAGGAGCGTCGCCTCCATCTGCTGGTGCTTAAGGTCAATATCTCCAATTTAATGCAGCGCGTGCTTGAATTAAGGCGACTGCAGCAGGTAGGCTCGTGCAGACAGCTTATCGAAAAGGGACTGGATGTGATCCGCACCTCCCCCATTCACGATGCGTGGCTTGACGACAAGGCCGCATCGCTCAATCAGATGCGCTCGGATTTAGAGAGCGATTTACGCCAGCGTAACGAAAAGGAGCGCGAGAAGTTAATTCGCAAGGAGCAGCAGGCCACCCAGGCAGCCCACGCCTCCTCCAAAGATCTCGACGAGATCTTCGGCGACAAGAAAAAGTGGTAAGGGTACTGCGTACTTAAGCACGCAGCCTATACTCAGGGGCTTCTCAGGACGCTGCAGACGTCTTTTTGCCGCTCTCAGGGAGCGGGGCCTCGTCAAAGGCAAAACCCTGCTCCTTAAATACCGCGAGGATCTCGCTCAAACGCGGCTGATGCTTTAGCTGCTCTGAAGCGGCCTCCGACCAGGTTTCAGTACGTGTATTGTACTTGCGGTTCTGATAGTAATCAGCCATCTGCTGATTGTAGGACTCCAGCTCCGCCTCGTTATAGGGATCGCTGTAGCCGTTTTCCATGAAAGTCCAGTGCTTGGGCAGACGCGGTTTCTGCTGCTCGCGGTACTTGTCATCGCCATAACCAAGACACAGGGCCACGACGGGAGCGACCCCTTTAGGCAGGTCAAGGAGCTTACAGATCTCCCTGAGCCCGCGCTTAAAACCGCCGATGATGACGCAGGACAGGCCCTGCGCCTCTGCGGCTACCAGCGCGGCCTCACAGGCGATGGAGGCATCATTGACTCCGGCAAAAAAGAGATCAAAGGGAATGGGCAGCTTATAGTCACAGGCACGGCTTAAGCGCGTGAAATCCATGCAGAACATCCACAGCTGCGGACATTTGGCGATATGCATCTGCCCGCCCGAGACGAGACCGATTTTGGCTAACAGCTTCCTGTCGGTAATGCGGATGGTGGTAACGAGCTGAAAAAAACAGGTGCTCGAACACTGACGCACCGCCTTTTCGATATTGGCGATCCTCACCGGATCCACCTCCTCGGAGGTGTAATTGCGCATTGACTGATGCTCAAAGAGGGTTTCCAAAGCGTCCATGGCTGCTCCTTAATCTGTGACTTAGCTGCTGTTACCCGGCCTGCTTCCGGTCAAAAAGACTCTCCCGCACGACGTGGCCGCACTGCGCACGGTCTGTCAGGGCCGCATCAAGCAGGGTCAGGGCCAACATGGCCTCGGCGATAGGCACGGCCCTTATTCCCACGCAGGGATCGTGACGGCCACGGGTCACCACGTCAATCTCGTGGCCCTCCGTGTCGATGCTTTTGCCGGGGCTTAAGATACTTGAGGTCGGCTTGAGCGCTATACGGGCCCTGATTTCCTGACCGGAACTCACGCCGCCCAGGATGCCTCCCATATGATTGCTCATAAAGCCCGCGGCGCGGATCTCATCCCGGGCCTCAGTCCCCCTGAGAGCCGCGAGGGCAAAACCGTCCCCGATTTCCACGCCCTTGACGGCATTAATGCTCATGAGAGCCTGAGCGATGGTCGCATCGAGACGGTCAAAAACGGGAGACCCCCAGCCAGCCGGCACATTGTGGGCGCGCACCTCGATGATGGCACCGCAGCTGTCATGTTCCTCCCTTAAGGTATTGATGTACTCCTCAAGCTTAGGACAGAGCGAGGGATCGGCAAAGTTAAAGGGATTGGCAAGTGCCGCAGCAGCGTCATAGCGGGGAGTGGAGATGGGACCTATGGCGGTGACGCAGCCTGAGACGGTGACATTAAAGAGCTCCTTCAGGCAGGCCTTCGCGATGGCACCGGCCGCCACGCGCATGGCCGTCTCACGGGCCGAGGCGCGGCCACCGCCGCGGTAATCGCGCACGCCGTATTTGACGGTATAGGTGAAATCGGCGTGTCCCGGGCGGAAAACGTTCTTTATATCGGCATAATCCTGAGAGCGCTGCGCGGTATTGCGGATGATAAGGCCCACCGGGGTACCCGTGGTTACCCCCTCGAAAACGCCGGAAATGATCTCCACGGTATCGGGCTCGCTGCGTGGGGTACCAAAACGCGTGGATCCGGGGCGGCGGCGATCAAGCTCCTTTTGCAGCATCTCCTCTGAAATCCTGATGCCGGGCGGCACGCCGTCCACGATGCAGGCTAAGGCCCTGCCGTGACTTTCACCGCAGGTGGTGACCGTAAAGAGCTCACCGAAGGTATTCATGCCCATCAGGCGCCCTCCCCGAAGAGCGGCGCGAAGGCCTTTAGCTGATCGGCCGTAAGCAGGAAGACGCCGCAGCCGCCTTTCTTTAAGTCCACGAAGTGGAAGGGCACCTGCGGGAAGGCGTCCACCAGGTTCTCCTCGCTGTTCCCCACTTCCATAATGAGGATGCCGTCCTCAGTGAGGAAATCCGCGGCCTTCGCCAAAATGCGCCGTGCGCAATCAAGGCCGTCACGGCCTGAACCTAAGGCCAGGGCCGGCTCAGCGTGATATTCCTCGGGCATGACCGAGAGATCGTATTCGTCCACGTAAGGAGGATTAGCGACGATGAGATCGTATTTATCGCCCTCAGGCAGAGCGCTGAAGAGATCGGATTTGATGGGGAAGACGCGCTGCTCAAGCCCATAGCTCTGAATATTGATCTGCGCTACATCGAGAGCATCGGCGCTGATATCCACGGCATCCACCTCGGCGTCCTCAAACTCGAGGGCCATGGCGATGGCGATACAGCCAGAACCCGTGCACATATCCAGAATGCGATCAGGCGCACGGTCCACATACGGGGCAAAGCCGTTTTCAATGAGCTCGGCGATGGGAGAGCGCGGCACGATGACCCGCGAATCCACGTAAAACTGACGGCCGCAGAAAAAGGCGCGATGCGTAAGGTACGGCGTCGGCACGCGCTTCTCAATACGCAGGGCGATAATGCGGGCAATCAGCTCGCGCTCCTTTAAAGTCAGGCGCGAGGTAAGCGTCGATTCATCACAGGGCGGCTGTAAATGCATGACCGCCTGCACGATCTCGAGGGCCTCGTCCCAGTAATTGTCTGTGCCATGGCCCACGTAGATCTGATAGGCGGCAAAACAGGAAACGGCATAGCGCACCGCATCCTGCACCGTGAAAAGTTCTTCCTGAAAGGCCCGCTGCATCTCGGCGGCGGTTGGAGGGGTATCTAATTCGGCGTAAAGAGACGCATAAGCGTCACAGGGCTCTGAATCGGTCATAAACGGTCTTTTCTTTCACAAAAAAAAGGGCCACGCTCCTGCGTGCCCCATCCCTGTCAGTATAACAAAAGCCGGAGCTGCTAAGAATAGGAACGCACGTAAGGACGTGCAAAAGCGGCTATGGAATGATTGATTTCTCGTCCGATACGGCGCTGAGCATCACTGAAAGAAGGTTCTATGACCACGCGGCCACCGTCAAAACGGAACGCACCCATGCCCTGAATGTAAAAATTGCCTTTGAAAAATGCGCTCACGTGACGGGCAATCTGTACGGGGGCGTATTTCTTGAAAATTCGCATCTGCCTACTCCTTTGTCCGCTTCAGGCAGGTCATCACGACCTTTAATTATCATGGCTTTATGATAAGTCAAAAACCCGCCTTATTCATGATAAAAATTCGCGAAAACAGCGGGTTTTGCTGACTTTGCAGACAAGGTCAAAAAGTGACTTCCAGCGAGGGTGTGATGAATTTTACGGCTCTTCCGTGCATATTTTCATCATAATCAATCACTAAAGCCGCAGCAGTACCGAAGATGGGCATTTCTATGCCTGGACAGAACTCTTCTGTCAAGAGTTCCACCAGAGGAATATGTGAGACGAGGAGCACATTTTCGTGATTCTGTGCCCGTGAGAGCACTAAATCGTGCACGAGGGCGGCGTTGCCGGACGGAGTAAGCTCCCTTACCTCCTCTAACTGAGGAGGAACCCCCGGCAGCTGCTCAAGAACCAGACGCGCCGTTTCCAGGGCGCGGGTCTTGGGCGAGGCAAAAACGTGATGAATGGTAAACAGTCCCCCGAGCTTTAAGCCCGTGGCCGCAGCCTCAGCCCGCCCCGTGGCGGTCAGGACGCGATCGGTACCGGCGTAGGCCGCCTGTCCGTGGCGCATGATAATGACGTGCATGATGCTTCTCCTCTGTAAGACCGAGTATACGTAAGCTCACTCTTTCCATCAACTGAGAGGGGGCACTTTTGCGCCCTGTACCACACTTAATCTAAAAGGAATTCTAAATACCTCTAACTGACCGAGTACTAAACGTCCTTATTCATAAGTACCCGAAAGAGCGGCATCTCATAAAATTCAGTGACTAAATTGTGAGTGCTGTGAGTTTTCTGAGCGAAAGAGTTCTTAAATTACAAAAAACTCTTCATTTTAGATGAGTAATTATCTATAATCAATTTAAGGCGTTTTATGCCTATTTTATTAAAACTATCTTACCCGTCAGTGTTTCAGGGTAAACAACAGTTCTTATACAGTGGAGTTAATTATGGCCTTAGAGTTAAAGCAGCTGCGTTCCATGCGTTCCCTGAACGCAGCCTTAAAGGAAGCGCGTTCCGAGGTAATTGAGGAAATCATTGAAAAGCTGGAAACCATCCTGCAGGAGCGCAGGGAAGAGGAAAAGCGCAATCAGGAAGATGAAGCCAGCCGCCGCGCCAATGTCCAGGACATGAAGAACTTTATGGCCGAGCGTAACATCACCATTCATGACTTAATGGAAGAGTTCCATTGCGGTCCCAAGAAGCGCGGCCCCATGAAACCCAAGTACCGCTATGTGGACTTAGAGGGTATTGAGCGTACCTGGACAGGCCAGGGTATGACCCCCGTGCAGTTCAGTGCCTTAATGGAAGCTACGCACACCACCAAGGAAGATTACCGCCTTACTCCCGAAGAACAGCAGCGTCTTTTTGAGGAAGAGCAGAAAAACCGTCAGTCCCGCCAGGACTAATTCCCCTTCCAAAGAGGCGAAGCCTTTCATGAAAAAACTCCCCGCAGGGAGTTTTTTTTCATAAGAAAGGGACTAAATGCAGGGAACTCAGGCCTGAACAGAGGAGATTTCGGCGTTGATGGACTTCAGAACGGCAAGAGGATCGGCGGCACGCGTGATGGGACGCCCCACCACTAAATAATCCGCGCCGCTGGCAATGGCCATGGCCGGCGTCATAACTCGTTTCTGATCACCTAAAGCCGCGCCCTGAGGACGGATCCCCGGGGTGACCTTAAGAAAATCCGGACCGATTTCCCGGGTCAGCAGAGAAGCCTCCTGCGCCGAGCATACCACGCCGTCCAGACCGCATTCCTTAGTGAGGCGCGCCAGACGCAGCACCTGCGTCTGAGGCTCCACGTCGAGGCCGATTAGGGACAGCTGCTCACGGTTCATGGAGGTGAGCACGGTGACGGCAATCAGTAAGGGACGCCTTTCAAGAGGCGCGAGCGCCTCAGCGGCAGCCTTAAGCATTTCCGCGGAGCCTGAAGCATGCACGTTAACCATGAAGACGCCTAAAGAGGCGGCAGCCTTCACGGCACGGGCCACGGTCACGGGGATATCGTGAAACTTCAGATCAAGAAAGACCTTAAAGTCCTTTTCCACCAGTTTGTGAATAAGAGCGGGGCCTGCGAGGGTAAAGAGCTCCTTACCTACCTTGAGACCACAGCTTTCAGGGGTAACTTTATCGACAAAGGCAAGCGCCTCAGCGGCGCTGTCATAATCAAGGGCCACGAAGACCCGCGGGGCATTTAACATCTTAATCTCCGTCTAAACCGCGGATGGGTTTTAAGGTGTCCCAGCGTCTGCAGGACGGGCATTGCCAGAAAAGAAGCCGCGACTGAAAACCGCAGCGATGGCAGGAATAGCGGTAATTGGACGCGATCTGCGCATCCACGAGACTCTTTAACTGCAGGATGGCGTCCGAAGCGCTCTGATCTTCCTCCCGCGAGCGCAGACGCATCAGCTCGGAAAAGAGCTTTAAATTGGGTTTTTCCTTCACGAAGGAGAGCAGCATCACCTCGGCGTCATCCCGTCCCGAGCTCTGCTCTACCGTCTCGACTAACTCGACCATGGCGGCAGCCGAACGGGTGCGGCGCACCAGGTCATCAAGGGCGAAACGCAGTTTGGGATCAGCCTTGTTGGGGAAGATCTTTAACAGGTATTCAAGACAGATGAGGCCCGTGTCAGGATTTAAGGCACTGACTTCCTTGATAAGCTTAAAGGCCTCCTCGTTCTGTCCGGCGCGCAGCGCGACCTCGCAGAGCCCTAAACGGGCACGCAGCGAGGAGGGATTGACAC
Organism: Candidatus Avisuccinivibrio pullicola; assembly: GCA_018713485.1. Taxonomy (GTDB): domain Bacteria; phylum Pseudomonadota; class Gammaproteobacteria; order Enterobacterales; family Succinivibrionaceae; genus Avisuccinivibrio_A; species Avisuccinivibrio_A pullicola. Next base: position 9,755 of record DVOQ01000044.1, read on the forward strand.
TGAGGGCCTTACGGTAGAGATCGCCTTCGCTTTCCCCTTCCGAGGATAAGGCGTGAGCTGCGGCCACCTCGCAGTAATAGTGGGATAAGGGTACGGTAAGGCGGCGGCCCATGCTTTCCTGATATTTTAGGGCCACGCGGATGGCCTCGGGATAATCCCGCTCACGCTCGTAAACCTGGACTAACAGAGAAGCGGCCTCGGCGCGCTGTCTGGGGATATCCACTAAATGCGTAAGATTCTGCTCGGCTCGGTCCAGAAGACCTGCGGCGATAAAATCACGGGCTAACTCTAACTGCGCGACCTCGTGCTCGGGATCGGAAAGCCTGGCATTAGAAAGCAGCGCCTCGTGCATGGAAATGGCCTTGTCCATCTCGCCGCGCTTGCGAAAGAGGTTACCTAAGGCCACGTGCGTTTCAAAGGAAGGATCGCTTTCATTGAAGTAAGCGATAAAGCGATCTACCGCCCGCTCGCGCTCATTGTTTAAAAAGTACTCCACGCCGCGGATGTAGTTATGGGCGCGGGTATTGCTCACGGCATCGCGGCGCTGCCGTGAAGAGGCCTTACCCATGTAATAGCCGTAAGCGGCAGCCACGGGCAAGAGCAGAAACAGCAGTTCAAACATGCAGGAATTTATCCCTGATTCTCAGCCGTGGCGCTTTTGGCAAGGAGCGCCTGCTCCCGCTTCACGGCCTGACGCGTCTCACGGCGGCTCTGGCTTAAGCGCACCCGCACCCTGAGGTACACGGTAAGGCACAGGATAAGACCGATGGCTAAACCGAAGGCCGCTCCGTAAACGAAGACCTGGGCTAAGGTGAGCTCGGTTTTGACGAAGAGGAAATCAAAAGCCACTCTGGCATCATTGGCTGAGCCCAGACATAATCCCAGCACCGCGAGGGCGGCGGCAATGATGACGAAGATCCAGAACTTGAGCATGAACATAACTCCTTGTTATCGCCCGTATATCTTAACACAGGCGCTTTTTTCAGTACGGGAGGGGAGCGTCAAGATCCCCGATACGGTTAACCCGCGTGCGCAGTTCCACGCCGGGCTTGAAGTGCACCACGCGGCGCTCCTCCAGATTCACCTTATCTCCCGTCTTGGGATTGTGCGCCGTCCTGGGCTCGCGCACTCTGACCTCAAAAGAGCCAAAGCCGCGGATCTCGATACGCTCGCCGCGCACTAAAGTCTCGGAGAGCAGTTCGAGGATCTCCCTTACCGACTGATCGATAAGCTTGGGATTTAACTCGCGGTATTTATGCGTCAGTGCTTCAATGAGCTGTGCTCGGGTCATAGTCAAACCTCAGAAAGTTACTCGCGTAATGTTTAATTTTAGTAAGGGACCTGACCTTTGACAATGATTTTTAAGGTAAAAACCGCCCCTCAGGCCCCCTTAAAGCCATGCCTTATGACAAAAATGCGACGCAGTTTAAAAATTTAGGCAGCCTTTTGCAGTAGCTTACGGTGAAGTTCCCTGGCTTTCTCTGCACCGGCATAAGGAAATCAGACTTTACGTGCGCTCTTTAAGGGCAAAAAACCTTTTCCCTTTGACAGATGGCTTTCATCTCTGCAAGATAGTGCCATCCTTTGTTAAACCCATTGAGGCACTATGTACATTTTTACCGTTAACAATGACAGGAACTGGTGGCCCCGCCTTTAGCGGGTCAGCTTACTGTCTCCTGTTACGGTAAAGTTAACCCGCCTGTGCGGGTTTTTCTTTGAGGTAAGCCCGCATCGGCTAAAGAGGAAGCTATGCAGGAACTTACTTTTCCCGTAAACGTGAAGGCTCCGGCCTCCTGTCTTTATGCGGCGCTCTTTCACAGAGCCAATACTCTTCTCCTTGAATCGGCCGATCCCGGCTCGCTGCAGCATAAGCAGTCCCTGATTGGTATTGATGCCGCGCTTAAATGTACGGTCAGGGGGCGCACCGTGACTGTCAGCGCCCTGACGGATAACGGAGCGGCACTCCTTGAGATGCTCACGGCCCGGTTTAAGGGAGCAGAGTGCAGCGGACGCACCCTTAAAGTGACTTTCCCGGAACCGCAGACGGGGCTTAATGAAAGGGAGCGGCTCTTATCTCCCCATCCCGTGGACGTGTTAAGCGCGCTCCAGGCAGGCGTAAGGCCCCTTACGCATCTTTTCATGGCGGGCAATATCAGCTTTGATTTCATCACCGCCTTTGAAAAGGTGGAAGGCTTTGAAGCGCTTCCCGATACCGGGGAGCCGCTTCTGAATCTGCTTGTCTTTGAAACGGCGCTGACGCTTGATCATCAGAAAGGGGAAAGCTATCTGAGCGTGGCCGATTTCACTCCCGCTAACACCTTTCTGGGCTCTCTCGTCACCCGCGCACAGCTCTTACGTGAGAGCTGTGAAAAACTGAGTGCAGAACCTGATATGACCGCAGTGCAGCCGGCAGATCTAAGTGCCGTCAGACGTTCCGTAAGTGACGCAGACTTTGAGAACCTCGTCCTCACTCTCCGGGAACACATTCTGGCAGGTGACGTCTTTCAGGTCGTGCCCGCCCGTACCTTCAGCGCTCCCTGTCCCGATCCGCTTCTGGCATACCGCATCTTAAGCGCGGCCAATCCCTCGCCCTACATGTTCTTTTTTGAAGGGGAGAAGCACTGTCTCTTCGGCACTTCCCCGGAGTTCGCCCTGCGCTATGAGGCACCGTCGCGGCAGGTCTTTATCAGCCCCATCGCGGGAACGCGGCCCCGTGCCCTCAGGAGCGACGGCACCGTCGATCACGTCATCGACAGCCGCGTGGAACTGGAGTTAAGAACCAATCAGAAAGAGCTCTCGGAGCACATCATGCTCGTCGATCTGGCGCGCAACGATCTCGCCCGCATCGCTCTGCCAGGTACCACTGAAGTGGCGCGTCTTCTCTACGTGGCTCACTATCAGCACGTCATGCACTTAGTCACCGACGTGAAGGCCACCCTGCGCCCCGATCTCGACGCGCTGCACGCCTATCTCTCGGTCATGAACATGGGCACGCTCTCGGGAGCGCCGAAGTTAAAGGCCCATGAACTTATCTACCGCTACGAAGGCAAACGGCGCGGGGCTTACGGCGGCACCATGGTACGACTCATGGCCGACGGCTCGCTCGACTCCTGTATCGTGATCCGCTCGGCGGAAGTGAAGGAGGGTACCGCTTATGTCAGCGCCGGCTGCGGAGTGACTTTAAACTCCGTACCTGCCGATGAGACGCAGGAAACTTTCTTTAAGGCCCGCGCCGTGTTAAACGCTCTCGTCCTGGCCGCAGAGCACACCGCAACTGAGCAGTAGGAGGACAACATGCTTAAGGACATCATCTTCATCGACAATTACGATTCCTTTGTCTACAACCTCATTGACAATATCACCACCCTCGGGGCGCGCGTGAGCGTTTACCGCAACGACGTCCCCGTAGCCAGGGTCAGGGAAGAAGTGTCCCGCCTTAAGGATGAAGGACGCACGCCCCTGCTGTTCCTCTCCCCGGGGCCCTCGCATCCTCTTGAGGCACACAACCTGATGGCTTTTATCGAGACCCTGATGGGAGAAGTGCCCATGTTAGGCGTGTGTCTCGGCCATCAGGCCCTCGCTCTTGCCCTCGGGGGTAAGGTGGAGCGCTGTCCCGAGGTAGTGCACGGGCAGTCCTCGCTTTTAACCCACACCGGCCGGGCCTGCTTTAAGGGTCTGCCCAACCCGCTTTCCGTGGGCCGTTATCACTCCCTCTATGTAAGTCAGCTCCCCTCTGAGATGGAGGAGATCGCTACGGTACACGGGCTGAATATGGCGCTCTACAGTGAAAAACTGCATCTTTTATCGCTACAATTCCATCCCGAGTCGATCCTAAGCAGTTTCGGACCGCACATTCTGAAACAGAGCCTTGACTGTCTGGAGAGCTGAGCATGCACACCGGGGGCGTAATCCTCTTCTCAAAGCGCCGCGTCTGCGCCGCGCTGTGTATGGCGCCTGGCCTTATCTTAAGTGCCTGCACGCACATTACCTACTCAGAGGTAAGGGATGAGAGCCTTAGTGCCGTCTGCGCCCGTTACGAGGCAGCGGAGACGGCGCTCTTTAAAAAGCTGCTTAAGGATACGGCTCAGGCGGGGTATACGCTCACGCTTCCCGACACGCCCGCCTTTGACCCTTACGCCATGAACGCTCTCGTCACGGCCCTTTACGGGACTCCGCCTACAAGGGTAAGTGACGCAGAGCTTCAGGCCCTGCTCCTTAACAGCGTGAGCGTGAGGCGCATGGCAAAGCTTCAGGAGGGACAATGGACCTACCGCGCCGTGCTTGAGGTGCGGCCGCTTTCGCATCTGCCCTTTGAGGACTATGATCTGAAAGTCATGGAGCGCTATGCCAGCGCCCTTAAGGCCTACGCCCCGCGCACCGCTCTTTTTACCGGGGATGACTATCCTTTTCTCTATCCGTGGCGTCCGCACAGCAGCGTACCGCTGTCTGAGGAAGAGCTGCGGGACAATCCCGGGCTTAAACGCCTGATTGAGGTGGCCACCCCCTATCTCGGTTACCCCTACGTTTGGGGCGGCTCCGCACCTGAGACCTCCTTTGACTGCTCGGGCTTCATCTCCTGGATTTTAAATAAGGCAGGCTATGCGGTGGGCCGTCAGACCTCACGGGGACTCTTTGCCCTGTGTGAACCCGTCAGGGCTGCGGAACGCAGGCCCTGCGATCTCGTTTTCTTTGCCACCAACGGTAAGACCGTCTCGCACGTGGGTCTCTACGTGGGAGAGCATTACCTTCTGCACTGCGGACATCCCGTAAGCTTCATCTCCTTAAACGATCCCTATTTAAAGAGCCATCTTATAGGCTATGGCAGACTGCCCCCTCCCCCTTAATCAGGGGACAAAACGTAAGGTCTCACCTCACTGCGCCCTGAAAGAAGCGGCTGTGCCGCGGCACTGGCGCACCGTTTAAGGGCAAATCTGTCTTAAAGTGGGTAAAAACGGCTTTTTTAAGTGCAAAATTACCTTCCTGAACATAAAAGCCTTTACAAAAGGGAAGGCTCTTTCTAAGCTTAAGCCATCGTTTATTTTTTAGAAAGGAATTTAAAGATGCTGAAGGTGAACCAGACCTCCGTTTTCAAGTGGTGGCGCTCCGTATGAAAATGCGGGGATGACTTATAGCCTTCAGACTTTAGGAAAGACCCGCTCCAGGCGGGTTTTTTAATATCTGAGTAAACCCACCTGGCAAGAGAACAACCATACAGGGCAAGGAGTTAAACATGTACCCTTATCAGGAAAAGCTCTATTTAAGCCAGAACTTAAATCAGAAAGAAAGCGAGGAGCTGTTTAACAGCATCTTCCGCGGCGAGGTAACCGACATTGAGTTAAGCTCGCTTTTAACCTGCCTTAAATTAAAGGGCGAGACGCAAAGCGAGATCGCCGGCGCCGCCCTGGCCATGCTCAAGGCCGCCTCCCCCCTGACCCGCCCTGATTACGATATCGGCGAGATCGTGGGCACGGGCGGTGATGGCCTGGCCACTATCAATATTTCCACCCTCTCGGGCATTCTGGCCTCCACCCTGGGTCTTAAAATCGCCAAGCACGGCAATAAGGCCGTCTCCTCAAAGACAGGAGCTTCCGATCTTCTCCAGGCGGTGGGATATAACGTCAATATCAACGAAAAGGACATTCTGAGAAGCCTTGACGAGGAAGGCTTTGCCTTCATCTTCGCCCAGCATTTCCACAAGGCCATGCGCTACGCCGCGGCGGTGCGTCAGAGCTTAAGGACGCGCACCATCTTCAATCTCTTAGGCCCCCTCACCAATCCCATTAAACCCACGTACGAGCTGTTAGGCGTTTACTCCGACAAACTCCTTGAGGTCATGGCCCGGACCCTGCACGATACGGGAGTGCGGCGCGCCTTCTGCGTCAACGGCAACGGCATGGATGAAATCGCCCCCTTTGGAACCACCCATTACGCCCGTCTCTTTGAGGACGGTCATGTCGAAAGCGGCGTGTTAACCCGCGAAAGCTTCGGTATCACGCATGAATACACTCAGGCAGACATCACGGGCGGCAATCCCGAGGAAAACCGCGACATCGCCCTTACCATCTTAAGCGGAAAGGGCAGGGAAGCGCACAATTACGCCATCGCGGTAAATTTAGCCGCGCTCTTAGTGCTGGGCGGCAAGGCCGCCACCTTAAAGCAGGGCACGGAACTGGCCATGGATGCCATTCTCTCGGGGAGCGGTTTAAAGAAGTTAGAGCGCCTCTGCGCCATTTCACGGGGTGAATAATGCTGTCCATCTCCTCCCTCTCTCCCACGGCCTTAAGCTACCGCGGCCTCAATCACGCCGAGCTCGACGGAACGGTGCTGGCCACCATCGTGAACGCCAGGCTTGAGGATCTCGAAGAGCTCCCCGAAGCCTCCGGCACGCGCAGCGCACCGTATGTCTCACTGCGTCAGGCTCTCAGGGGGCCGCAGCGCCACCTCATCCTTGAGCTTAAAAGCGCCTCCCCCACTCTCGGGGATATCAATACCGCCCTTAATCTCAGGCGCTCAGTCGAGGTGTACAGTGAGTTTGGCGCGGCCATCTCGGTGCTCTGTGAAAGCCGCTATTTCAAAGGTTCCTTTGAGCGTCTTAAGCAGGTTAAGGAACTGACAGACCTGCCCGTCATCGCCAAGGATTTTGTGATAAGCCGCAAGCAGATCAAAAGCGCTTACGTGGCCGGAGCCGACGCCATCCTGCTCATGTGCTCGGTACTGGACCGCCCTGCGCTGCTTGATTTCACCGCTTACGCCAACAGCCTGGGTCTTGAGGTCATCCTTGAGGTGACCACGCGCTCCGAGGCCGAGTTTGCCCTTGAAAATAACTATCCCGTCATCGGCATCAACAACCGCGATTTAAAGACCCTGCAGGTGGACTTCACTACCGCAAGAGAACTTGAGGGACTGCTGCTCAACGCGGGACGCATTGTCATCTCCGAGTCGGGCATTAAGAGCGTGAGCGATCTCCTCTCCCTTGCTTCCTTTAACAATTTCCTCGTCGGCTCCTCTATCTGCAGGGAAGCAGATCCCTACCGCGCGGTGCTGTCCCTGCGCTATGGCTATAACAAGATCTGCGGTCTTAAGGATGAGGCCGCACTTAAGGCCGCCATCGACGGAAAGGCTACGCTCGCGGGCTTTATCTTCCATAAGAAAAGTCCGCGCTATATCAGTCCCGCCGACGCTAAAGCGCTCATTGAAAGCACCGGGGCTAAGCGCTTCCTGTACACCGTGGGGGTCTTTCTAGATCATGAGCTGCCTTATGTCGTGAAAACCTGTGCGGATTTAAAACTCGATTACGCGCAGCTGCACGGACATGAAAGTCCTGACTATATCCGTGCCCTGAGGGCGGCTCTTCCCGCACTTAAAATCATCAAAGCCTTTAATATCCGTTCCCCTCAGTCCTTTATGACGCTTCAGGACTACGCGGGGCTGTGCGAGCTTCTGTTACTTGACAGCAGTATGCCAGGCAGCGGCACTTCCTTTAACTGGGAAGACATCCCCGCAGAACTGGACCGCAGCCGCTGTCTGCTCTCCGGAGGGCTGAACGCGCACAATGCCGCAAAGGCCCTGTCCCTAGGTTTTGCAGGCCTTGACGTCAACTCGGGCGTGGAAAGTGCACCGGGCGTCAAGGATCCGCTTTTAATCACTCAGTTACTGACACAGTTAAGACAAGGAGTTACCCATGAACACGCTGCTTAATCCCTATTTTGGCAAGTTTGGCGGCATGTACGTTCCCGAGGTGCTGGTACCGGCCCTCATGCAGCTTGAAAAGGCCTTTGTGGAGGCAAGGCAGGATCCGGCCTTCCGCGAGGAGCTGTGCTCGCTTTTAAAGAACTATGCTGGCCGTCCCACCGCCCTCACCCTGTGTCGTAACTTAACGGCTGGCACCAAAACGCGCCTGTACCTCAAGCGCGAGGATTTACTGCACGGCGGCGCACACAAGACCAATCAGGTCATAGGCCAGGCGCTCCTTGCCAAACGTATGGGTAAGACGCGCATTATCGCCGAGACCGGAGCCGGCCAGCACGGCGTGGCTACCGCCCTCATCTGCGCCCTCTTAGGCCTGAAGTGCACCATTTACATGGGCGCTACCGACGTAAAAAGGCAGATGCCCAACGTCTTCCGTATGCGTCTCATGGGCGCGGAGGTGCGCGAAATCACCACCGGCGTGGGCACCTTAAAGGAAGCCTGCAACGAGGCCCTGCGCGACTGGGCGGGCAGCTTTGAGGACACTCACTATATGATCGGCACCGCAGCAGGCCCCCATCCCTTCCCCACCATCGTGCGCGAGTTCCAGAAAATCATAGGTGAAGAGGCTATAAAGCAGATTGAGGAGCGCGAGGGACGGCTGCCTGACGCCGTGCTCGCCTGCGTAGGCGGCGGCTCCAACGCCATCGGCATGTTTACCGCGTTCTTACCCACGGAAGTGCCGCTTTACGGCGTGGAACCGGCGGGAATGGGCGTCAATACCGACAAGCACGGCGCTACCTTGGGCAAGGGAGAGGAGGGTATCTTCTTTGGTGCCTACTCGCTTAATCTGCAGAATGAGGACGGACAGATCCACGAGTCCTATTCGGTCTCGGCAGGACTGGATTTCCCCTCGGTGGGACCGCAGCACGCCTACCTCAAACAGAGCGGCCGCGTCAGTTATGTCTCGGTCACCGATAAGGAGGCCCTTGAGGCCTTTGCCCTGCTCTCCCTGCGTGAAGGCATTATTCCCGCTCTCGAGTCCTCGCATGCCCTCGCCTACGCCTTAAAGATGATCCGTGAGAACCCTGACAGGGAGCAGGTGCTCCTCGTCAATCTCTCCGGACGCGGCGATAAGGACATTTTCAATGTTTCCGATATTTTCCAGAAATCCGGCGTCATCCGCGAGGACGGCACCATCGACGTCGCGGCCATCAACCGTTAAGGAGCTACCATGACTACCTCTAAGCGTTTTGACAGCATGTTTGAAAAGCTCGCAGCCCGTCACGAAGGTGCCTTCGTCCCCTTTGCCACGGTCTGCCACCCCACAGAAGAGCTGTCCTTCGCCATTTTAAAAACCATGATTGAAAGCGGTGCCGATGGCCTGGAGCTGGGGATCCCCTTCTCCGATCCCTGCGCTGACGGTCTTATCATTCAGCACGCCAACCGCCGCGCCCTTAAAAACGGTTCCACCACTGACCGCTGCTTTGCCGTGATCAGAAGGCTGCGCGACACCTTCCCCGAACTGCCCATTTCCCTTCTGGTCTACGCCAACCTGGTCGTAGCCCGCGGCATTGACAGGTTTTACGCCGACGCCGCGGCAGCGGGCGTGGACGCCATTCTCGTGCCCGACGTGCCGGTACAGATGCAGGAAGGCGTACACGATTTCAGAGGACCTGCTCTCAGGCACGGTATCAATCCCGTACTCATCGCCCCGCCCAACGCCACGGACGAGACCCTGGCGGCGATCGCTTCTGAATGCGAGGGCTATACCTATGTGCTCTCGCGCTTTGGCATTACCGGAACTGAAAACGAGTTCGGACGTCACCCCGATGAGTTCCGTAAATTAAAGGAGCTTAAAGCCCCGCACACCCTGTTAGGCTTTGGCATTTCCACGCCCGAGCACGTGAAGGAGGCCCTGAAGATCGGTGCGGACGGTGCCATCGTCGGCTCCGCCCTCGTGAGGATCATTGAGGAGAACGTGGCTAATCCTGAAAAGATGCTCTCCTTAATCGCCGCGAAGGTTAAAAGCTATAAGGACGCCACGCGCCCTGACTAAGCTTCCCATACTGAATGAGGCTCCCCGCGGGGAGCCTGTTTTGCCTGCCTTTACTGCCTGTCAGTCGGTACCCTCAGTACCCGATCAGTACCAGTCATGTTTTTTGTCACGGTTAAGCGCCGCGATCTGCTCCATTTCCGCAGGCGAGAGCTCGAAACCAAAGAGCGCCAGATTCTCACGGATATGCTGAGGATTGGAGGACCCGGGTATGACCACGACGCCGCGCTGCAAATTCCAGCGCAAAATCACCTGCGGCACGCTCACTCCGTGCGCGGCGGCAATATCCTTTAACACGGGATCGGCAAACATCTCCTGCGTGTGTCCGCGACCGCCGAAAGGATACCAGCCCTGCACCGTGATCCCGAGGGACTGTATATACGGCACCACCTCAGGCTCCTGATAGTAAGGGTGGATCTCGTTCTGCACGAGAGCAGGCTTCACGCTCACCTGCGGGAGAAAGTCCTGAAGTTCTTCCATGTACCAGTTGGAAAGGCCTATGGAGCGCACCGTTCCCTCACTGACCGCTTTCTCCATGGCCTTATAGGCCGTAACGTCTCCCTCACCCGGGTGATGCAGAAGCAAAAGATCGATATACCCCAGGTCAAGCGTTTTTAAAGCCCTGTCTATAGCCGCCTCCGGATCGTCAAACTGCGACGGATAAAGCTTGGTCACAACGAAGATCTCGCCGCGGGGGATCCCGCTGTCGCGAACGGCACGTCCTACCGCCTCCTCATTGGGATATATATATATATATATAGGCAGTATCAATAAGCCGCCCTCCGGCATCCAGCAGAGCCAGGACCGAGTTATAGCACTGCGCCGCGTCAAGTGCATAGGTGCCCAGTCCCGTCAGAGGCATACTAATCCCTTAAGAAGGAAAGAGTTTCTGTGAAAACGCCGCAGAGAATGTAACATGGGAACTCCTTAACTATCCATAACGTATGTATTATCCCCGTAAAGCAGATCTCGTGCCAGGGGGAAAAGAAATGTGAAGGGAGGGAGGATTAAGCGCAATTTCCCGGCAAAAAGCCCGGATGTGAAAAAAAGAGAAACGTCTTGAAGGAAGAGAGACGCTTTACACAGAGAAAGCCCCGCTTCAGGGCGGGGCTTTCCTTATTTTCAGGCTAAGACCTGAGGCTTATTCCTTGCGCGCAGCGGCGAAGGCGGCAGCCATGGCGTTAGGAGCGGCTTCCTGAGTCTGCTTTTCATTGAGAGTCTCAAGAGCTTCCTTCTCCTCTGCCTCATCCTTGGCGCGGATGGACAGGCTTAACTGACGGGTCTTGCGATCCACGTTGACTAACTTGCCCTCAACGGTATCGCCCACGTGCAGCACGGTGGTGGCATCATCCACGCGATCGCGGGAGATGTCAGAGGCGCGCAGGTAAGCGGTCACGCCGTCGGCTAAGCGGACGGTGGCACCACGGGCCTCAACGGCCTCCACGGTACCGGTGACGGAGGAACCCTTGTGGTGAGTGCTTAAGAAATCAGAGAACGGATCCTCGGAGATCTGCTTTAAGCCTAAGGAGATACGCTCGCGATCCGGATCAACCTGGAGGACGATGGCGGTGATCTCGTCGCCCTTCTTGAACTCGCGGACAGCTTCCTCGCCGGACTGCTGCCAGGAGATGTCAGAGAGGTGGACTAAGCCGTCGATGCCGCCCTCAAGACCGATGAAGATACCGAAATCGGTAATGCTCTTGATCTTGCCGGTAACCTTGTCACCCTTGCTGTGGGTCTCGGCAAAGAGCATCCACGGATTGGGCTTGCACTGCTTTAAGCCTAAGGAAATACGGCGACGATCCTCGTCGATCTCCAGCACCTTGACAGTGACGGTATCGCCAACGGAAACCACCTTGGAGGGGTGAATGTTCTTGTTGGTCCAGTCCATCTCGGAGACGTGCACCAGCCCCTCGACGCCCTCGTGGATCTCCACGAAGCAGCCGTAATCGGTCAGGTTGGTCACCTTGCCTTCCACGTTGGAACCCACGGGGAAGCGGGCAGAAATGTTGGCCCACGGATCTTCGCCTAACTGCTTGAGGCCTAAGGAGACACGCTGACGCTCGCGGTCGAACTTGAGCACCTTGACGGTGATCTCGTCGCCAACGTTGACGATCTCGCTCGGGTGCTTGACGCGCTTCCAGGCCATGTCGGTGATGTGGAGTAAACCGTCCACACCGCCTAAGTCCACGAAGGCACCGTAGTCGGTCAGGTTCTTGACGATACCCTTAACCTCCATGCCCTCCTGGAGGGTGGCGAGCACGTTCTCGCGCTCGGAGGAGGACTCAGACTCGATAACGGCACGGCGGGACACCACAACGTTATTGCGCTTCTGATCGAGCTTGATGACCTTGAACTGCAGCTCCTTGCCCTCTAAGTGAGAGGTGTCGCGCACGGGGCGGACATCCACGAGAGAGCCGGGGAGGAAGGCGCGGATACCGCCTAACTGGACGGTGAAGCCACCCTTGACCTTGCCGTCGATGACGCCGGTAACAGCCTCATTGTTCTTGAAGGCCTCCTCAAGCTTGGCCCAGGCCTCGTTGCGCTTGGCCTTCTCGCGGGAGAGCAGGGTCTCGCCGTCGCCGGACTCGACCGACTCTAAGGCCACGTCGACTTCGTCGCCGACCTGAACCTCAAGCTCGCCCTGAGCGTTCTTGAACTGCTCGACGGGGATGTGGGACTCGGACTTTAATCCGGCATCGACCGTGACAAAGCTGCTGTCAATGGCGACAATCTTGCCCTTGACCATGGAGCCAGGACGGGTTTCGGTAGACTTGAAAGACTCTTCTAAGAGTTCAGCAAAAGATTCCATTTAATAAAAAATTTCCGGTATTGACCCCTTAGCATCCTGCCTTGGGGGGTTATTAAAAAAGGAAGGCGTCCATGCCTGCCCTGTACTTAAGCTCCCGCCCGCCCCTGAAGGCCGGCCGGAACCTCAGAAATCAGACCTTAATGCCCTTAGAGCGCACCAGCTCCAGAGCCTTCTCGAGCACCTCATCAATGTTAAGGTGCGTCGAATCGATAAGCACCGCATCCTCGGCGGGCTTTAACGGGGCCACGGGACGGTTGCGGTCACGCGCGTCGCGCTCCTCGATTTCCTTTAACACCAGTTCAAAGACCGCTTCCCTGCCGGCCTGCGTAAGCTGCAGCACACGGCGGCGCGCTCTTTCCTCAGGCGAGGCGTCAAGGAAGATCTTGAGATCGGCCTTAGGAAACACCACCGTGCCCATGTCGCGGCCATCGGCCACGAGTCCGGGCGGCATGCAGAAATCACGCTGTCTCTGCAGAAGAGCCTCACGCACGCGGGGCAGCGCTGCCACACGGCTCGCGCCCTCGGCGGTGCGCTCGGAGCGGATCTCCGAGGACACGTCCTCACCGTTTAACATCACGTGCACGCCGTCATCCTGGGCCTCAAAACTTAAGTTGAGAACCTTCGCCTCCTCCACGAGGGAATCCTCGTCAAAGAGGGCTAAACCCGCCTTACGGGCGGCATAGGCCAGCACGCGGTAAATGGCTCCTGAATCTAGGAGGGCAAAGCCCAGGCGCATGGCTAAACGGCGGGTTAACTCACCCTTGCCCGCCCCCCCGGGGCCATCTACGGCAATGACAAATGCGTCGGTCATAATTCGCTCTTACGCTCTTAAAATCCGGTGTTTTTAAAAACGCCTGATTATAGCATTAAGCAGACGCGTTTTTGAAAAACATCCGGGAAATTTTCCCCACTCTCCCCCTTAAGCGGGGGAGATCCGTTTAGAAGCGGTACGTGACATTACCCGTGAGCGAGTGATTGTCGTTTTGCGAGGATCCGTAATAGCCGTAATCGAGCGCGAACGAGGTGCTGTCACTGACCTTAAGCTCGACGCCCAAACCGCCGCCATAGCCAGTCTCCGCGATCACCTCGGGGTGCACCGTATCCGTGCTCGTAAGCCCCTCTCCGCGCTCGCGGTTTTCCACCTCCACGTCCCCGGCGATCGCTGCAGGGTGAAGCGTGATACCGGAACCTCACGGCGTCCGCCCCGCTCCTGCACGGATTGCGTCACAGTGCTATAATGCCCCTCCTGAGACTGCGTTAGAAATTTGTTTAACTGCGACAGGTTGTATCAAGTGACCGATAAATTTACCAAGACCCTACCGGCAAAGCTGCCCACCCGTCACGGCATCTTTAACATCATGATTTTCAGGGACAACAATCTCCTTGATCACGCTGTTTTATACATGGGCAAGCTCAATGACGGCGAGCCGGTATTAACCCGCATTCACTCCGAGTGCCTCACCGGCGACTGCCTCGGCTCCCTGCGCTGCGACTGCGGCTTTCAGTTAGACGCGGCCCTGGCCAAAATCGCTGCCGCCAAGCGCGGCGCTCTGCTCTATATGCGTCAGGAAGGACGCGGCATCGGTCTTTTCAATAAGATCAGAGCCTACCGTCTGCAGGATGAGGGTTTAGACACGGTCGAGGCCAATTTACGCCTGGGCTTTCCCTCCGACGGGCGTCATTACGGTCTGTGCGCGGATATCATGTGCGAGCTGGGGATCTCCAAGGTCATTCTCATGACCAACAATCCCGCCAAAATCGATGAGCTCAGGGAATACGGCATTGACGTAGTCAGCCGCGAGCCCCTTGAATACGGGCGTAACAGCTACAACGAGAATTACCTCAACACCAAGGAAAAGAAGATGGGCCATCTGCTCCATCATCAGGACTGACGTGGACTATCTTTTTGAAGGCCGCGTGCTGAAGGCCGATCCCGAGGGTTACCTTTTAGATCTCCATGACTGGTCGGAGCCTTTCATGGAGTATCTCGCGGGCTTAATGGGGCTTACCCTGACCCCTGAGCACCGTACCGTAATTAACACGGTACGCCGCTACTATGAGACCTACGCCACCACGCCCGCCATGCGGCCCCTGCAGACACTCCTTAAGAAGGAGGGGCATCCGGAACTGGCTGACTCCATTACCCTCGCCGCGCTCTTTCCTGACGGTGCCGCTAAAAGCGCCGCCCGCCTGGCGGGTCTTCCCAAACCGGTACACTGCATCTGAATGTTAGACTTTGCCGCCATCGACTTCGAGACTGCCAATCAGTACCGCTCCTCGGTCTGCTCGGTAGGAATCGTCATTTACCGCGACGGAAAGGAATGCGACTCTTTTTACTCGCTGATAAGACCCGCGCCCAATTTCTACACGCGCTTTACCACAGCCATTCACGGACTGACGCGTAAGGATACGGACAGGGCTCCCGATTTTCCCGAGGTGTGGTACGCGGCACAGCCGCACATCGGTTCACTGCCGCTTATCGCCCACAACAGAGTCTTTGACGAAAACTGCCTTAAAGCTGTCTTTGAGCACTACTCCCTGCCTTACCCTGAATACCGTTTTTACTGCACCCTGACCGAATCACGGCGTAACTTTGAGCTTGCCAATTACAAACTTGACACCGTGGCCGCCTACTTAGGATACAGGGCCTTTGATCACCATAACGCCTTAGCGGACGCACGCGCCTGCGCCTATATCGCGGCAAGGCTCTGGCCTGATACCTGAACTGTCCGTAAACCGAGCCTCCCCGTTTCTGACGGGATCCTGTCTTAAGCCCGCAGGCCATCCTCCCGGCCGCAGGATGCCAAAGTGCGGAACACTCCGAGATACAGATTAAATAATCCTTCAAATAACAGCAAGTTACACTGCTTTTTCCTCACCGGCCATGGGACTTGAGACAAAGGAAACCGATTTCACGGCGCGGGTTACCTACTACGCGCGCTACAATCTCGACCGGGCGCGGCTTACCCTGCAGTACCGCTCTCTGACGCTGGACGTCTCACCGGCCAATCTCGCTCCCTTACACAGTGAAGACCGGAGACATACCTTAACCTGTCACAGACCTGTTACGGAACAGAACCTGCGTTTTGGCTACTGGACGGTATACAGGGCGGGAACCCTGATGAGCCTGCAGGCAGGGGGCTACTCAAGTTTTTCCCTGACGGGGCAATGGCACCGTCCTTTAATTAAGTTAAGCCTTAACCGAGGTCTGTTTTTTACCTCTTTAAAAGGAGCCATGGATCTCACCCGCATATATCAAAGAGGTTTTCAGTACCTTACCCCGCGTTTTGAAGGCAGCGTGGGCTACGCCGAAAAAAAACTTCAGATTAAACGCCACGGTGCAGGGACTCCTGAACCTTGACGACGGTGAGGAGGGGCACCGCTATCCTTTCAGAGGAGGAAAACGTTTCTCACATGAAGAACGGCTTAATTTTAACCTGTCTGGCGTCCCCTTTGAACCATATGTACAGCTGGCCTTTCTGCCTGCCTCTAAATTCCCCTCAGAGAGGGAATGGCGTCTGGCGGCAGGTTTTTTCTTTCGCTTTTAACCGCAGGTCAGGGACTGACCTTCTTTCAGACACGCAGCTGACGGCTGCCGTAGAATCTCTGTTTGGACGCGTACATTTTCTCCTCCGCCGCCCTGATAAGCGCGGACAATGAGCTAAAGTCACGACCGTCCGCAATTCCCAGCGCGATATGATAGTCATGAACCTCAAGGGCTAAGACAAGCGCCGCGGCCTTACTCTCAGGAGAGACAGAGTCATTACCCTTTACAAAGATCACGAACTCATCCCCGCCGGTACGGTACAGATAGGGAGAGTCAAAATGCGCGGCGATCTCCGAGGCCACGGTGCGCAGCATGCTATCCCCCGCCTCATGACCTCGGCCATTGTTCATCTCCCTCAGGCCGTTAACGTCAATGTAAACGCAGTACAGCGACTCTCTGCTCTGTCTCTGCCTCTCTATCTGCGGAAGATCCCTTTCATAGCGGCTACGGTTATAAAGACCGGTCAGACCGTCACGATCACCCTCTTCGCGCAGCAGCTCACGGTTCCTGAAATTGCTGCAGAAAAGCGCGAAGCTGAAGGTAAGCGCCCTGAGAAAAGCCCGCTGTGTGCCATCACGCTTAAGATTGCATAATGACAGCATACCAAGGAACGCCCCCGTTCCGGGTTCCCTCACCGGCACGGCCAGTACGCTGTACAGGCCCTCTGGTACTTCGGGAAGCCTCTCGTGCAGCTCCCTGAGACCATTGGCAGAAAACTCCTCCTGCCCCTGCGTAAAACGCTGCGCGACAGCAGCAAAGAAAAGGGCCTCCTCCCGGGTCAGATACACATCTGCGTATTTACCCTCATCAAGGGAAAAACGCCGGAGTCTGCCGTCAACGGCACAGAGCCATAACGCTATCTTAGGCGCTTTAATCAGGCAAGCAAGCTTAAGGAGCGCGCGACTGACGTTCTCAGTATGCACATGTGCGTTAAACAGCAGCTGTTCCATCTCGTTGAGATGCACAAACATGTCCAGACGGCGCTGTTTTTCAGCTGTGACAGTGCGCACCGTGCGAGCCATCCACGTAAGATAGAGTCCAAAGCAGACAAGCTCGAAAATACACAGCCCGCGCAGATGCGCCTTGATGTTGTCATAGTTCTCAAAGACCACATCCTCGGGTACGGCTACGACCAGACGCCAGTTTTTGATCTTAAGCGGGGCATAATACATATACCCGTACTCCCCCGTGGTCCTGGAGACAATGACGATATAATCGCGTTTTCCCGCCATGATCTCCTGCTGCATGTTCCTGTCTTGAAACTCTGGGGCCGTCTCGCGGTGCCCCAGGGACAGCATGTTGCCGAGTCTGCCGGGGTGCCACGTATCTACTATGAAATCGCCGTTATCCCCGTCTACGACAAAATACTCACCACGGCCTCCGTAGGGGCTTACCCCCAGTTTTCTACTGAGCTCATCTACAAGTATGACCCCCATAAGCAAAGCCACGATCCTGCCGTCTCTGACTACAGGCAGATAGTGGCGCAGCACGTAGGTATCCTGAGTAAACAGCCCGTTCTCGCGGGAGGAAAGATGCTCTCCTAAAGCCGCCTCTCTGGCAAAAGACAGCTTTCCTGAGACATCGCTTTCCCTTCCTCCTGCTGTAAGCAAACGGTCTCCTGGCAGCAGGATCTCCACGGACGAGAGCAGACCTGAATCCTTAAAGGAAGAGAGCTCTTCCCAAAGCTCAGGTTCTCTGATATCAGCGTAGCGGGCACACAGCAGGGCAAGGGAGCGTAACAGCTCATGATCCCTGTGAAAACGGTTTTCAATACGCGAGCTCAGAGCGCCTATCTCCTCCTCAAGAAAATCAAAGCAGCTCTGACGCTCCAGCGTATTGATGTGCCACGTGACCGCAGATGAGGCCATGAGAATAAGGCCTACCATGATTGCGGTCACGGTAAGCGAACGCACCTTAAGGAACACTGCCCTGCCTTTTCTGTCCTGATGCTGTTCAGACCCGTACCGCATGTACCTTCCTCAGATACCGAAAAGATGTCCTCATTGTAACGCATTCTGAAAAATCCATGCGACAGACTTCATGACTCAGGACTTATCCTGGATGAGAGCGGCTAACGCGCGGCGCGCGGTTCTTTTCGGCATAAAAACGCTGCTTGGCTGCATACATGCGCTTTTCAGACTCCTTAATGAGCGCTGACAGTGCACCAGGATAACGCCCGCTCTTAAGTCCTACTGAGACGTGATAGCCCTGTCTCTCAAGCTCAAGGCTCAGACTGTGAGCGACTCTCTCTGTGAGGGCCTCATCTTCCCCCTCCATGAAGAGCACAAACTCGTCACCGCCGGTGCGATAACGGTAAGGTGTGTCAAAAGCGGAGCGGATCGCTGCAGCGACGGCACGCAGCATGCGATCTCCCGCGTCATGTCCCTGCGTATTGTTCATCTCATGCAAGCCGTTAACGTCGATATAGATACAGGTAAGACCGTTCCCGGCGCTTTTCTCAAGTACCAGCAGATCCCTTTCATAACGGTTACGGTTGTATAGTCCCGTCAGTACATCACGATCTCCCTGCTCCTCAAGCAGCAGCCGGTTGTTAAGATTGCTGCAGAAAAGGGCAAAACTGAAACTCAGGGCTTTCAGAAGCGCCTTCTGCACACTGTCACGTTTTAAATTACACAGCATCAGGATACCGCTCAACTGCCCCGTAGCGGAATCTTTCACAGGAACAGCCAGCATGCTGCTGATACTTCCGGGGATCGCTCCGGCAAAATCTCTTTTCAGCTCCTCAGAACTATGCGCTTCATAGACGGGATTATCACCCGCAAAATGTGCCGAGAGATAGTCAAAAACGGGATCGGTCTCCTGCGTCAGAGGTTCGGTCAGCGACTGACCGTCTTTCAATATAAAACGCCGGCGGCAGCCGTTAAGTCCCATGATCCACAGCGCCGTGCACTCCGAGCCGATAATCGCACTGAGTTTCTGCAGGGCCGCAAAAACGTTATCCGTCTCGTGATGGGCATTAAAGAGCAGCTGCTCAATCTCATTGAGATGCTGAATGGCCTCAAGCCGCCTTTGTTTTTCACTGGTCACCGAGCGCACCATACGCCCCATCCACCACAGGTAGAGCGCAAAGCAGACAAACTCAAACGCAAGGAAAAGATTGAGACGCCTTTCAATGATAGCGGCACTTTCAAAGACCACGCTCTCAGGCACCGAGACCGCGATGCGCCAGGCATTGACACGCATCGGCTCAAAGTAAAAATACAGATATTCACCGATGGTTTTCGAGACAAAGATGACATGAGCGCTTTTACCTTCCACCACGCCCTGCTTCAGCATTGTACCGTCATAGCCCGGAGCCATCTTCCTGTGCCCGAGATCCCAGAGATTCCCGACTTTTCCCTTATGCCATGTGTCCACGATAAAATCACCGGTATGACCGTCCATGACATAGAGATCTCCCCGGCCCCCGTAAGGCAGTGCCTGCACTTTAAGCGGCAGCTCCTCAATGATGACGACTCCCATGAGCAGAGCCACAGTCCTGCCTCCGCGCAACACGGGCACATAGTTGTATAGGACATAGACATCAGGCCTCAGCAGATCGGTTACCCGGTCAGAAACATGAGCACCTAGCGCTGCCTGCTCCTCAAAGGAAATCCTGCCTGAAGCATCTAGGCACTGACCGTCCTGTGTGAGCACACGATCGTCTGGCAGCAGCATGTCCACGCGTGACATCATGCCAATGTTGTCATAGGAGGCAAGCAGTTCCCGGAGTGCCGGATCCCGTAAATCATCATAGCGTGCCACCACTCCGGCCAGAAGCTTCAGCTGCTCCCGGTCATTGGCAATCGTAGTTTCAATGAAAGAAGCGATCCCGCGGGCCTCGGCATAGAGACGCTCAAAAGAACTCCTGCGCTCCATGCTGTTAATGGAATGCATCACCAGGACGGAGACGAGGAAGATAATCCCCACCATGAGAGCGGTAACCGCGAAAGAGCGTCCCCATCTGATCTCGTCGCTGCCTGGCGTACCGGTTTTTTTTTTTTCTGAATCTAAACAGCATGGATGATCCGCAAAACCTTAAGCCCTTTTCTGTCCGATTCTCCTATTTTAGCGCAGGCATATGGATCTGTGCGGTTCGTACATGAGAGTCTTTCTCTCTGGTGCAGATTCTGCTTGCCCTGTTATACCTGACCTTAAGTTCACCTCCTGCACCTGGCTACCCCGAGTGTCCATGATGACAGAGAAACCGC
Organism: Candidatus Avisuccinivibrio pullicola; assembly: GCA_018713485.1. Taxonomy (GTDB): domain Bacteria; phylum Pseudomonadota; class Gammaproteobacteria; order Enterobacterales; family Succinivibrionaceae; genus Avisuccinivibrio_A; species Avisuccinivibrio_A pullicola. The sequence goes on from DVOQ01000044.1 coordinate 30,067, forward strand.
TACTTAATGCCGTAACTGCCATCTGCAGGGAATTTGCCGGCATCCCTGAAACCATTACCGGGGGCACTGCGGCCCCCTTCCCCGTCAGAAGTAAAGACTCAGCTCAGTCCTGTCAGTCCACGCGGCGTAAGACCCACATACACGAGGCAGCATCGGCGTCAATGCGATCGGCGGTAATGCCCGCGCTCATGAGCTGCGCTCCCGAGAACACCTGACCCTTAAGGTTATGTTCCTTAAGGTAGATATTATGTACAGGAGTGGAGGAGTGCAGATGGCTTACCACCTCATAGCGTGCCTGAGGTTCAAGGTACTTAAAGCGCACGCGGCGCAGACGGGCAGCGGGCTCGGCCTGCATCTTAAAATACATGGCGATGAGCTCCGCACCGTCCTCTGAGATATGCATCCACGCCGTTTCATTGCGCGTACCCTCAAATGGCGAGATGAGACGGTAGAAAGCGCCCCTCTGCAGGGTCTCACGCAGCTCCTTGTAAAGAGCGATCTGCGCTCTGACCTCTTCCTTATCCTCAGGGGAGAGGCGGCCCAAATCCATCTCATACCCGAAGGTGCCGGATGCGGTGCAGATAAAGCGCGTTATAAGAGGGGTGACTCGTCCCACCTGATGATTGGGGCAGGCCGAGACGTGCGCGCCCATGGTCTGAGGCGGGAAGATAAGCGAGGTGCCGTACTGAATACGCTGACGGCAGAGGGCGTCGGTGTTATCCGAGGTCCATACCTGGGGCATATAGTAGAGAAGACCCAGATCAAAACGGCGGCCGCCGCCGGCACAGCTTTCAAAAAGAATGTGCGGGAAAGCTCCCGTGATGCGCTCCATGATGTCGTAGACGCCTAAGGTATAACGCGTAGCGATCTCGCCCTGACGGCAGGCGGGGAAGGCGGGAGAGCCGACCTCACTTAAATTGCGGTTCATATCCCATTTGACGTAGTCAATGGGAGCTGAAGACAGTACAGCGCTGATGACCCTGACGATGTAATCCCTCACCTCGGGATTGGACAGATCAAGAACGTACTGATTGCGCTGCTGCGAGCGGCTGTGTCCCTGAACCCCCAGGGCCCAGTCAGGGTGGGCACGGAAGAGTTCCGAGTCCGGGGAGACCATCTCCGGCTCTACCCAGAGACCGAATTTAGCGCCCAGCGCGTGAATTTTATCTGCAAGTCCCTTAAGACCCGAGGGGAGCTTGCGCGTGTCGATCCTGTCCCAGTCACCTAAGGAGCAGGTGTCGCTGTCGCGCTTTCCAAACCATCCGTCATCAAGGACGATGAGCTCGGCACCGAGATTCACGGCGTCTTTAGCAAAGCGCACGATGCTTTCTTCATTAAAGTTGAAGTACGCGGCCTCCCAGCTGTTCACTAACACGGGACGCAGGGCGTGACTCCACTGACCGCGCGTCAGATGCTCACGCACGAGCGTGTGGAAGGTCTGCGACATACCGTTTAAGCCCGCGTCTGAATATACGAGTACCGCCTCGGGGGTGGTAAAGCACTCTGATGGCTCTAAATACCAGTTAAAACCCTTATCGTTAATGCCCAGGGTAAGGCGGGTATTGTCAAAGGAAGAGCGCTCGATGGCGGCTTTGAAATTACCGGACCACACGAGTGTGGCGGCATAGAGTTCCCCTGAGAACTCTGTAACGTCGTGGCGTAACAGGGCCACGAAATTCTGATGCTGATGGGAGGTGGCTCCGCGCGTGGAGGAGATTTCCTCAATACCGTGCTTTAAGGGCTGACGCTCCACGTTGCGCTCGTTAGCGTGCGCGCCGTAAAGAGACAGGATGTCAAAATCGGCCTCTAAAAAGTCCACGCTCAGGGAAGCGGCATTATTTAAGTATAGCGGCTTAGAACCTGTATTGCGGATCTCGCTGTGACGCAGGATAAGGGATAGGCCCTCAATTAAGGTGTAGTAAAGACGGACCTCAAGTTCTCCTGCCACCTCTTTTAAGGTGATCTCGAGGGTGAGACTGTCCCTATCCCCCGCAAAGACCGCAGGCAGTCCCGTGAGGGCGGGCTTGTCCTTGAGTACGCGGTGGCTGACATAGCGCAGATCGACGCAGCGCGAGCCATTGTCAAAGGCAGCCTCCAGAGCGGGCAGACGAAAATCACCGGCATTCACCCCGGGATATTCCTGAGGAAGCGTGTCGAGGGAGAAGAGACGCGGAAACTCGTGGCCATGAGGCTGCGGGGCACCCTCGCGCTCGGTCTCGTAGAAGAAGCTCTCCACGTTCAAAGGTTCGGGCAGGGCCTTGCCATAATATAAATGGGCCAGATATCCCTCGTGATAGAGGCGCATCACATAGCTGACAGCGCCATTAGTCAGATGAAAAACGCGTAAGGCGGAATCAAAGGTAACGTTAAGCATGGTTCTCCCCGCTTTAAATGAATTTTCCTTCATTGTAGCCACCGTCACAAAATAAAAGAGCAGATAAGCGCTCTTTTGGCTACAATAACGACTTAGTAAAACTCTCTCTTACAGGATGTGAGCGAGCTCACACTAAGGAGAAGCGATGGATTTACAGCTCTTAACCGATGCGCTCAACAAACTCACCCCGCAGGTCTTTACCTATGACAGGAGCATTCAGTCCCTGAAAAAAGGCACCCGTATTATCAGAAAACACCCCCCTTCTGGAAAGCGGTCAGGGAACCCGCGCCCTGGAGGCCCTCGTCAAGGATATTGAAAGCTCGGAGCATCCGGTGTTACTGACGGGACCGCGCGGAGTAGGCGGATTAAGCCTCAAACATGGCGGAGTGCTTATCGTAGGGCCAGTGGGCAATCCTCAGAGCGAGGAACGCAAGGTGTTAAAGGAAAGGGTACGGGCGGTCAACGCCCTGCTCACGTTAGCCTTCAATGTCTCCATGGAGGTAAGTGAGAGTAATCAGGAGGTCCCCACCGCGGAGCTTTCCTCTTACTTAAAAAAACTCAAAGACGATATCACCCTGCCTCTTCCTGACTGGTCAGACGTAGTTCCCCAGGATGGGCCGCATAACACTTATGCTTATGAATTAGCCCATTTATCCGGAGTGCAGGAGGGCGATCCCGAAAAGGCACTGCGCGCCCTGCGCTCACCGATGCACGGTAAGGAAGGACGTATGGGCTTTACGGATCTGCGCCATCATCAACGCCGTGCTGGCCGCCCGTGCGGCCATTAACGGGGGACTGGCTGTCGAGACCGCTTATACCACGGCGGATTTTTTCATTCTCGCCGCGGAAATGGCTAAAACCGTCGAAGAAGCCAGGCTACTGCGCGAGACCATCACGTGGCGTTTTGCAGAACTGGTTTCTAAGGTCAAAGAGCGTGAAACGCGGCAGTACCGCGCGCAGGTACGCCTTTTAATCAACGAGTTAAACCGCAATATCTTCAATCCCGTGACACGTAAGGAAATCGTCGCCTGCATCAACCGCAACATTGATTACGCCGAGCGCATCTTTAAAGAGGACGTGGGCATGAGCATGATGGAGTATTTACGCCAGGAAAGGATCCGCGTTGCCTGCGATTTACTGCTCAACTCCCAGCAGAAGGTGGGCGAAATCGCCCTGCTGCTCAACTTCTCCTCCTCAAGTCACTTTGCGCGCGTCTTTAAGGAAATAACCGGCGAAAGTCCCCTTGATTACCGTGAGCGCCTGACCCTGGCCCCCCGGCGTAGGCTCGCGTAGCTAAAGATCACGCTAAAACCCCGGCATCACATGGTGCCGGGGTTTAAGTTGTTTTTGTTAAAGTTTTACAGTCCTGGGTCAGGAGCACTAGAGAGCTCTGAGACCTACCTTAAAGCACTGGCTTTGCGCGGGATTTAAGTACGGGTCCAGCACTGGAGCACCCCAGCTGTCATCACCGCCTACACCCATCTGACGCGAGGAGAGTTTGACCACGGTACTAAGCGAGCGGGGCAGCTCACAGGCGTGTGCGGCGTTCTCTAATTCCTCAGGGCTATAGGGCAGAGCTGAGACGTCCGGGTACTCGCCCTCAAGACCCACTACCTCCAGACCGCATCCCGTCGCAGGGTCATAAACCTTAAAGCTGCGCACCGCACCGTGATTGCCGCATTCCTGGGGCTTGAGATACGGCACGAACTCGTCTGCCACCGTGGAGTGATGGCGGGCTAAACGTGCCCCCTCGCGCCTGTCGCAGTAATTCTCTGTCGGGCCTAGGCCGTAGTAGTCAAGTTCCGAGCAATTACCGTAAAGACGCACTAAAAGACCGACCTCGGGAATGTCGGGCAGGCCCCCGGGTAAGGACAGGTTCACCTCAGTGGTGATCTGTCCGTCGCTAAGAACACTGAAATCAAGACGGGCCGTTGCGTTCCCGATACCGGCCAGGGCATGGGTAAAGCTTAAGGAGATCCCCGTCTCATCTTTTCTTACCTCCGCACTGACGCAGCGGCTGTAACGGCCGGCGTTTTTCCACACTCCCTGACGGAAAGGCAGGCCATTGCCCACGTCATTGTCGGTAGGGGCACGCCAGAAATTAAGCTCCACGGGAGATCTGAGCACTTCCTGACCGTGTGAGACCATGGAGACGAGAGTACCGCGGGCCTTGTTAAAGAGATAGTCAAATCCCTCGCCGTGTACGCCCACGTTAGTGCCCCCCTCGACGATCCGCAGGGTACCGCTCACTGACTGAGCCTTAGCCACGCGGGCTATCACCGCCTCGCCAAATGCCACTTCAAAACCGGCGGGAGCGTAAACGGTTTCCTCTTTCAGGCAGACCGCCACGTGCAGCACGTATTCCCCGGGCTTGACCATATACTCCGTCAGGGGTTCGAGCCCCAGGGTGTCGCTCATGCCGGGTGCCACGCTCAGATCGCAGTAGATTTCCCTGTGGCACTCCTCACCGTCGCGCAATAAGGTCACGTACACGTCATAGGCGCTTAAATCGGTAAAAAGAGTACGGTTTTCGATGCGGATAGCATCGTAATCGTGCACTTCGATCCCGAAGGGCTGATAGTTGTATTTCACGGCCGCAAGTTTGGGCGTGAGGGTATTGTCGGCAAAGACGATACCGTTACCTGAGAAATTGTAGTCCGTGGGACGGTCGCCAAAATCTCCGCCATAGGCTAAATAACTCTCCCCCCGCAGATTAGTGGTCTTAAAGGCCTGATCGCGGAAGTCCCAGATAAAGCCACCCTGAAAAAGCGGATCCTCGCGGGTTAAGGCAGTGTATAACTGCATACCGCCCATGGAATTGCCCATGGAATGGGTGTACTCGCAGAGAATGAAGGGCTTGTCGCGGTGCTCCTTTAAGAAGGCACGTATGTTCGCCACCGTGGTATACATCTGACTTTCCATGTCAGAGGTACCGTTATAGGTGCGGTTATGGAAGATACCCTCGTAATGGACGAGACGGCGGGGATCGCGCGCTCTGAAATACTCTGAAAGCTCAAAGAGCGTCTTACCGCCGTTAGATTCATTGCCGCACGACCAGATGAGAATGCAGGGATGATTCTTGTCACGCTCCAGCATCGCCTGACCACGGGAGAGAACCGCCTCGCGCCACTCCGGCTTATCGCCAGGCAAAATCCCCTCGCCTGAGAGATCGCGTCCTGAAACCTGCCACGTGCCGTGAGTCTCTAAATTGGTCTCATCAATCACGTAGAGACCGAGAACATCGCATAGTCTGTAAAGCGCTGATGAATTGGGATAATGACAGGTGCGCACGGCATTGATATTGTGACGCTTCATGATAAGGAGATCGTTGAAGATTTCCTCCTCGGACACGGTACGCCCGGAGACGGCCGAAAACTCATGACGGTTGACGCCGTTAAAGACGATGCGCCTGCCGTTAAGGCACATCACGCCGTCCCTGATTTCAAAACGGCGCACGCCCACATCCTGCCTTACATACTCAAGGCAGTTACCCTCACTGTTTTTAAGCGTGAACGCCAGGGTATAGAGCTTAGGATCCTCGGCCGACCACAGCTGAGGCTTTTTAAGGTCAAACTCAAGCTCCGTCTGCCCCGTCACATCTGCTCTTTCAAGGGAAGAGAGCTCCTCCCCGTCAGGCGAGAACAGCGTGGCAGTGAACGTGCAGGGCTGACCCACGAGGCGCGCCTTAATCTCTACCCTGGCCACAGACAGTGAAGGATCAGGTTCAGCTATGATCTCGATATCCTCAAGGTGAGAGCCCCTGTAACCTGAGAGATACACCCCGCGGAACAGACCTGAGAGACGCCAGAAATCCTGATCCTCGAGATGCGAGCCCGAGGAATATTTAAAGACCTCCACGGCAAGGCGGTTGCTGCCCTCCCTTAAATACGGGGTGAGATCAAAGCGGGCGGGAGTAAAGCTGTCCTCGCTGTAGCCTACATACTGACCGTTAAGATAGACGGCAAGGGCACTGTCGGCACCTTCAAAAGTAATCACGGTCCTGTCAAAGTCGGGACGGTCAAAGAAAGTGACATAGGAGCCCACGGGATTAAAACGCTCCGGGATGTCACCTGGCCTTACATCCTCCTTACCCTCCCAGGGATAGACGGTATTGGTGTACTGCGGATGACCGTAGCCCTGAGTTTCAAAGTGCCCCGGCACCTTAATGAAAGCCCAGTGAGACACGTCATAGTCATCTTTCTCAAAACCTGAGGGGCGCTCCCCGGGATTCACGGCATAATGAAAGCGCCACTGACCGTTAAGGCTGATCTTTAAAGAGGACGAGCCGCTTAGGCACTCCTCAGCACAGGCGAAGACCTCGTGATCGGACACGGGAGGGAGACGGTGCTGTTCAAAACAGGTGGGATCGGCGATCACCTTGACATCCATAGACATACGCATTCCTTACCGGGGCGACAGTGCCCTCTGATAGGAGTATTGTGGAACGGCTCTTTTAAAGATTATGGATAGCAAAACGACCTTTTAGATACTTAAATGCAGAAAGGAGCGTTTTTTGGGCGAGTTTTTGGCTCAGTTCACATTTTTAAAGATTTCTGACTCTTTTGCGGAAGCCTGAAAAGCGTTATTCAAAGTCTTTTGTCCTTAATATCTCATTGTTTTTTAAGTTTTTTTAAAAAAGCCCCTTTTCCGGAAGCCCATTTTTATTAGACATCGTTAAAATATTCTAAATGTAGTTTTTATATTCAAACATTCTCCGGCCAGTCCTTAGGATCGTAGCGGAAAGGTTAATTCCTGAAGTCTTTTTTCACAGTGTGAGGATATCAGCATGAGTTCTGAAATTTCCCTGAAGGAGAAAGCCTCCTTCGGTATCGGCGCTGTGGGCAAGGACATGGGTTACTGGATCATGGCCGGCTACCTCATGGTGTTTTTCACCGACACCGTGCAGCTCTCTCCGGCCTACATCGGTTTCCTGTTCCTGTTCGCACGTATCTGGGACGCCTTTAACGATCCCATCATGGGATGGATCGTCGATAACACCAAGAGCCGCTGGGGCAAGTTCCGCCCGTGGATCTTCATCGGCACCCTCCTAAATTCCGCCATTGTCCTGCTTTTATTCTGGGATCCCACGGGAACCTTCGGACCGGTCGGCGTCATGGTGTGGTGCGGCGTGTTCTACATCCTGTGGGGTATGTCCTATACGGTGATGGACATTCCCTTCTGGTCGATGATCCCTGCCTTCAGCTCCGACTCCAAGGTACGTGATCTCATGTCGGTGATCCCGAGAACCGGCGCCATGATTGGCGGTCAGCTGACCCTCATCTTCGGTCTGCCCATCATCGCCTACTTAGGACGCGGCTTAGGCGGCAGCGAGGCCGACGGTTTCTTCCGCTTCACCCTGCTCATCGTGGTCATCTTCATCGCCTGCGAAATCATCTGCGTGCGCAACGTCCGCGAGCACGTGCAGACACCGCTGCGCCAGAAGATCTCCATCTCGGACATGCTAAAGCTCCTTGCGCACAACGATCAGTTAGTGGTGATCATCATCCTCACCATTATTCAGCAGATCGCCCAGAACCTCGTGAACGGAACCATCATCTACTACTTCCGTTACGCCATCGCCCATGAGGAATACTACTCCCTCTTCATGGCCGCCGGTGCCATCACGCAGTTTGTCGCTTTCATCATCTTCCCGGGACTCGTACAGAAGACGTCACGCCGCTTCGTGTACATCCTCTCGGCGGTGCTCATGGCCGCAGGCTATCTTTCCATGTTCGCCTTCGGCTCGAAGTCCGACAGCTCGCTTATCGTCGCGGCCGGCTCCTACTGCATTGCCTCCTGCGGCGTGGCTCTGTCCCTTGTCTCCACCACGGTGATGTTGGCTGACACCGTCGATTACGGCGAGTACAAGTTAGGCACCCGTTCCGAGTCCATCGTCTTCTCCATGCAGACCATGACCGTGAAGTTCGGCAACGCCCTGGCAGGCTTCATGTCCTCGCTGACGCTCGCCGTCGTGGGCTATGTCCCCAACGTGCCGCAGTCAGAAGGCACCCTCTTAGGTCTGCGTCTGGTCATGTTCGTGGCCTCCTCAGTGCTCATCGGCATCATGGTGCTCATTTACCTGAGACGCTACCGCTTAAACGGCGACTTCTACAAGAACATGCTCTCGGCCCTTGAAGTATCTCGTGACAAGAAGCGTGCCGAAAGGGAAGGCCGTTTCTTCGTGCGCTATGCCATGACCCCTGAGCGCATTCTCTTAAATGAGAAGGCCGCCTCCAAGTACGAGATAATCGCCCAGCTCCTGAAGACGCTTGAGGGTACGGACAGCGTGAAAGCGCCCGAGACGCTGAAGAATGATGTTTTAGCCCGCGAAAACTCCGCTCCCACCGGCATTGCCGACGGCATCGCCCTGCCGCACGCTAAGAGTGCCGGCGTAGAGAAATGCACTCTCGCCATCGCAAGACTGGAGACTCCCGTGGACTTTGGTGCCCCCGACGGAAGGCCCTGCGATCTCATCTTCCTCTTAGCCTCGCCTCAGGACAGCGACACGCACCTGAAGATGATTGGCCGCCTGGGACTGCTCTTAAATGATAAGGCCCTGCAGCAGGAACTGAGAGCAGCTAATGACAGCTATGCCTTCCTTGAAGTCCTGCAGAAGGCGGAAAAGGCCCTTATCAGAGACTAAGTGCCCCGCCTCCTGATTTCCATTACGTATCAGCCCCGGTCAATTTAGCGATCGGGGCTTCATTTTTTAACCCTCTGCCTGTCGCTTTAAAATGCCTGTGCTAAGATAAAACAGGTTTGCACTGATAGCTAAGGATTTGCATGAACCTGCCCAATCTGCTCACGCTTTTGCGCGTGGTGATGATCCCGGTTTTCGTGGCCCTCTTTTACTGGCCGACGCCCCGCTCCAATCTCATGGCAGCCTGCGTGTTTATTCTCGCAGCGCTCACTGATCTTCTCGACGGTTATTTAGCGCGCCGTTTAGATCAGACCACCAAGTTCGGCGCCTTCCTCGATCCCGTGGCCGACAAGATCATGGTGTGTACGGCCCTGGTACTGATCGTCGAATACTATTCCGTACATACCTCCTCCTTTTTTTACGGCATCAATCTCTGCGTCTCGATTCCGGCCATCGTTATTATCTCCCGCGAAATCGTGGTCTCGGCCCTGCGCGAGTGGATGGCAGAATTAGGTATGCGCTCCAAGGTAGCGGTAAACTGGATTGGCAAGTGGAAGACCACCATTCAAATGACGGCTATCGCAGGACTTATCTGGCGGGTCAACGATCCCGTGATCTACGCCTCCTTAGGCCTTCTTGCTGTCGCCACGGTGCTTACCATCTGGTCGATGATCGTCTACCTCAGTGCCGGGATAAGTTCCATGCGCGACTAAGGGGAGTGGGTTCATGAGTGAGAGTGAGGTAACGGAATGCGTACTGCCGTCCGGCGATCGTCTTGATGTAACGTCCTTCTACGAGGACAATCTGGTGCGTTTCACGACCACCGCTCTCATGGCTCTTGATCATCTCGAAGTCAGTGAAAGCGAGGTACGCCGTATCCTGCAGGGTTTCTGCCCTGCCGATCTTCCCGTCGCCGTGCTCTTAAAGGTGCTGCGCTTTAGCGAGGCTGAAAAACGCCTTTTAAGCCATATCCGTCACCAGACCTTTAAGCTCAATCCCGAACGTCTGCGCGAAATCAATACCCTGCTTTCCCTTGATGAAAGCGTACGCCCCGGGCATATCCGCAGCTCCGAGAGCAAATCTTACGGCCGTGCCCTGCCCGCACCGCACGCGCTGCCGCAGTTTATTGACGCGGGCATAAGCCTCCTCGTCCTGGAACCCGATCCGGTCAAGCGCGCCCTGAAAACTTTCTTCTTTATCGTGGACAATCAGCTCTTTGAGTCCTGCAATCTGCGCACGGCATGGCTGACCCTGGAGGGGATCCTCTTAAATAACGGTTTCTATCCCCTGCTCCTGCCCCGTGATGAAATTCAGAATTTCCACGACAGCCTGAGCCTTGCCTGCAAGGCCGGGGTAAGTGACACCCTTGATGATTTCATGGGACGCCTGAGCCGCCGTCTTTACTCGGTACGCATCCTTTAGCCTTCCGCTTCGTGAACCGCATCTATACAGGATTGTCCCCGCTCAGGCCGCCACCGGGAGCTACCTTAAGCGCCGACGGTCACCACTATCTTCTCAAAACCAAAGGCTCACGCCGCGCCGTGATTGGCCTTGCCACGGGGGACGGTCGCTGCTATCCCTCATACGCCCTGAGAAAGCTCTGCCCCGATCTCTGGGCTAAGGCCTATCCGCAGCACGCCCTGCCTGAAGAGCTTAACGCGGGACTCTATTTTCTGCTCTTAAAGGCCGCGCAGCAAAGCGGCCTCTACGCGGCCCTGGAAAAAAGTCTCCCCTTAAGTGCCCTGCATAACCTCTTAAGCTTAATGCAGACTCTGCTCAACCCTTACGCGACGGGACACAGCTTAAGCTTTACGGGCGTCAGGGACGCTCCTGCCCCCCGCTTCAGGGCACTGCGCCCTTTACACGCGCTGCACGCGCAAAGCGCCCTGCAGGAATTCTTACATACCCTTAAAGCACAGAGAGGCGGAGCTTCCCTGTGGCTTAGGATCTGTCGTTTCGTGCACGGAAAACAGCCCTGCACGCTTCTCATGCTGCTTGACGAGGCGGACGGGGCGCTGCTTAACCTGTCCTGCTGTGAGGACACACCTGCGGCTGTCACTCTTAACGCGCTTCAGGAAAACCTTGCCGGGGACGGACAGCGTCTTGCCGGTCTTTTCTATGACGCCCCTGACGCCCTGCCTTACCCCCTGCCCCTTCCCTGCCTCAGGCGCCTTTCCCCGCTGAGCGGCGCACATACCGCGCTGCTAGAGCTTTTCTCCCTGAAGCTTATCGGGACTTCATCACGCTACCGGCTCAAACTGCCCACGCTGCCAGGACAGAGCGTGCGGGCGGCCTTCCTTAAAGAGAACGGATACCTTAAGTGCCTGTACCTTGATAAGCGAAGCGTGCGACAGCGCGACCGCTACCTGAGAGAATGCCTTCTTTTAGAAGAAGAACGCCTCAAGGGAGCGCTTAACGCAGGACGGCGCCGTCTTTATGTCCTGCCGCCGGCTGACTTTGCCCTGAGCCTCGGTCATCAGGGCGGCCGCCGCTGTGTGAACATGGACGGGCTCTGGACCTCCCGCTATTTAGACGCCTCCCTCTTTACGGGCCTTGAGAGTACGCTTAAGCTTTATCCTGACGCGCAGTATGTGCTTTTAAGCCGCCTTGCCCTAAGCGATCTGCCCCTGATGCTTTTCAGACGCGCCCTGCCGGCACTCCCCCTGACCGATAGCCTGAATCTGCTTAGTGCCGCCTCCGTGCTTCTCCATAAGCTCTCCCTGTACGCCTTGCAGAGAGACCTCTTTCTGCCGGGTATCCTCAGGGACGTGGACAGGAGCGTGTGCCTGAAAGCTGCGGGGGCCTGCAGGCTTGAGACCTTCTTTAACCTTCCGGAGGATGTGGCCTCCCTGTTCAGGAGTCTTAAGCTTTCCCGTCAGGAGATGCAGACCTTTACGGCCACCTTAGGGGAACATCTCATGAGGGGCTTTGCCCTTAAGGAACAGAACTTTTCCTGATGGGGGTTTACCCCTTACGCTCACCGTCATCTTGCCCTACAATGGACTCATGAGGAGCGGAGTTGATTTTATGTACAGTCACCGTCACAGCGTCAGCGAACTTAAGGAAAATCTGCAGCATGGCACACAGGTTTTTCCCGTGGCTTCCTACATCTGGAAGGATAATCCCTATGATGATCACCGCGTTCCCGTGCACTGGCATCCCGAGGTGGAACTGATGCGCTTTGTCGGGGGACGCTTCGAGCTCGCGCTGGACGCGGGAGAACCCTTTATCCACGAAGGCCCCGGCCTGCTGCTCGTTCCCGGCAACATCCTCCACACTCTCGTGTTCCACAGACACTGCCATCAGGGAGCCGTGGTCTTTAATCTCGATCTCCTGTACTTTGAACATTATGACGAGGTGGAATCGGATATCTTCGAGGCCCTGCAGACGGGCAATATGCCCCTGCCGCAGATACTTACCCCCGCCGATCCCGACTTTGAACGCGCCGACACTCTCGCCCGCCTCATCATTGACGGTACATCCGAAACATCCGCCGCCGCAAGGCTGACCCTGAAGGCGCGCCTTCTGGAGCTGATCGCGCTCTTTTACGCCCACGGACTTATCACGCGCAAAGCGCCGGCCCTTTCGGAAAAACACGGCGATCGTCAGAACCGCTTAAAGGATCTGTTAAGTTATATCGATGCCCATTACGCCGGCCCACTGACCGTGGGAGATGCCGCCGCCCGCCTTAAAGTCTCCGAGCAGTATTTCTGCCGCTATTTTAAAAAGGTCACGGGCCTGTCCTTTACCGCCTATCTTAACGATCTGAGGCTGCGCCGTGCCGCCACGGACATCCTTAAGACCGAGGAGAGTATCGCCACCATCGCTGAACATCACGGTTTTGACAATACGGGCTATTTCTTTAAGAACTTCAAGAAAAAGTTCGGCATCACTCCGCTTAAATACCGCAAGACGCAGCGCAAAGAACAGCAGCCTGCCACGGACGCCCTCATCCATGCCGTAGTTTAGGACGGAGATCTGTCATGTCCCAGTGGGTTTCAGGGTAAAAGCGTGTACTTTTTTAGTCTAAATCTGTGCTTTTCATCCCCCGAGGCACGCTTTACAATGGAGTAAAACTTCACAGAACCTCTTAGATTATGGAGTAAGCGATGCGCAGACAGTGGTGGCATGGCCTTACCGCCTATCAGATTTATCCCCGCTCCTTCAGGGACAGCAACGGCGACGGTTACGGCGATCTGCAGGGCATAACCGAGAAACTGCCCTATCTTAAGGAGCTCGGTATTGATTTAGTGTGGCTCTCCCCTATTTATAAGTCGCCCGGCATTGATAACGGTTATGACATCGCTGACTATCAGGCCATTGATCCGCTCTTTGGCACCATGGAGGATTTTGACGCCCTCATGGAAAAGGCCCGTGAACTTAACCTCAAAATCATCATGGACCTGGTGGTCAATCACTGCTCCTCCGAGCATGAATGGTTTAAGAAAGCCTGCGCCGATCCTGGCTGTGAGGAAGCTTCCTATTTCTATTTCCGCGAAGGCAGAAACGGCCATGAACCCAATAATCTGCGCGCCAACTTCGGCGGCAGTATCTGGGATAAAGTGCCAGGTCAGGACAATCTTTACTACTGCCACTTCTTCGCCAAAGAACAGCCCGATCTCAACTGGTTTAACCCTAAGCTCCGCGAAAAGATCTACGCCATGATGAACTGGTGGCTCGATAAGGGGATCGCGGGCTTTCGCGTGGACGCCATCATGTGTATCGGTAAGGATCCTACCTTCCCCGACTTTGAGCCCGATCCCTTAGGGGACGGCCGCTGCGGCTGCGGGGCCATGAATGAGCGCTGCAATGACGTAGCGGATCGCTTCCTCCGTGAAATGCATGAGCGGGTCCTAAAACCGCGTAATGCCTTTACGGTAGGCGAGGTGTTCTGCCTCAATAAAAATAATATTGAGCGCTTTATCGGCGAGGACGGTAATTTCTCGGCCATCTTCGATTTCGCCGCCCGAGAGACCCTGACCGCACACTGCGCTTATTTCGCCTACGAAAAACTCCCCGTCAGCAAATACCGCGAAGTGACCTTCCGCAGTCAGGAGCTGACCAATGACGTGGGTTTCCTCTGTCCCGTCATCGAAAATCACGATGAACCGCGCGGCGTCTCCACTTATCTGCCGCCCCTATGGCACAACGCCCGCGGAGCCAAGGCCTTAGGTACCGTCAATCTCCTGCTGCGCGGCGTGCCCTTTATCTACGAGGGCCAGGAAATCGGCATGACCAACAGCCGCTTTGATACCATCTATGAGTTTAAGGATCTGCAAAGCCACGACGAATATCAGAAATGCCTTGCGCACGGGCTGAGCGAGTACGAGGCGCTGCGCATTCTCAATGACGAGGCGCGCGATCAGTGCCGCACCCCCATGCTCTGGGACGATACCCTTAACGCCGGTTTCTCCACGGGGATCCCGTGGATGCGCGTCCACCAGGACTATCCGCATCTGAACGTCAAGGCGCAGATGGCCGATCCGGATTCGGTGTGGCATCACTATAAAGCTCTCATCGCCCTCCGGAAAAATCCCGAGTTTAAGGACACCATCACCTACGGACGCTTTAAGGCCCTGCCCGATCCCAACGGTCACACACTCGCCTTCCTGCGGGAGGGAGAGCGCAATACCCTCATGGTGATCGCCAATTTCGGCGAGGGCTCCGTCACCTTTGACACCTACGATACCGCCCGCCCGCTCCTTACCTCAGGAGAGGTGCACCTGAACGCCCACAGCGTCACCGTGGCAGGCGGCTCCTCGGCCGTGCTCCTGCTCTAAACGCTACGGGGAGGCCATCCTCCCCTGCCTTTGGTGCAGCGAAAGCCGGACCCCCTGGCAATACCATCACTGGGTGACGGATCGCTAAAGGCTAAAGACACCGTCTTCTCTACGGCGTGAGATCCGGGACAAAAATACAGGGCACTGAGATGAGACAGTGCCCCCGCCTGCATAGCTTTAGAAGAGATCAGAGCCCCGCGGGGTGAACTTCCTCATCCCCGTGCTACCTCAGGGGGCGTCCTGCCCCCCTGAGGCTAACCTAACATCAGCTCCTTTAAGGTGCCGTAATCGGCGTCAATGAGCTCTGCCTTAGAGGGCAGCTGCGCCTTACGGGCCAGCACGTCGGGAAGGGGCAGGTGCAGATTCAGGGTATGATCGACCGTATCCTTGAACTTGGCCGGATGCGCGGTACCAAGGAAGATCCCTGTCTCGCCTTCCCGTAAACTGTCGCTTAAAACCTTCCACGCGATGGCAGCATGCGGCTCGGCAATATAGCCTTCCTTAGCGTAGAGCTCACGCATCGCCGCGCGGGTTGCCTCATCATCCAGGGAACCGTAGCTAAGCTCGCTCAGATCCCATCCCTGCATCTTAAAGAGCGCCTCGACCCTGGGCCAGTTATTGGGGCGCGAGATATCCATGGCGTTCGATAAGGTGGGGATGGTGGCGTGCGGTTCCCATTTGCCGCTCTTAAGATAGCGCGGCACGGTGTCATTGGCATTGCAGGCCACCACAAAGCGGGCCTTAAGTCCCAAGGATTTAGCGATCAGACCTGCGGTGATATTGCCGAAATTGCCGCAGGGCACGGAGAAGACCACCGCCTGACGCTTCTCCTCGGGTAACTGCGCGACGGCCTCAAAGTAATAGCACACCTGGGCTAACAGACGGCTGATATTGATGGAGTTGGCCGAATTGAGCCCCACCTTGTTCACGAAGGGCCGATCCTCAAAGGCCTGTTTGACCAGATCCTGGCAGGCATCAAAGGTATCATCCACCTGCACGGCGCGGATATTGCCCCCCAGGGTGGCGATGAGCTTTTCCTGCAGGGATGAGATCTTGCCTAAAGGATAGAGGATCACCACGTCAATATTGCTCTGCCCATAGAAGGCATCAGCCACGGCCGCGCCGGTATCGCCGGAGGTGGCCGTGAGAATGGTGAGACGGCCTTCCTGATTGACGGCGCTTAACACACGGGCCATGAACCTGGCCCCGAAATCCTTGAAAGCGAGCGTGGGTCCATGAAAGAGCTCCAGGCAGTAGCTGCGCTCATCGGCCTTCACGAGAGGAGCCCTGAAGGTAAAGGCGCTTTCCACAATGCTCTCTAACTCCGGCAGCTCCTCCTTGCCGATTAAATGGCGCAGGATGAGCTTAGAGCGCTCCACGAGAGATAACTTAAGAAGCTCCTCCACATGAGCAAGGGGCTCGATATGATCCATGAAAAAGAGGCCCTGATCGTGACCTATGCCCTGACGGACAGCCTGAGCGAAGGAAACGGCCTCGTTATGATCCTTTAAATTGAAAAGCTGCATATTAAAGCTCCGTGACGGTTGCACCGTCCGTGTCGATGCGGCAGATATGACAGAATCCATCCTCGTTGGCGATGAAGTTGCGCTCTAACCACTCCTTCATCTCCTGCGCCGCATCCATGGAAGTGAAAACTGAGAAAATCGACGAGCCCGAGCCGGAGATCCCCGTGGCGAGGGCTCCCTGCGCCGCCCCGAAGGTACGGGCTAACTCAAAGCCGGGAATTAACTGCGCACGGTACGGCTCGGCAATCACGTCCTTGAGGCAGGATGCGGCCAGACGCTCGTTGCGCGTGTGACAGGCGTGTACGAAGGCAGCCAGACGGCGGCCATAGGTGATGACGTCCTGACGGCGGTACTGCGCCGGTAAGATGGAACGGGCCGCGGCCGTTGACACCTTGATGCCGGGGAAACACGACACCCACAGCCAGTTGTCAAAGCCCTCGAGAGTCTCGGAAATCATACCCTCCTCACCGATAATCAGCTGCAGACCGCCAAAATAACAGGGGGCAACGTTATCGTAGTGAATGGAGCCCGAAATGAGACCCTCCAGCTCGCCCATGAGCGCCACGCGCCCCTCCTCACCCAGGGCATTTTCATGCAGGGCATCAAGCGCCACCACCGCCGCCACCACCGAGGAGGCCGAGGAACCCAGCCCCGAGCAGACGGGCAGCCCTTTATCGAGGGTCAGCTTTAAATCATGGCACTCAAGGCCTAAGGCCTCCAGCTTTTTCTTATAGTGCACGTAAGCCGTATAGACGATGTTTTTCTGCGGTTCGGAGGGCAGCTTTTTAGCGTAGCGTCCCTGCGTCACCATCACGCAGCCCGCCCCCTTAGGGGCCAACTCGGCGGTGACGAAATCCCCGAGACTCTGTCCCGAGACGGGGCGTAACGCCGCCCCGAGGAGATCAAAGCCCACCGACAGATTGGCCGCTGAGGCCGGGGCATAGGCTCTTACCTTAGTTACCATGACTTAACCCTCACGCGTCCAGTTCTGAAGTCTTAAGATATCCGACAGCACGCCAGCTGCCGTAACCGCCGTGCCGGCACCATAGCCGCGCACCACCAGGGGCAGCGGCTTGTAGTAGGCAGTGGTGAAGGCTAAGGCGTTCTCGCCGCCGCGCACCTTAAAGAGCGGATCGTGCGGCCCTACCGCCTCCACACCGCACACGCAGCGGCCCTCGCGGATCGTGCCCACGTAGCGGAGCACCTTGCCCTCGGCTGCGGCCTTACGCGAGGCCTCGGTAAAGGCCGCGTCCGCCCCCTTTAAGGACTCAAGAACCTCGGCGGCGTTCGCTCCCTTTAAGAAAGCGCCATCCACGGCAGGTCTTACCTCCACATCCTTAAGCTCCAGCTCATAGCCGCATTCTCGGGCGAGGATGAGAAGCTTGCGCGCCACGTCGGTACCCTCTAAATCATCGCGCGGGTTGGGCTCGGTATAACCCTTTTCATAAGCGTCGCGCGTGGCCTCGGAAAGACTCATGCCGTCCTCCACGAGTCCGAAGATATAGGAGAGCGTGCCGGACATGATGCCCGAGAACTCGATTAACTTGTCACCGGCCCACAGCAGGTTCTGCAGCGTGTTGATAACGGGCAGGCCCGCGCCCACATTGGCCTCATAGAGGAATTTGCGGTGATTGGTCCTCGCCGCCTGCCTGAGGCCGCGATAGTACTCGTAGGAGAGCGTGTTGGCCTTCTTGTTGGGCGTAACCACGTGGAAGCCCGCCTGCATCAGTTCCATATAGGAAAGCGCGAGCTTTTCGTCCGAGGTGCAGTCCACGAAGACGGGATTGACGAGGTGCGAATCCTCGACTAACTGACGGGCCATCAGAATGTCAAAGTGCGGCAGTCCTTCCTTCGTGAGCTCTTCCTGATAGTGAGCAAGATCAAGGCCGCGGGGATTGGTAATGACACCGTTGGTGTTGGCGATCGCCACCACGCGGATCTCAATGCCCTGACGCTCCTTAAGCTCGCGCTGCTGACGGGCAATCTGCGAGAGCAGCTCCGAGCCCACTCCGCCGGTTCCGACCACTACCAGATCGAGGATCTGCCGGCTGGAGAAGAAGGTCATATGGCAGATGGCGATGGCCTCGGCTACCTTGCTCTCGGAAATCACTGCCGAGATGGAACGCTCCGAGGAACCCTGCGCGATGGCCGAGACATTGATATTAGCCTGCGCAAGGGCGCGGAAGAACTTACCTGAGGTGCCGCGCATGGTCTTCATGCCGTCACCCACCACGGAGATAATCGCCATGCGGTCGATGATCTCCACCTCATCAAGGAGCCCCTCGCGCATCTCCAGCTCAAACTCTTCTTTAATGGCACGTAAGGCGCGGGCAGCGTCCTGGGTGTGAATACAGAAGGAAATGGAGTACTCCGAGGAGGACTGCGTGATGAGCACCAGCGAGATCTTGGCCTGCGACACGGCACTAAAGAGGCGGCCGGCCATGCCCACCATACCCTTCATACCGGGGCCCGAGACATTGACGAGGGAAATGTTCTTTAAATCCGAAATGCCCTTGATGGGAATGGTTCTATCCGTTTCCTCGGCAATGAGGGTACCTTCCCCCTGCGGGTTATAGGTGTTTTTGATAAGGCAGGGAATATGGAACTGCGCGATGGGGGCGATGGTACGCGGATGCATCACCTTGGCACCGAAGTACGAGAGCTCCATGGCCTCCTTGTAGGACATGCGCTTTAAGAGCACCGCATCGGGAACGGCGCGCGGATCGCAGCTGTACACGCCGTCCACGTCCGTCCAGATCTCGCAGCACTCCGCTCCCGAAACCGCTGCAAGGCAGGCGGCCGAATAATCTGAACCGTTACGGCCGAGAAGCACGAGCTCGCCTTTTTCATTGCCGCCGCAGAAGCCGGACATTAAGGTGATGGCTCCCTCCACCGCAGGTAACTGACGGTAACGCTCGCGGGCCTTTTCGATATTCACAGAGGACTCTAAAATTCCTCCTTCGGTCACCAGCACGAATACGGGATCGATGATACGTACCTTTTTGCCCCTGACGCGCAGCAGCTCTGCCATCAGAGCAATGGAGAAGGATTCGCCGCGGCTTTCGATAAAGGCCTCCACGAGCTCAGGGCACTGTCCGAGCAAAGCGATACCCTTCACCCTTCTTTCAATGAGATTTAAGGTGGTGTGAAATTCATCTAGCATCGCGGTGCGGTCAAAGTCGGGATAGGCTTTCGACAGTCCGTCGATAATGCCCCCGACGATACCGCGGATGGCCGTGAACTGCTCGTTGCCGTCTCCTCCCTGCACCGCGTTTTTCACTAACGCCACCAGTAAGTTGGTGATTCTCGCCGGAGCTGACAGAACGAGGGCGGTCTCAGTCTGACGGGCGGTATTACAGGCGATGTCTGAAACATTGATAAAGCGTTCGGCATCAGCCACCGAGGTTCCGCCAAATTTAAGTACGCGCATAAAAGCTCCTCACTCTTAGTCATTACCGCATGGTCTAGCCATGTCGCGTTGCGATCGTTAAAGAAAGTGTATTCTAGCAAACTTTGTCCCCACCCTCAGAACTCCTGCCTTAAAGCGGTGCATTGCCGCACCTAAAGGAGGCGGCAAAGCCTGCCTCCTGCGGCACGCCCTGTTCTGAAAAGACGGGTCCACGCGCTCAGTTTTAAATTTTTTATTCTAAATCAAAAAGTTATTTTAGGCATTGTTTTTGCTAAGTCCATAACAGCTCAAGTTATAAGGATCTGCACATGCTGACTGTTGCCGCGTTTAAGGGCCCGCTTAATACCGTGCGCCCTGTTCCCGTATCAGCTTCCCTCTCCGGGGTCTTGGAGAGCACGCGTTTTGACAACTTACTTAGCGAGTTAAAGCGCATGTCCGCGCAGGGAAAAAAGTCAGCCTCCGCAGAGGAGGGCAATCTGGCTTCCCATGAAGTATGCCCGCTGACTACCTTACCTGAAGACGGTAAGTCCCCGGCTTGCGCACCTATGTCAGAGCCACTGGCGTTTTTTGCCTCAAAGTCATGGACCGTGAATTTAACCGAAAGCTCAGCAGGCCCCTTAAGCGAGGGGGTGCAGCCTTGCGTACGGGCTCTTCCACCCCTTACAGTGCAGGGAATGCCGCTTCTGAACTTCCGCGAGCTGCCTTACTCTTCAGACGAAGAGACAGCTCTTATCCTGAAAGCGCTCGCTCCTGCAGGCGGCATGGTTCTCCGTAACGTAAGTGAAAACGCCTCTCAGGGTGCGCAGAACCAGAACCCGCTTAACTCCTCTCTCCCCTTACTGTCCCTCTGCCCGCTTAATCCATGGCTGCGTCTTTCTCTAAGCGTGCGGCTAAGGCGCACCGGTCTTAAAGATAAGGCCCTGAGCCGGCGTTTTAAACGCAGGGATGAGAACAGAGAAGATCCGGATGCCCTCGTCTGGTAAGCGCGCCGCAAAAAGCGTGCTCCATGACTTCTAAAAGCGCTTTTTCAGCTCATGAACTACCTACGCACTTACGTGCGCGGTTTCGTGAAGACGGTGCCTCACTTTTAGTAAGCACCCATTACCGGGCACTTACGGGCATGTCCACAATGCCCCCATCAGGCCGTAGCAAAAAAGCCCGTTCCTGAATTCTTAGAGAGTATTGGACATGATCAAAATGTGCGACACCGGCCGCTTTCATCCCCTGGCTCACGCAAGGGGAATTACGCGGCATTAGTTAAAAGGTACACAATCTTCACCTCTTTGAGGCTTTTTCATAAAAATCCTCCCCACTCCTACCCCAAAGCGCTGTAAAAAGGCTAAAATCAGGAGTTAGCAAGGGTGGTCTGCAATGCCGCAAAATGTGATAACGATCGCTATGAAAACGTTTACACTAAGTGGCCGCGCGGTGTAAAATCAGGACAGTACAGGCTTTGGCCCCGTCCTGAAAGCACCGGCCAACCCCTGGCTTAGGATGTTTTTGAAAAATTTATTTTGTGGGGAAGTTCAATCATGAGAAAACCTCTTGTCATGGGCAACTGGAAGCTCAACGGTACCAAGGAATCCGTCACCGCTCTGGTCAACGCGCTGAAGGCTCCGGCTGACAAGGCCGCCGGTAAGGCCGAGGTCGCGGTCTGCGCTCCGGCCGTCTTTATCGGCATGGTCGAGCAGTTAGCCACCGGTTCCTCTCTCAAGTGGGGTTCTGAGGATTGCGACATCCACACTCAGGGTGCCTATACCGGTGAGAACTCTCCCGTGATGTTAAAGGAGTTCGGCTGCACCTACGCCATCGTCGGTCACTCCGAGCGCCGCGACTATCACAAGGAGTCCTCCGAGTATGTGGCTCAGAAGTATCAGGCCGCTCAGGCTAACGGCTTAATCCCCGTGCTCTGCGTCGGTGAGAGCGAGAAGGAATTTGAAGAGAAGCGCACCATGGACGTGATCCGCTCCGAACTCAAGGCCGTCATCGATCTCTGCGGCATTCAGTCCTTTGAGAAGGCCGTCATCGCCTACGAGCCCATCTGGGCCATCGGCACCGGCAAGACCGCCACTCCGGAAATCGCCCAGAGCGTGCACTCCGAGATCCGCGCTTACTTAGCTACCTTTGACGCCGCTGTGGCCGAGAAGGTGCAGATCCTCTACGGCGGTTCCTGCAACGCCAAGACCGCTCCCGAGCTCTTTGCCCAGAAGGACATTGACGGCGGCTTAGTCGGCGGCGCCTCCCTTAAGGCTCCGGATTTCACCGCCATTATCGAAGCTGCGGTCGCTAATGCCTAACAGGCGGGGAAAAGTGTATGGCAATTAGGAAAATCGGTGTTCTGACCTCCGGCGGCGATGCCCCGGGCATGAATGCCGCCGTGCGTGCCGTAGTGCGTACCGCCATTGATTACGGTTATGAAGTCTGCGGTGTGCGTGACGGTTATATGGGCTTACACGAGGGCAATACCATTCCCTTAAACCGTAAGTCTGTCTCCGACATGTTAAACCGCGGCGGTACCTTCTTAGGTACAGCCCGCTTTCCGGCATTCAAGGATCCTGCGGTACGTGCCGAGTGCATCGAGGTGATGCGTCAGCAGGGCATTGACTCCCTCGTCGTGGTCGGCGGTGACGGCTCCTACATGGGTGCCAAACTGCTCTCCGAGATGGGCTATCCCTGTGTGGGTCTGCCCGGCACCATCGACAACGATATCGCCGGTACTGACACCACCATCGGTTTTGACACCGCCTTAAACACCGCTGTGGAGTGTATCGACAAGCTCCGTGACACCTGCTCCTCCCACAAGCGTATCAGCGTCGTGGAAGTCATGGGCCGTCACTGCGGCGATCTCGCCCTCTCCTGCGCCATTTCCTGCGGCGTGGAAGCCACTCTCGTTCCCGAGGTGCCGTGGACCAAGGATGAGGTTTACCGCCAGATTGAGGCCAATATCGAAGCCGGCAAGCGTCACGCCATCATCGTCGTTTGCGAAAATCAGACCGATGTCCATCAGATGGCCCGCGAGATTGAAGGCCGTACCGGTCTTGAGACCCGCGCCACTGTGTTAGGTCACATTCAGCGCGGCGGCACGCCGACTCCTTCCGATCGCGTGTTAGCCAGCCGTATGGGTGCCTATGCCGTGCAGTTACTCCACGAGGGCCATTCCGGCCGCTGCATCGGCATTCAGAGAGGTCAGTTAGTGCACCACGACATCATCGAGTGCATCGAGACCATGAAGCACAAGTTCAGAAAGGATATGTACGATCTGGCCGCCGCCTTAAGCTAGGCGCCACGTACTAAGAAACTCAGGAACCGCCGCTTTGCGGCGGTTTCTTTTTGGCAGGAACCTGAAGTTCTCTTCCTGCACCTTTAAAAAAACGCTTTACTCACGACTTAAGTGACTGCGTGAACTCCTCCCATGAGCTGAAGCTCAGGGGCTTCCGGCTGAGCGGTTTTCAGGCCGCTCTCCGGCAGGTTCCGGGTGACAGCTCATTACTGAGCCTGCAGCCCCGGCTATCCGGGCAGTTCCTGCCCT
>DVOQ01000045.1 GCA_018713485.1 Candidatus Avisuccinivibrio pullicola
CGGGGCTTTCTCCGGGAGTGAAAGGCGCTGCTGTGACGCCTCCCGTGAAAGGGTATGGGACCGCGACACGGCAAGGGGCCGCATGTTCCTGCAGATGACCGCCATGGGCTATACGGAGTTCTTCTACACTAAGATCAGGGAGATTAAGGCTGAAGTGCAGAAGAGGATTGATGCCCTTGATAATCGGAAAAGCGAGGAGGGTAAGCTGCTCACTTCACTCATGTCGTGGCTGCCAGTAAGTCGCTGCAGGAAATCCTCACGTGGTATGACTGCATTGACGTGATCAGCTTTACCGATCGCAGCACAGGGCGCTACGATAAGCTCGTCAGTAAAATCACTACCGGGGATCTGCGCCGTGATGAACTGTTCCTGAGCCTGCCGGGCATGAAACCCGGTGAAATTATACAATCTGGTTAATATGCGTATTTAACAACAGGACTGAGAGTCTTTAGCGGGTACTAGATATCCAACTTTCAGGTTAAAGTGAAATAACACTGAGAAACTCCTCTGCCTATTGCAGTTTCGCCCCCCTTAAGACACTCTTTCTAAATCTGTCCCCCTGGCGCGTCCTGTGCCAATCCTCCTAGCGGCTCTCTTTTCCCGCGATCCTGCTTCTGTCTTCTGAGTCAGGTTACAGCACGAAAGGAAACTGCGCTACAATACCGCCTACACAGGCTAAGGACGTACCACTATGCGTAAGATCAATCGCGCCACCATCGTGCACTTTTCTCCCACCGGCACGGTCAGAAAAGTCGCTCTTGCCTTTAAGGATGGCTGCGCACCGCTTACCTCGAAGGTAAGCGTTCATGACGTGCTCACTCCTGAATCCCGCACAGAGCTTATCGACTGTACGCAGGACACCCTGCTTATCTTTGCCTTTCCCGTCTATTACGGACGCATGCCGTTACCGCTTAGGGGGCTTAATTTCCTAAAAGGGCACGGTACCCCCGCGATCATCGCCACGGTCTACGGCTGCCGCGCCTGCGAGGACGCAGGACGTGAAGCCGCCATGGAACTTACTGAGCGCGGCTTCGTGCCCTACTGCATTGGGGAAGTTCCTGCCCGTCACTCGCTCAATCACGAGGTGGCTCCCGCAAGACCCGATCATCGCGACGCGAGGGAACTGCGCTTACTTATCGGGGAGCTCATCCGTGGGATTGAAGGCGAAACATGGCTACCCTATGCCTGTGACACCGCCACGCCCCTGAAACCCTACGGCCATCAGTTCCTTAATCCCGAACCCGTGGACGCAACTCTCTGCAAGTCCTGCTTTGTGTGCGCCAAATTCTGCCCGATGGGGATCATTGATAAGGATACGAAACGCATTCAGGAAAGTCATGAAAACGAGTGCGAGGCCTGCATGGCGTGCGTGGAGCGCTGTCCTAAACACCTTAGGGCAATTCCGGCTAAAGTGGCAGATCCCTTTAAGGAACACATGCGCCTCTTTAAGGAACAGCTCTGTTCCCGTCCTCAGGGAGAACTCCCTGACGAGCTGCCCATTCTGGTACGCCTCACGGATAAGACAGGCGCACGGCTCTTTAAAGCCGGGGGCAGCCATGAAGCCACACTCTGACCGTCAATGATCTCAGGCCAACTGACGGTCGTGTCTGAGGTGCAATCTGCAAGTAAAGGCCCCTTGAAAAACAGCAGGCCGCTTTAGATAAAGCCCCAAATCAGGCAGTAACCAGCTGTTACGGAAAAAACCTGCAACATTACCCCGATCCGTGGAGGCTCGCTGTGTTATATTCCATGCCTTAGCGATCGCCCGCGGCTCTCACAACCGTTGATAACCACTAATCAGGAAAATCCTATGTCCCTTTCCTACACCGCCCTGTTGCGCATCTCCATTATCTGCTCCGTTATCGGTTTCTGCGGTTTAGGGGCCTTTCTCTACGTGCAAAGCGGAAACCTGACCGAAACCGACGAATCCCTCATCGGCGTGTGCATGCTCCTTCTGGCCCTCATGACCATCCTGGCAGCGCGCCTGCTGCACAAAGCAAGGAGCACGGCCGGCAAGTGACCCCGTGCCTAAGAAAACGCTGAGCTAAGACCGCTCTTTAAGCGCTCCTTAAAAGAGCCGCGGACTGCTGTGCTTTCACGTACGGTTAAGGAACGGGACGCGCTTTGAGTTTAAGCAGGGAACAGAGTTGCTTCTCATCCACCGCACCGGAGGCGATCGCCACCATGAGATCCTCAAGCTCTGGGGAGGGAAGCTCCTGCAGGGTGAAACCGTTAAGCTCCAGCAGAAGGAGCAGGATAAGACAGCCCGAGCGCTTGTTGCCATCACAAAAGGGGTGGCGCTGCACCAGAGAGACGGTGATTTTGGCGATTTTATCAAGAGGCGAAGGATAGAGTTCACGACCCTCAAAAGAGCCATGGGCCGCCTGCAGTGAAGCCCCGATCTGTTCAGGGGCGCGTACACCGGCAAGTCCCGGGAAACGCTTTAGAATTAACGCGTGCAGAGCCATGACGGTCTTTGCGCTTATGGTATGGAAAGACATGGACGTATCCTCAACGGTAGGTGAGATTGTAAAAGAGCGTGGCGTAGCGCTCTAATAGCGCCTCCGCCCGATCCCTTACCTCCGCATACTCATGCTCCACCGCAAGAGAGGACTCACGGTCAGGTACGGACTCTCTATCCTCCGTCTGCAAGGCCGCGCCCCTTTCCTTTAACTCCTGACAAGTCATGACCTCTGCCCTGCCTTTCGCTTACCCTCACCCTGATCCCTGCCTGAGGCGCGCTGTGCAGCACGCCTCAGGCTCCGCGGGATTTACAGTCTACTTCCCCTTACGGCGCGGATGCAGGCATTCCCTGGTAATGCCCACGCGGCTTACGTAGTCACCCTTGAGTTCCACGACGGTAAGATCGATGTCGATAAGCGAGATCTTCTCACCCACCTGAGGAAAACCGCCGATGTGATAGGACATGAAATCCGCGACCGTCATGGTCTTTTCAAAGGAGGTAAGCTCCATGCCGTATTCTTTGGCCATCTCCGTCATGGGACGGGTGCCGTCCACTAGCATGCCGCCTTCAAAGACGCCCGAGGCCTTGGGCAGACGCTCCTGAGAAAAGACCGCGTTTAACTGCGCCTCATCGGCGGCGTGGCCGATGATGCTCACGATATCGTCCATCTCAAGCACGGCGTCACCATGAGCCTTGAGCATATGCCCGTCCCTGAAGAGCGCCGCGACCTGGGTGCGTTTGGGGAAACGCAGCTCACGTAAGGTGCGCCCGTTGAGGCTCTCGCGCCTTACGGGGTAATTGTAAAGCTCGTAGTCGTCACTCAGGGTAATGCCCACCTGGGATTTGGTGAGAGGAGCTGCCGACTGCGGGGCGTAGACCCTGAAAAGACGCGCCATGGGCAGAAGCGAGGTTCCCTGGACTAACAGCGAGAAGAGCACCACCACAAAGGCGATATTAAAGTAAAGCTCGGCGTTCTCCGCCCCTTCCATGGTGGGGTAGATAGCGAGCACAATCGGCACCGATCCTCTGAGGCCCACCCACGACATAAAGGAGAGATCGCGCGTGGAATAGCGTCTGAAAAAGGGCTTCATAAAGGCAAAGACCGCGATGGGTCGGGCCAGGAAGGTGAGCACCAGGGCCACGCCGATCCCGGGCAGCGCGTAATCTAAAAGATGCGAGGGCGTCACTAGCCAGCCCAGTAAGAGGAAGAGCGTGATCTGGGCCAGCCACGTCAGACCCTCACCCACCGGCAGAATGTGGTTTACGGCGCGGTTATTCTGATTGCCGGAAAGCATGCCGATAATGAAGATGGCTAAAAAGCCCGAACCGCCTAAAGCCGCGGTAATGGAGAAACCGGTAAGACCGATACCCACCACCATGATGGCGTAAAGGCCCGAGTTTAAATTGACCGTCGCCACGGCAAAGCGACCCAGAAGACCGAAGACGATACCGAGGATGATACCGAGGCCGAACTGCGAAACGAAGATGAGCGCAATCTGCGCCGGCGACGAGGCCTCGCCGGTGACGAGCGATAAGAGCACCATGGTAAGTAAAATCGCCATCGGGTCATTGGTCGCCGACTCAATCTGCAAAGTCGAGGAAACGCGCTCCTTTAAGGACACGCCGCCGTTGCCCAGAAGCGAGAACACCGCCGCCGCGTCCGTCGATCCCACCGTCGCGCCTACGAGCAGCGCCTGGGGGATGGTCACGTCAAAGAACCAGTACACCGCCGCGGCCGTCACGAAGGAAGTCACCACCACGCCTACCGTCGCCAGCATGGTTGATTCGGCCCACACGCGGCGCATCACGCCTAAATTGGTTCTGAGGCCGCCATCTAAAATGATAATGGCCAGCATGAGGTTGGATATGTAGTAAGCCGATGCATAGTCGTTATACACGATATGCAGGAGAAAGCCCTCCTCACCGGTGGCCATGCCGATCCCGAGGAAGAGGAGCAGGATGGGAGCGGAAATCCAGGCCGAGAGTTTGCTTGCCAGCACCGCAAAGGTAAGCAGCACTCCGCCCATGAACAGGACCGTGTTGAGGTCAAGCTGCGACATAATTACGTGATCCCTGAAAGCGCGTTAAAAGACGCACAATTTTAGGCCCAACAGCGTCTCTTTTACAGACCATCCGCTAAATTTTCGCAAGTTTTTCCGTAAGTTGTGAGTAAGTCATCATTTCAGACGCTGCCCTGGCATCTAAAGGCCCCCGGGAGAGGGCGGCCATTCCCCTGCTCTTACACGGTGTATCTGCCCCTTCAGAGCTCTCAGCGCGCGGAGAGGCAGCATTCACGTACCGCTTTTGCCCCAAAAGAGAGCATTCTTTCTGTAAGGCTTATACCTCCGCCCTCCCTATCTACCGCCCTCACGGGTTTTTTGTATAATGTGCCCTATTCATGAGGGCAGCTAAGAGCATTAGCCAAGGCCACATAGCCAGAATAGGATCAAATACCCATGTGTTCAATTTTTGGAATTCTTGATATCAGGGAGCATCCCGAGACCCTGCGCCGCACGGCGCTGGAGATGTCCCGCCGCCAGTTACACCGCGGTCCGGACTGGGAAGGCATTTACCAGGGTGAGCACGCTCTTATCGTGCACGAGCGTCTTTCTATCGTTGATCCGCAAAATGGTGCCCAGCCCCTTTACAATCCCGCCCGTACCCATGTCCTGGCGGTCAACGGCGAGATCTACAATCACAAGGATTTAAAGCAGGAGCTTCCAGAGCCCTATACCTTCTCCACGGGATCTGACTGCGAGGTCATTCTCCCCCTGTACGAGGAGTTCAAGAAGACGGGCCAGCTCTTTGTGGACCGTCTCATCGGCGATTTCGCCTTCTTAATCTACGACGCCGAGGACAACACCTACTTCCTCGCCCGCGATCATATGGGTATCGTTCCCATGTACGTAGGTTCCGATCGCGAAGGCCGCTTTTACGTCGCCTCCGAGATGAAAGCCCTGACCCCCGTCTGCGACACCGTGAAGGAATTCCCGCCCGGATCCTATCTCTACTCGAAGGTGGATCACGAGTTCCACACCTACTATAAGCGCGACTGGATGGAGTATGACAGCGTCAGGGACAACACCACCTCCGTTGAGGGCTTAAAGGATGCCCTGATGGACAGCGTGCGCCGCCAGCTCATGTGCGACGTGCCTTACGGCGTGCTCCTCTCGGGCGGTCTTGACTCCTCCGTCATTTCGGCCATCGCCCAGCACTTTGCTCCCGCCCGCGTCGAGGACGGCGGCAATTCCCCCGCGTGGTTCCCGCGCCTGCACTCCTTTGCCATCGGCCTTGAGGGCGCTCCCGATCTGAAGAAGGCCCGTGTCGTCGCCGACTACTTAGGTACCGTGCACCACGAAATTCACTACACCATCGAGGAAGGCATCGACGCGTTACGCGACGTCATCTATCACATCGAGACTTATGACGTCACCACCATCCGCGCCTCCACCCCCATGTACCTCATGGCCCGCTACATCAAGGCCATGGGTATCAAGATGGTGCTCTCCGGCGAGGGCTCAGATGAGATCTTCGGCGGCTATCTCTACTTCCACAAGGCCCCGAACGCCAGAGAGATGCACGAGGAATTAGTGCGCAAACTCTCGCAGCTGCACCTTTACGACTGCCTCAGAGCCAACAAGTCCCTGATGGCCTGGGGTGTTGAGGGCCGCGTCCCCTTCCTGGACAAGAAGTTCCTCGATGTCGCCATGCGCGTCAATCCGCAGGATAAGATGTGCCCCGGAAAGACCATCGAGAAGAAGATCCTGCGTGAGGCCTTCCAGGGCATGCTTCCTGACGAGATCTTATGGCGTCAGAAAGAGCAGTTCTCCGACGGCGTGGGCTATTCGTGGATCGATGCCTTACGCGATTATGCCGAGGAGCACGTTTCCGATCGCAAGTTCGCCGAGAGAGCCGATCGCTTCCCCGTCCACACTCCCGTGACCAAGGAAGCTTATCTCTACCGCGAGATCTTTGAGGAACTCTTCAAGCTCCCCTCGGCCGTGACCACCGTGCCTTATGGCAAGTCCGTTGCCTGCTCCACCGAAACGGCCATAGCCTGGGACGAGAAGTTCAAGAACATGGCCGATCCCTCGGGCCGTGCCGTCACCGACGTGCACGAGGACGCCTACGAGATGGGCCACAAGCTCTAAAGCACGCTGTGCTCTCTGAGATCGGAGCTCTTAGGCCTCAGATCCGGAGCTTTATGTAAAACCCCGCCCAGGCGGGGTTTTAACTACGCGAAAACGCGCCCTACGTTCTCAAGGTAACGCCATGCCCCGCCACGGTTTAAACCGCATCCCTTATTTTCCGCAGCTGCGCCGTCTGTACAGCGCCGCCCTCAGCGCCGGTCCTGAGGATAATCCTTCCTTAAGCGAAAGCGCCTTCTGCGAGGTGTTCTCGGCCCTGCTCTTTGCCACGGCGCGGGATAAAGGCTATCTCTTTGTTCCGGCAAAAGACAGCGTCATGCTCGCCATTCACCTGGAGCGCGGACGCGCGGAAACCGAGGCTGCGCTTCAGGCGCTTAAGGCTCTCCGTCTCCTTAAGGACAGCGAGCGCGTCACGCTCAGGAAAAAGGATCCGGACAAGCTTAAAGAAGCGCTCTCCCGCGGTGAGACGCTGCCTGACGTTTACGAGCACACACCGGCACTCGCTCTTGACGTGAACCGTCTTCAGAGCCTGCTGTCCGAAAACGGACTTAACCTCAACCTGCGGGAACTTGAAAATGCCGCCGATGACAAAGCAGATTTCTTTGCCGTCATTACCTCCCTGCGTCTGCCCCTGACGCAGGGGCTTAAGGGGGCCGTTACCGGTGAGAGCTTTGACCGTCTCTGCGCTCTTGCCGCCGACTTTGCCTGCAGGGCGATGGAGGAAGAGCCCGCGCTCTGCGAAAAAGCCATTGCGCCCGGCTGGCACATGCTCCTGCAGCCCCATCTTTATGAGGAAGAGCTCAGCACTTCCGTGGCCGAGGGCATATGCCTGCGCTGGAGCGCGGAAGGTCAGCGGGCCATTGATCTTGAGTTTAGCGATGCGTCCCTCTTTATCGTGGACAGCGTCCGCTATAAAGGCACGGTGCATTACGTGCGCCACGTTAAGCACGCGGAAGAAAGCGAAACCCTCTGTGCGGCCCTGCTGCTCTATCTTGCAAAGCACGAGCCTGCGCTTAGCTATTTTGGGGAGCTCCCGGAAAAGATCATAAGCAGGGCCCGTCAGCTCTGTGACAGGCTTGACGCTATGTCTGCCTAAAGCCTTGCAGGGGCAGGAAGGATACAACCTCACCCTACCGCAGTGCAGTAAGGCGCGGCCCCGGAGATACTCATTTACCTGGAGAACTGTCACGTGGAATGACCTGTGAGGGACCTTTTCTTCGTTACAGGTAAAAAGCGGGAGATCTGAGATCCCCCGCACTTTTATAGCAAACAAAGAAAAGGACGATCTCAATTTCTTGAGTCAGTTAATTATACCTTAGCGGTAAACAAAGAGTAAACCGTCGTTAACAAAATATAATATTGAAAAATCAAGCATCTAGCGCGGCTGCAGAGCGCATTCTCAGGCCCTTTGTGATGCGTCGTCCTCAAAACTTACCTACAAAACAGATAAAAATATTAGTTTGTTTTGTGATCTTAATCACATAGATTTAGCTGACAGCGCATGCTCTTTTCGCTATAAAGCGGAAATTGCTATGATTAGCCATTAACCTCCTTTACGTTAAGGCATTCTATGACGCAACGCACTGTCGGCGTGGTCTTAGTTACCACCGGCTCACCTCATCCCCTTACCGCCGCCACGGTGCGCGACTATCTGATGCGCTTTTTAGGCGATAAACATCTCGTGGGCCTGCCCTTTAGTTCCTTAACCTCCAGGCTGATTGCCCACCGCCGCTGCCGCCATTTACTGCGCGTCTACCGGGAGATCGCCGATCACGGACGCAGCCCGCTCTTAAACGGTCTTGACGAGATGGCCTTAAGTTTAAGCCTAAGCCTCAACCGCCGCGCCAAGGAAGAAAGCGCCGGCTCTGCCGGGGAAGCGCCCGGAAATACGCAGCAAAACGTTATGCGCGGTGAGCTGCCTCAAGCTGAGAGCTCTGCGCAGCAGGCAGGGAGCACGGCAACAGCGGCTATCTCTGAGGAAAATCCGGCCTCGGCAGGCCCGGCCCTGCTTACGCCCTGCGATACTGTCCTGACCTCCGCCTTTAACTACCGCGTCTATCAGGGCTGTCTCTACGGTGCCCCCTTTTTAAAAGATGCCCTGAGCGCGGCCTTTGCCCACTGTTCCCGCGTTCTTATTCTTCCGCTCTTTCCGCAGGTCTGGAACGGACTTCTCGACAGCGTCAGTGAGTGCGTCAGCGAATGCGTCAGCGCCTGTCATTACACCGGACGCTATGCCATCGTGCGCGGTTTTTCTTCCCACCCCCTCTACCGTATTCAGGTAGCCGGTCAGCTTATCAGGGTCTTAAGGGAAAACCGGGTTCACCCCGACGTTATCGTGGTCTCCTTCCACGGTCTTCCCAAAACGCTTTCCGGTCTGCAGGAACGCCCGTACGTCCGTGACTGCGAAGAACTCTACGAGGCCGTAGATCGTCTCGCCACCGATCATCTCTCTTCAAGCCGGCTGGCCTTTCAGTCGCGCATGGGGCCTCTTCCCTGGACAGGCCCCTACCTTACCGAGGTTCTCGACGATCTGGCCGCCCGCAGACAGAGCGTAGCGGTGATCTGCCCCGGCTTCATGCTGGACTGCACCGAGACTCTCCACGAGGTTAACATCCGTATGCGTGAGCACTATCTCTCCCGCGGCGGGCCTCATTTCACCTTTGTTCCGGCTCCCGCTCCGGAGCATTTCTCCTCCCTGTGCATGTCCTTAGTGGACAGCTTCCTGCAGCAGGAGAGCTCCTCCTCGGCGGTAAGTCAGCGCTTTCTGGCAGGTTTTAAGATGACAGGCGAAATCTAGGGAAACCTCAGCTCCAAAGCGACACTCTCCCTGCTGCTGTTTGCCCGTGCTTAACCGGCTGCCTCAACGCCGCGGCTTTTTTCTCTGACCTTTTCACTGGGGAAATAGCGATCGGCCACGTCGAGCATACGCCTAGGGATCAGCAGACCGTTCTCAGTGGTGCATACCCCGAGGAAACGTCCCTCGTTCTGCACCTGCGCAAGTTTCCCGTCCGAGAAAGTCATCCTTACCTGTCTCAGGCGTTTATCTTCAAGACTTATCTTGACCCCATGGCACAGCGGAGCGGCCACATTCTGCGGCAGCTCTATAACCGGCAAATGTCTTACCGCAGTCTCTACCGGCAAAAGCAGCGCATCAAGCTCAGAAAAATCGTCATCGCGGGGTTTTCTGTCCACGATCGCCTGCAGCTCATCGAGGGTATGCATCTCACGGGGCAGACCTTCCACCTCAATACGCCGTAACGCGCTCACGTAGGCTCCTACCCCCAGGGTCTCACCGATGTCCGACACCAGCGTGCGGATATAGGTACCTTTTGAGCAATGCACCTCTAAAGTAAAGGTATTCTCCGTCAGGTTTAAGAGCTTTAACTCATGGATGACAATCCGGCGCGAGGGGATCGCGACGCTCTTTCCCTCCCGCGCATATTTATACAGAGGCTTTCCCGCTACCTTAACGGCCGAGTAAATGGGCGGGGTCTGCGTGATTTCCCCGGTAAACTCAGAAAGCAGCGCTGGCAGACGCAAAGCAGCGTCCCCTACGGGGCAGGTTCTTACAATCTCTCCCTCCCTGTCCTGCGTCTCCGTCACCACACCGAGCGTCCCCGTCGTGATATAGCGCTTGGAGCCTTCAAGGAAAAAGGAGGAGAACTTGGCCGCCTCGCCTAAGCAAATGGGCAGTAAGCCCGAGGCCGCCGGATCGAGCGCTCCGGTGTGTCCCCCGCGTTTTGCCCGGTACATGGCCCGCACCCTTACCAGGGCCTGGGATGAGGAATACCCCTCGGCCTTATCCACAAGGACAATACCGGTAATATCACGGGCGTTAGCTCGGACGCGCATACCTACCTCTCAAAAGCTTCAGGACGACAAAACGGCGGCATTATAGCAAAGGAAAAAGGCTTTTCCCCGTATAAGAGCCTCACCTCCCGCCTGCACTTATCTGTCCTGGGCGCAATTTTCTGTCCCCCGCCCTGTAGAAAAGCCCGCTCCTCGGGAAAGTGCGCCTGCCTCAGGGAAAACTTTAGGTGGCAGAAGCATGAATTTGCGGTTTAACTTACCCACCGTTGGCAAGGGATTCAGCCCTCGCTTGTGACGTCCTGGGGGTGACCCTTTTTAGTCACCCCCTTTTCGCGGCCCGTTTATATAAAGGGGGGTAAGCCACACCCCCTTGTTTAAGGACACCAACTCCAGATTCCGTTTTTTAAAGCTGCGTGAAGTTCAGCGCGGTATCAAAAAACTGCGGATCGCCGAAATTGCCCGATTTGAGAACCAGACGAAGAGCAGGATGTTTCGAGGGCACCATGACCGGAACCCCCGGGGCCACCGACTTGCCGATAAGATATCCGTCAGCGGGCAGGGCACGCATCACGGCCCCCGAGGTCTCGCCGCCGGCTACGATATACCGCGTAAATCCGGCCTTAAAAGCCCTGTGCGTAAGCTCCGTCATGACCCCCTCAATGGCCGTGGCCAGCTTCTCCACGCCGTATTCCTTCTGCAAAGCCCCCACCTCATCCGCAGGCGCGGTGGAGTAGATCAGAACCGGGGAGGGACTGTCCTGGACCTCTTTAAATAAGCTGTCCACGTTAAGCGCTCCTGCCATCAGGGAAGGCGCGTCAATCTTAACGGCCTTATGGCCGGCCTTAATGAAATTGGCTACCTGAGTCTGCGTGGCGACCGAGCAGGATCCGGCCAGCAGCAGCGCCTTACCCGTGGTCTCCGATAAGGGCATGTGACTTTCATCCCCGCCCTCGCTAGGTTTTAACCCCAGATAAAGCTCACCTAAAGCCGTGAGAATACCGGAGCCTCCCGACTGCACCGCAAGGTTTCCCATGCGCAGGGCGATCATGCGCGCGTCCTCATCGGAGGTGTAATCGGGTATGAGGTAGTAATGCTCATGTTCAGCGTCCAGCCCTGCAATAAATTTCTTATAGGCCGCCTCATCATAAAGCAGCGCCGCGGGTACCTCAAAGCAGGGATAGCGCGACTGTGCTTCCATGAGGTTTTTAAGGCGCGAGTCCCACATCGGGGTCAGGGGGTGATTTTTCATGGGGCTTTCCGCTAAGGGAACGCCGTTAATGTAGAGAATGCCCCCGCGCACCACGCGCCCGTTCACGGGCAGGGCAGGACAGATAAAGGAGCTTCTTACATCAAGCTTCTCAAGGAAATTGTCAAGGATGGGTCCGATATTGCCTTTTGGTGTCGAGTCAAAGGTGGAGCAGTACTTGCTGTAGATATGCTCTGCTCCCTGTGCCTTGAGCCATAAGGCGGCCTTAAGCGAGGCCTCCTGAGCCTCCTTAACGGGAGCCATGCGGCTTTTCAGGGCAATCACGGCGCACTGCACTCCCGCGGCCCTTAAATCCATGTCCGCCGGGATCCCGTCAAAGAGCATGGTCTTAAGGCCTGCCTTGACGGCAAAGGACGCGGCATCGGAAGAACCCGTGAAATCATCGCCCACGATACCTAAAAACAGTTTCTCACGCATAGTTAACCTCTAAAACTAAACCGGAACACTAAGCCCCGCCAAGGCGGACTTAGCCTTCATGCAGGAACTTAAGAGGGGGTGTCACCACCCCCTGACTGAGGACATAAAACCTAACGTATGACCCACGTGACAGTCTCGGGAATGAAGGCTATCACTAATGTGACCAGCATCATCACCCCGATAAAGGGCAGCACGCGGATGGAGAGACGGGTCAGAGGCACCTTGGTGACGTTACTGGCCACGAAAAGTGCCGTTCCCACCGGCGGCGTCAGCAGGCCCACGGTTAAAGTGATGACCATGATGATGCCGAACTGCACGAGGTTGACACCCACCTGCTGCAGAGCGGGAGCGAGGATCGGGCAGAGAAGGAGAATGGCCGGCGAGCTGTCAAGGAACATGCCGCAGATGAGCAGCAGGCCAATCACGATGAGCAGGAGCACCATGCGGTTATCGGAAATGGAGACCAGGGCTGCCGACAGCATCTGCGGAATGCGCTCCGCGGCTAAAATCCAGCCAAAGAGCGAGGTCGCGGCGATGATGATGGCGATGGCAGCGGTATTGATGGCCGCGTCCATGCACACGGGCAGGATGTCCTTCAGGGTAAGCTTGCGGTATACGCCAAGGGAGAGGATGAGCGCGTAAACGGCCACCACGGCACCGCCCTCGGTGGGAGTGAAGACGCCGCCGCGGATACCCCAGATGATCATGACAGGCATGAGCAGGGCCCAGAAGGCGACGCGGAAGCGGTGCACCATTTCCTTAAAGGGCACGGCGCCCTCGGCCGGATAGTCGTGCTTGCGCGTGTACCACCACGAGTAGATAAGGAACCCAAGGCCAATGGCAACACCCGGCAAAATGGCGGCGAGGAAAAGATCGCCGATGGAGGACTGCGTGGTCACGCCGTAAATAATGATGGCAATCGAGGGCGGGATGATAAGGCCGATGGCACCCGAGGCTGCCACAAGGGCGGCCGAGAACTCAACGTTATAGCCGCGCTTTTTCATCTCGGGAACCATGACGGTGCCTAAGGCGGCGGTGTCCGCGACGCCCGAGCCCGAAATACCGCCCATGATGATGCCTGAGATGGCGACCACGTGCGCGAGGGAACCGCGGATACCGCCCACGATGGAGAGGGCGAAGGCGATAATGGCCTCGGTGATGCCGCCCTTACTCATGAAGCTGCCCGCGAGCATGAAGAGCGGGATGGCCATGAGCGGGAAGGAGTCAATGGCGGTGAAGAATCTCTGACAGATGATATCAAACGGGTACCCTAAATAAAGCGCTGCGGCAATGGAGGAAATGGTCAGCACGAAGGCAATGGGCAGACCTAACACCAGGAAGAGCACGAAGGTGACGATGATAATCGCGGTTAGCATTTAGAGATCTCCTTTTAAGAGGCGGGAGCGCTCATGGAAATAATCCGTGACGGCAAAGAACGCAAGGCACAGACCGCTCAGCGGGATGATGGCGTAAACGTACTGCATGGGGATCTGCAGGGCAGAGGAGATCTGGCCTACACCCAGCACCGTAAGGCGTATCCCGGAATAGCAGATGACGATACCGATAAAGCAGGTAGCGATGGCGTTTACGGTCAGAATGGTCATGTGGAAAGCGCCATGGGTCTTTTTAAGCAGCAGATCGATGGCGACGTGCGCGCCGGCCTTTAAGGCCGCGGGCAGCCCCACGAAGGTGATCCACACGAACATGTAGCGGCCGATTTCCTCAGACCACGTCAGTGAGTCATTCATGACATAGCGGGCCACCACCTGCCAGAAAATGAGCAGGGTCATGGCGAGAATGAGGAAAGCGCACGCGTAGGATAAAAACTTATAAAGTGCGTTCTCAAAGCTTTGCATAGGAGATCCTTAATTTCAAAGGGCGCGGGAAGCCCCGCGCCATGCTTCAGGGGGGAAAGCTGATTTTTAGCGGCCTAACTCCTTTTCAATGCGGTTTAGCAGATCCTCCTGGCCTATCGACTTAGCATAGGGATGGTGAGCCTTGATGGCTAACTCGGCAAAGGGTGCAATATCGGGCTTAATCACCTCCATACCGTTTTCCTTAACCATCTTGTCTAAAAGTTTGTCGGTTTCGCTGACCACCAGTCCGTTCTCATAGTCAGTGGCGGTCTTGGCTGCCCTGACGATGATGTCCTGCTGCTCGGGAGTCAGCTGGCCGTACTTGCGATCGGACATGGCGAGGGTCACGTACTCATACTTGTGAGCGGTGAGCACCATGTATTTCTGCACTTCCTGAATGCGGCCGCCGTAAATAAAGGGAATGGGATTCTCCTGAGCGTCAATGGTGTGCTGCTGCAGTCCCGTGTATACCTCCGACCAGGCCATGGGGGTCGGCGTGGCGCCCATTACCTTCCACGTCTCCACCATGGCGGGGATTTCCGGCACGCGGATCTTGAGGCCGTGCAGATCCTCAGGGGTGTTGATGGGGCGGTTAGCCGTCACGTGACGCGGGCCTCTGTCCCAGAAATTGAGGATGCGGATCCCCGAGCTCTTCAGGACGTTACCGGCGATCTCCTGACCGATGGGGCCGTCCACGATTTTCACGTACTCATCGTGATTGCGGAACAGATAGGGCAGCTCCAGAATGGAAATGGACTGATCGAAATTACCGAGAACGCCCGCGATGAGGGCGAAATCAACGGTGCCCATGCGCATGCCCTCGGCCATGTCGCGGTCACCGCCTAAGGTGGAATTGGGGTAGATCTCCACGGTCATGGTGCCGTTGGAAAGCTTTTCCACTTCCTCTTTGAACTTGATGGAGCCTAAGTGCCACAGATCCTGCTCGGACTGAATGTGTCCTAACTTCAGCACGATGGGATCAGGTGCCTTGGATGAGGAGGCGGCAGCCTCTGACTTAGCCTCATCCCCGCCGCAGCCGGTGAGGAGAGTTAAGGCCGTGACGGCCGCGCCTAAAAGGGTTAACGCTGCGAACTTTTTCATGGTGTACTCCTTTAGTGTTGAAATCAGGGCTTCAC
Organism: Candidatus Avisuccinivibrio pullicola; assembly: GCA_018713485.1. Lineage (GTDB taxonomy): Bacteria > Pseudomonadota > Gammaproteobacteria > Enterobacterales > Succinivibrionaceae > Avisuccinivibrio_A > Avisuccinivibrio_A pullicola. Next base: position 15,099 of record DVOQ01000045.1, read on the forward strand.
GATGACCTTGATGACATTCTCTTTCTTTTCGGCAAGGCAGGCCAGAGCCTCCTGCGCATTATCAAGCGGGAACTGCTGCGTGACGTAATCCTTAAGATCAAGGCCGTTGTTCACTAGCTCCACGGCCTCGGCAAAATACTTCGGGGCATAGGTCATGGAGCCGATAAGCTTCTGCTCGTTAAAGACAAAGCCGTAGGTGTAAACGGGGATATTCTTCGTGATCATGGCCACGAGTCCCACCACACCCTGTTTTCTGGTGCAGGAAGAGGCCTGATCGATGATATTGGGAGCGCCCGCGCAGACTAAGGAGACATCCACTCCCTTGCCGCCGGTAATGTCCTTCACCCTGGCCACCACGTCTTCCTTAAGCGGATCAAGGGCGTAGGCTGCGCCGAACTTTAAGGCCATCTCACGGTTATAGGGAGCGGTATCGGTGCAGATAATGGTGCTGTAACCCTGAACCTTTGCCACCGCGAGAGCCAGCAGTCCCACCGTGCCCGAACCGAGGATGAGGAGAGTACGCCCGCGCGTTCCGATATCCACGCGGTGCATGGCGTGTACGGCCACGGCCAGGGGCTCAATCAGCGTTCCCACCTCATAGGAAACGCTGTCGGATAACTTATAGACCTTGGAGGCGGGAGCGGGGAAAAATTCCGCGAAAGTGCCAATCCAGTTCGGAGTTCCCGGCACCTGCTTTTTAAGGCACAGATTCTCAGCTCCTTCCTCACAGAAATGGCATTCACCGCAGCCTAACTGCGGCTCCACCGTGACGCGATCGCCCACCTTGACGTTGGTCACCTTCGCGCCCACCTTCACGATTTCACCCGTGATCTCATGGCCTAAGATGGCCGGGGCCTTGCGGAAGGGATGGGTGCCTAAAAAGAGATGCAGATCCGATCCGCACACACCCGCGGTATGGGTCTTGATAAGCACCTGCGTCTCCGTAATTTCCGGCACCGGAATGTCCCTGATTTCGACCTTTTTTAAATCCGTAACAAAGGCAGCTTTCATGAAAATCTCCTTATTCAGTTCTGCTATGTGCAAAATTAAAACATTCAGCCTTTATTTACGCTCTAGTGTTTGCTTTAATTTGGGATTATTCTCAAAAAACCGCACTTTTTTACGCTCCTAATGTCTTATTTTAGGACAAGAATAGCACACCCTATGTTTTATTTTCAAACATAAAGCGCTACACTGCTCTCAGTTACCGAGGATAAGGCTGCCACGTAATTCCTCAGGAACGGGAGCGTTAAGCGTGAGCCCGGGTGAGCTTAACGCAGACGCCTGCAAAGAGACGGAAATGACGGCAACCGCCGCTCTTTTCTCTTTCTTTAAGCGCCATTTGTGTAATTTTGGAACATAAGGAGTAAGACAAAAGGCTATAATCAGCAAAAGACACTGACTTTTCAGACCCTTGCGGAAAAGACGCACCTTTTAAGAGGGCTTTAAATAACCCTAAGGCACGTCCTCTCCGCCACAGGACTCTCCTCATGCAGAGCCTGAGCTAAATGCTTACGCTCCGGCCTTTAAAGTCCCCGTGGCTGTCTTAACGCGGGTACCTTAAAGAGCAAGGTGGAAACCGCGCTTTCTTTAACCTCAAGAGGAAGGAGAAAGCACTACACACATTGAATATGCGAGGTGCTTATGGCAACACGCGCCATTCAGATTTTAGCCGTCTGTCCCTACGCCGGCCTTGATAACATCATCCGCAAGGTCGCCGCCGATTACCCGCAGTTTGAAATCACCTATGAAGACGGGGAACTCTCTAAGGGTGTGGAGATCGCCCGTCAGTACGCTCAGGGGCAGGTAGACGCCATCATCTCCCGTGGCGGTACCGCGCGCATGATCGCCTCAGCTTTCAAGATCCCCACCGTGGATATCGGGATCACCACCAACGATCTCATCAGTGCCCTTTCCTTAATGCGCAATGCGCCCGGCCAGAAATTCTGCCTCGTCGGCTTCTACGAGGTCACCAGTATCGCCCGCTATTTAGACCGCCTCCTTGACCGCCCGCTCCCCGTCTTCGTCACCGCAACCGCCGAGGAAAACATCGCCCTCATGAAGCGCCTCCGGGAAGATGGCTATGAACTGGTCATCGGCGACGCCACCTCAGTGCGCTTTGCCAAGGCTGAGGGTCTCAATCAGCTCATGATCACCTCCGGAGAAGACGCCGTACGTCAGTGCCTCAATCAGGTCAGCCGCTTATTTTCCATGCAGGAGGATAACCATGAGATCCTCGCCCTGCAGCGTAATCTTCTCAAAAATCTCGACGTCTCCTTCTTTCTTATCAACTCTTCCTTTACGGTCATTCACTCCCAGTGCGTCAGCGACGATCTGCGTGACTTAAGCTCCTCTGTCATGCAGCAGATCTCCGTATCCGCGGTAAAACGCTTCTTAAACGGCGAGATCCCCGATCGCACCACCTTTGAGCGCGACGATCTTACATGGCAGATCACACTGCGCCCCGATATTCTTCGCGGCGAAAACGTCACTCTCGTGCGCTGGGAAAAACTCAACCGCCTCTATCTCAAGTCACGCTCGCTCTTAAAAGATATCTCGCACGCCACCTACCCCTTTCAGGTCGAGAGCCTGCGCGCCCGCGATCCCAAGATGATCGAGGCCCTGTCCGACTGCCGCGCCTTTGCGCAGCGTCAGAGCCCCGTCCTTATCGTAGGCGAACCCTTTTCAGGCCGCCAGGCCTTAGCCCACATGCTCTATAACCTGAGCAGTTTTGGCAAGGGCGGCATTTACTCCCTGAACGCGCTGAAGTTTACCGAGGATAACCTGTGCTCCCTTTTTGAAAGCCGCGGCTCCTTTTTAACCTCCCTCTCCCTAACGCTGGTCGTGCGCAACCTGCAGCGCGCCGCTCCGGAACTTACCACCCTCTTTTTAAACTATGTCTTAAAAAGCGGTTTTACCCGTCACTCGCGTCTCATCTGCCTGTTTGACAGTGCCGTTGATCCCCGTAACGAGGAAGCCGTCACCCTCACCCGCTTCCTCCTAAGCACTCTTGAATCCCTGCTCATCACCGTTCCGGCCTTACGGGAACGCAAAGGCGATCTGCTCTTTTTAGCCACCCTCGCCCTTGGTGATTCCTGCTCCGTCTACGGCAAAAGCTGCGGCGGTTTCACTCCCGCAGCCCAGGAAATTATCTTAAACCATCCATGGTCGGGCAACCTCCATGAACTGCGCGGCATCATCCGCGAGACCACCGCCGCCCTTGATCACGAATACATTGACGCCCCCGATCTTGAGCATGCCCTCAGCAAATGGCAGACCCTTTACCGCTCACAGGATGCCTGTAATCCTGCAAGCGGCCCCTACACCTTACCCGCTCACGATTTTCTTAAAGGCACCCTCGAGGAAATCGAAAACCGCATTCTTCTTGCCGTCCTTGAGGAGGAAAACGGCCACAAGTCCCGCGTCACGCAGCGTCTCGGGATCAGCCGCAACACGCTGTGGCGCAAGTTAAAGGAATTAGGAGTGAACTAATCTGAAGGCAGGCACAGGCAGGATTATGGTCCAGATCATTCCTGAAAAGTCAGGCTGTGATCTGCCCCCGCCAACGAGCAGGGGCAGTCAGGAGCATAAGCTCCGGGGGCTACCGGTTAAAACCGATCGCTTCTCCCAACGATAGCGATTAATACAATCGCAAACAGCGGAGCCGAAACCTCCGCACCTACAGAATACAACATTAGAGAGCTCACGGCACACCTAAGACGCAGGGATGAATGTCAGCGTAACTACCAAAAACAGTGCGTTTACATCTAATCTTATGAAATTTAGGCCCTGTATATGAACGCTCATCAAGACGGAGGAAAGCGGCAAAAGCCATGTCAAGCTCCACGACGCGGGGATGTTCCCATACCTCATGCTCATAGGCATCGCTGTCAAGCCCGCTCTGTCCGCTGTCAAGACGGGTCAGATGCACGGGATAATACTGACCTTCAGGCAGGGGCTGCCAGGCCTTAACAAGATAAGCGGGGACGGTAGTCAGAAGGAGACTCTGCTCCTCCACCTGCCGCGCGCCGGCCACCTTCGAGTCCAGAGCATAATCGGCATAGGTCCATGCCGCGGATGCGGTGCTCAGGATGGGCGTCATTATTGGCAAAGGCGTAGCCTGAATAATAGATATAGACAGGTATCCCTGTCAGATCCGAAAAATTCTGAAAGACCGTCGTACAGCCTGTAAGTGTCAGGGCGACGGCGGTAAGGGCTGCGACCGTAAGCCTTCCCGCTAGTCTCAGAGAGCCACGAAGACAAGCCCCGCGCTGTCTGCTCACCCGTGCGTTTTCCTTAAAGGTCATACTCTTAATCCTAAGCGCCCGACCTGACTTAGCCACCGCAAAACCTGCCTGCCGCGTCCCTGCCTCTTTACTTAAGAGCCCAAAGCTACTTCAGGGCCTGCATGAGCTCATCTAAAGGCACGTCCTGCCCCTTGTGCAGAGCGTACATGATCCCCGCCACGATAAGGGTGGCAAAACTGCCGTTAAGGCCTTTAAGTGCCTTGGGATCGCTCATTTCCTTTTCATTGTAGAAGCAGAGCTCATTATGAAAGAGAGCCGTTAAGGGCTGCTCCATTTTATCCCCGGTAATGTTTAAAGTACGGGTAGTACCATCCTCCCAGATCAGGGTATAGGTGAGGCCTGAGGCGGAGACCTCTCCTTGATCCGAAACGGAGAAATCCACCGCGGTCCTGACTTCCTTTAAGGAAAGAGCGGAGAGGATCTCCTGATCCTTACGCTTCTGACTCTTGCCTAACGCGTTCGCGGCTCCATCATGGAAGACCTTCACGAAACGGAAAAAGTCCGTGTCCAGACAGCTTGCCGTGACACCTTTCCCGCTTTCAGCCCATGCAACGCTCCCCTCCCTGCAGCCCTTAAAGGCACTGAAAGCATCGTTCACTGTGACGGAAGGATTGTAGGCAAGCTTAGCCTCCCTGACCGTATCCACGGCGCTCTGTGAACAGGCGCTTAAGGAAAGCGCCAAGGTCAGCGCCGCTACATAAGTAAGACCTAAAGACAGGATACGCATCCTGCACCTCCTAAACTAAAGTCTACGCTAATCTCCCTGCTCTCTCTACAGGCAAGACTTAAGCCCGTGCTAAGGGAAAGGGAACCCCACTTAAAAAAGTCATCCATGGCAGGACTCAGCCACTGCCTGTCCAGCTCTTAGGACATTATAACGCTTTGCATAACCTCATAGCCCCCCGATCAAAGCGTTCTGCGGTCTTTCCGGAATGTGAAAGACCTGCTTTTTTGTCTAAGAAGAAATACCGGTCGCACCACCTGCACGAGATCCTCCCTAACGGTACGGAGTAGTACAGATACCTCAGTTTGCACCACTATCTCTCAGTGCCTTTCCTCGGGAGATCCTGCGTTACAGCGGGCTCAGGCGGTAACTTACGCGCCACTATCCTGAGGATCACCAGCGCTACAGCTTAGAAGCCGTCCCCTGCTACGGAGTTTTTAGTCAGGCTCGGCACTTAAGAGCAACGGTGATCCCGTAAATACTTTCCGCTATGCATATCCGTGCCGCCTCACGCCTGCGAGACAGCATTTTCTGTACTAAAATCTATAGATAGATTATCAATCTATAGCAGATAGTTTTGCGTATTTTTTATAAAATATATTTAACAAAATTAACAAAAATCACATTTATAACTGTTACAATAAACATAAATTCGTAAATAGCGATTTATGGATCTTATAATTAACACGAATGCATACCCCTCTTCGTTATGTCTGCAGTAGCAACCAGCCCCGATCAACGGTCAGCCGGCCACTTGGCTACAAGTTTTTAAAATCTTTACAGGAGTGAGCCTATGCGTGATCTTATTGAACGCCCGCTGTATATAGACAAAATCCGTCCCTTCATGCACTCACCCTTTATCAAAGTGCTCACGGGCATGCGCCGCTGCGGGAAATCAACTCTGCTTAAGCTCCTTCAGAAAGAGCTTCTCCTGGAAGGTGTTCCTCCCACACACCTTCTCTGTTATAACTTTGAATCCGCCAGGCATCTTGCCCTGCTCCATGGCGAAGATCTGTATCATGACGTCATCGCTAAGGCTCAGGCCCTGCAGGGTAAGGTCTACATCTTTTTAGACGAGATTCAGAATGTCAGTGAGTGGGAACGCTACGTAACGGCGTTACGCATCGATTGTGACAGTGATATCTATCTTACCGGCTCAAACTCCAGACTGCTCTCCGGAGAGCTTGCATCTCTGCTTACGGGACGTCATGTGAGCTTTGAGGTCTACCCTCTGTCCTATACTGAGTTCCGCACCTTCTACACTCATATTTATCCTGACACTCATGAGCCCGATCTGTATCAGCGCTACAAACATCTGGGCGGGCTTCCGGAAATTTTCACTCTCCGCGAGCCTGATACCTACGCCAGCACAGTTACGCAATCCGTCATCAATGACATACTCATCAAAGATATCGTCAAACGCTATTCCATACGCAATCTTGATCTCTTCGAGAGATTTTTTGACTATGCGCTAAGCGAAATCGGAACCCCGCTCTCGGCCACGTCCCTAAGTAAATATCTTAAAAACACACTATCGCTGCCTGCCGCCACCATCGTCAGCTATTTAGATCACTGCTGCGAGGCCTTTCTGCTGGCTAAAGTTCAGCGCAGCCATTTAAAAGGAAAGGAAAGACTTTCATCGCAGGTTAAATATTATCCGCTCGATCACAGTATCGCTGAAACCCGACTCAACCGCTGTCAGGACGAGAAAATTCTCGAAAACATGGTCTTTGTGGAACTCAAACGCCGCGGTTACCAGGTCAGCTGCGGACTCATCAGGGATCGTGAAGTCGATTTTGTGGCCATTAAACAGCGCCAGCCAATTTACCTGCAGGTAAGTCTCAGACTTGATGATGACAGCACCAGGGAGCGTGAGTTCGGGTTCTTAAAACAGATCTCTGACAATTATCCTAAATTCGTGATCTCTGAGTCGGCGTCTAAATGGGAGGATAAGGGCATTCAGCTTCTCAACATTATTGATTTCCTCGCCGGGGATAGCTGGGAACGTCTGTAGCACAGCAGAGTTCGCCTCCCCCGCATCCAAAGAAGGAAAAGCACCGGAAGCAGCCACTCAACCGGACCGCTCAGGTTCTGTGCCCCTGACGGAGTTCCACTGCGTTTATCCCCCAATGCGTCCTTCCCTGCGTCCCCCTCCTTCTGCCTCTCTCTGTACCCGCTGACGGTGTTACACTAAAGCAGGTAAAGGCCGTAAGGCGCTCCATACCAGAGAGCATAGCTGCCCGCTCTCAGTACCGTGGCAGACGGAGGCACATCATGAGTCAGACCCATTCCTTAAAGGACGCAACCCATTACGCACAGGAGCACTCCACTGCGCCTGAGAGCTCCGCCCTGTCTCCGCTGCTCAGGGACTTTATCCCCCGCCTTATCACGCATCGCCGCGCTCTGCATGCCATGGCCGAGACTGGCTTTAACGAATGGCAGACCCTGAATTATCTCGTCGCGAAGTTAAGCCCACTGAAAAGCGCCACGCTCTCATTTACCGATCTCAGGGAATGCGAACACATCGAAAAACGCGGCGGGTTTAAGCTGAGTGATTTAGGTGTCCCCCTGCCCACGGTAAAGCACATCGTGTTAGGTCATGAAATGGTGATCCCCGGGCTGTGCGTAAGTTTTAAGCCACAGCAGGAGGTACCTGAGCACTCCGGTACTCAGGGCCAGGTCGTGGCCCTTCGCGTGGACATGGACGCGCTGCCCATTGAGGAGTCACGCGATCCTGACCATAAACCTGCGGCTCTCTCCTTTAATGCCGTGAACGGCTGCATGCACGCCTGCGGGCATGACGGACATATGGCCGTGGCTCTGACCCTGGCGGAGCTTTTAGATGCCCATTCAGAACTTCTTACCGCCTCAGGACTTGGCGAGCTGCGCCTTATCTTTCAGGGGGCTGAGGAAGGCTGCCGCGGAGGCAGAATTTTCGCTAACTCCTCGTTTTTAGATAACGTGGACTGTCTTTACGCCTTTCATTTAGGGATGGGCGTGCCGCCCCATTGCGTGGCCCCCACGGTCACGCATTTTCTGCCCACGCTCAAATTTAATCTAAGCTTTACGGGAAGAAAGGCGCACGCGGGACATCCCGGAGAGGGCGTGAACGCACTGCACGCTCTGTGCTCCTTTATCACGGAGGCGATGGGCTACCTTAAACCCGAAGCCGGAAGACTTATCAATTTTGCCAATTTAGTGTCCCGCGGGGCACGTAATGTCATTCCCGACCGCGCCTCTGTCGAAGGGGAACTGAGGGCGCTGACTCTTGCGCAGCTGCACGGTTTTGAGGCGGAGCTGAACGCGCTGTTAGATAACACCCGTAATCACTTTGAGGGCAGCACCTACCATTTCACACCGGCAGGCTTCGCCACGGAGATTAAAAGCGATCCCGAACTTACGGATAAGATACGGGCCGCCGCCATGGAGTCAGGTCTTGAAATCCTGCCTGCCTTTAAATTCTCCGCCTCCGAAGATGCCTCCCTGCTCATTGACCGCGTGCAGCGTCACGGAGGTAAAGGAGCGTACTTCGTGGTGGGAGCAAAACTTAGCGCTCCCCATCATCACAGCGCCTTTGACTTTGACGAAAGCGCACTGAGCGACGCTTTAAAAGTATGCCTGCAGCTGCTCCTGAAAACACGGGTCAGGGGGGTAACCTGACGCGCTGTCACTTACGGTAAGCTCTGCCGTGAAGGCAGCCACAGCTGTCAGATAACAGCCAACGCGGCCTTTGCTCAGAATAGCTAAACCTGCCACCGGATTAAATGCTGCCGCCGTATTCTCACCGTGAGCTTAAGCCGTTACGGGGCCGCCTTTCACGTCTTACCTCTTGAAAAAAACGCCCTGCGCCTCCATCTATGCTAAAGATTTGTATACGCCGTAATGTTTAGGAATAAGCGTTTAAGAGTAAAGGATATTAAGAGGCTATGAGCGATCACGAGAGGGAAGTTCCGGAAAACGCGGTCCCCGAGGCGCGCGTCGAGGACGTAAAGGAACAGGCAGGTGTGAGCGCGCAAGACACCGTGACGCACGCAGAAAGGGCCATGCCGGCAATACTGCCGGTGATCCCGATTTTCGGCCGCCCCGTGATGCCCTCGCAGATAACGCCGGTGCAGTTATCGGGGGAATGGGAAGACGCCATTACGCGGATTGCGAACTCGGAGAGCAAGCTGTTCGCGATTTTCTCGCTAGGCGATCGCAATCAGTCCGATCCCGTAACGCCGGATGCGTTCCCGAAGACGGGATGCGTGGCGAGGCTGCTGCACGCTAAGGTAGGCGGCGGGGAAATTCACTTCATCTGTGAGGGCCTTGCCCGCGTGCAGATTGAAAAGTGGGAGGATTTTGAGAATACCTCCACGGCACGCGTTACCTATCCCGCACCCGAGATCTATCCGGCCGAAGATCCGCGCTCAGTGGAAATCCGCGGCTACGCAATGGCGATCATCACCACCATTCAGGAATTGCTGCCCTTATCACCGCTCTACACCGAGGAGATGCGGCAGTATTTACTGCGTTTCAATCAGAACGATCCCTCGATGCTGGCCGACTGTGCCGCCTCGATCACCTCAGGACCGGCCTCGGATTTACAGCGCATTCTCGATACCCTCGAGTTACTGCCGCGCCTTAAGGACTCCTTAAGCCTCATTCAGTATGAGCTGCAGGCGGCGAAGCTGCAGGACAAGATTAAGAGCACCGTGGCCGAGAAACTGACACAGCGTCAGAGAGAATTCTTCCTTAAAGAGCAGTTAAAGGAAATCCAGAATGAGTTAGGGCTCAAGATGGATGACAAGACGGCCGACGAGAGCGAGTTTGAAAAGCGCGCCAAAAAGCTCAAGTTCCCTGAGAACATTAAGGAGCGCTTTGACAGCGAGATGAAGAAGCTGCGCGTTTTAGAGTCAGGCTCGCCTGAGTATGCCGTGACGCGCAATTATCTTGATGTCATCACCACCCTGCCCTTCGGCAGATATGCCAAGGAGAACCATTCCCTGAAAAAAGCCCGTGAGATCCTCGATAAGGATCACGAGGGCTTAAAGGACGTTAAGGACCGGATCATCGAGTTCCTGGCCCTAGGCGTGTTAAAGGGAGAGACGCGCGGCTCCATCATGCTCTTCGTCGGCCCGCCCGGCGTGGGCAAGACCTCGATTGGCAAGTCCATCGCCAGGGCCTTAAACCGTCCCTTCTTCCGCCTCTCCTTGGGCGGCGTGGACGACGAGTCGGTCATCAAGGGCCACCGCAAGACCTATATCGGAGCGATGCCCGGTAAACTGGTGCAGGCTTTAAGAGAGTGCAAGGTCATGAATCCCGTCATCATGTTAGATGAGGTGGATAAGTTAAGTCACTCCTATCAGGGAGATCCCGGGGCTGCCCTGCTCGAGACCCTCGATCCGGAGCAGAACGCCAATTTCCTTGATCACTACTTAGATGAAAGGCTCGATCTTTCCGACTGTCTCTTTATCTGCACGGCCAATACCACGGAGACCATTCCCGCGCCGTTACTGGACCGCATGGATCCCATCCGGCTGTCAGGCTACATCGCCGAAGAAAAGCTCGACATCGCCAAAAAGCACCTGCTGCCGAGGGCCTTAAAGGACGCGGGATTAAAGCGCTCCCAGGTAAAGGTGGGCGAGAAGACCCTAAAGCAGATCATCGACGAGTACGCGCGCGAAAGCGGCGTGCGCTCGTTAGAAAGAGCGCTGGCAAAGCTCATCCGCAAGGCCGCAGTTAAGATCGTCAACGAGGAAGGTCCCGTGACCATTTCCCCTGAGGATCTTGAGGATTACCTCGGGACCGCGCCTTTCCGCAAGGAAAAGCAGATCACGGGCGCAGGCGTCATGACGGGACTTGCCTGGACATCCGTGGGCGGTGCGACCTTACCCATTGAGAGCGCGCTCATTCACCGCGAGGCGCGCGGTTTCTCGCTCACGGGCTCTCTGGGTGACGTCATGAAGGAATCGGCCCACATCGCCTACAGCTTTGTGGAGTCGCAGGCTAACCGCTACCTGGGAAAGAAAGGCGGGGACTTCTTTAAAAAGGCCACCGTGCACTTACACGTGCCCGAGGGCGCGACCCCGAAGGACGGCCCCTCGGCCGGCTCCACCATGGCCACCTCGCTCCTCTCCCTGGCTCTGGGGGAGGCACCGCTTCAGGGTTATGCAATGACCGGCGAACTGTCGCTTACGGGGCAGATCCTCGCCATTGGCGGGATCCGCGAAAAGACCATCGCGGCGCGGCGCATGGGCATTTTCAATATCATCGTGCCTAAAGCCAATGAGGGCGATGTGAAGGAACTGCCTGAGGAAGTGAGCACGGGGGTGACCTTCCACTACGCCGACCGCTTTGATGACGTGGTAAATCTGCTCTTTCCCACGGTGCGCGAGCGCCTTGAGAAGGAAAAGCTGAAACAGACCCTGAAGGCGGCCGATCCCGCTCCTGCCTCCCTGCCCTTAAGAAGCGCAAGTGACTTAAAGGATGCGGAAGGGGACGCAACAGTCCCGAAAAGCGCCCCGGAAGAAAAAAGCAGGGCTAAAGAGACGCAGGAGAGATCCCCGCGGCGCAGAAATCCCATGCCGCGCGTGACTAAACCTGAGAGTGAGAAAAACCGGGACACACTCGGCGCTTAAAACTCGAGTTTCCGAGTTGCTGAATTTTAACAACCCTCTTGCCGGATCCTGCGTCCGGCAAGGATTTATCAGTCATTTGAAACTCGGAAACTCGAGTTATTGATAACAAATATACGACTTTTCCCGTATTTCAAAATCCTTTTTGAACTTCCCAATAACCGCCTTTATCCGGCCCTATGCGCTTAATTACTCCTTTCTCTTGGAGTGAAGCTAATCGCCTTTTTACACTGCTGTCATGTAGTCCCAATCGGCCAGAAATCTCTTTTCTTGAAATGTAGTGATTCCCTTTAATAAGTTCAAGAATAGCATCTTCCTGTTTGCTTTGGTCGTTTTCTGGTCGTTTTCTGGTCGTTTTCTGGTCGCTCTTTTGGGTCGCATTCTGTTCGTATTGGGTCGTAGCCCTTTCTGGATACTCAAACTTAAAGGTTGTCCATATACCTGAAGCATCATAGCGGAACTCCGGCGTGGAGAAACCGTCAATCTTACAAGCCGTGATGATACGCTCGATGCCGCGGCCCCATGCCTCAATCTCACCTGCACGGAAAAAAGTATTGGCAATATCCGGGTTGTAAGGCATACTTCGGTGCGAGGACAATAAGGTTTCCACAGTCCATCCTTCGGGCAGTACTCCACCGTTTATTATTTCCAGCTTATTCTCATACACGCGGATTTGGATGGGAGAAGGTTCTGCATAATCCTTGTTGATGCAGGCATTCAATAACGCCTCACGCAGCGCCTCACGGGGCATAGGCAAGGTTTCTATCCGTTGGATGCCTTCATAGGTAATGACGGCTTTCATATACTTAGTACACAGCAAGTCCATCAGTTTCACGATTTGCTGGAACAGATTACCGTGCACTTCGTCCTGATATACCAAGTCCATTCCTTCACGGAAAAAGCCAATCTTTACAAACGCTCCGATCACATACTTTTCCGGGTCTGGATGGAATAGCAAGGCGGCAGCGCGTTTCAGGTAACTGCCCTCGTGAACTCCTCCCATGAGCTGAAGCTCAGGGGCTTCCGGCTGAGCGGTTTTCAGGCCGCTCTCCGGCAGGTTCCGGGTGACAGCTCATTACTGAGCCTGCAGCCCCGGCTATCCGGGCAGTTCCTGCCCT
>DVOQ01000046.1 GCA_018713485.1 Candidatus Avisuccinivibrio pullicola
AGGGCAGGAACTGCCCGGATAGCCGGGGCTGCAGGCTCAGTAATGAGCTGTCACCCGGAACCTGCCGGAGAGCGGCCTGAAAACCGCTCAGCCGGAAGCCCATGAGCTTCAGCTCATGGGAGGAGTTCACCTGTGCCACATTAGGGGACATTGCAAAATTCAGGGGAATGAGCAGTCTTGCCCGTGAGGCAGGAGTCTCCGGAGAGAATCTGTACAGAGCTCTCTGGGAAGGGAAATCCTGAATTTGACACTGTCCTTATGGTTTTAAAGGCAATGAAGCTAGACCCCGTACTCAGAAAGCCAGGTACAACTGACGGTCTTTCCGTCTGAAATTCCAGATAAGGCAGGAAGTCATGAGCGCCCGCCTCTCTGTATGTTTTCCCCAGTCCGGCAAAGATCGGATTTCAGGTATTCCGGTCCTTAATCAGGCTTTACACATGCTTTACGGAACAGGCAGTGAAAGGGTTTGCACGGGGCGGCGATTTGTGAAAAAATAGCGCCGCCCCCATGGTGCGTCTTGCCCTTAAGGACGCGCCTGAGTTTGCCTAAGTCAGCCTGAACGTCAATAAGGGAGAGCATAGACATGATTACCGCCTGCCTGCTCAATGATGATAACGACACCTTAAAGTTAGCCCCGCTGACAGTAGGGCAACCCCTGCCGCCTGACGTGATCTGGCTTGACGTGAGCCAGCCTGACGATGAGGAGCGAGACTGGCTCGAAAAGCTTTTCGTCGAGGACGTGCCCGATGAAGACGAGATGGATGACATCGAGTCCTCGTCGCGTTTTCGCGTGGGCCCCGACGGCGTGCACATCCTGTCGCTCTTCCCGCAGCATTTAGCCAATGACACCCGCGCCGTGAACATGTCCTTCACGATGCGCAAGAATCTGCTCATCTCTTTCCGTGAGGAAGACGTCTCCATCGTGCGCCTGCTGCGCTACTACATCCGCAATGACAAGGCGGACGTGCGCTCGGCCCTCGATATCCTGCTCCTGCTGCAGGACTTAAAGGTCGATCAGCTCTCGGACCTAATCGAGGACGCGTACAGCACACTCGATGAAACGGCCGATCAGATCATCGACGAGGATCGCGTGGAGGAAACCTTAAAGGAATTAGTGCGCCAGGAGGAATTAAACGGGCAGATCCTGCAGGCCCTCTACGATACGCGCCGCGCGCTGCGCTTTGTCAAAAAGACCTTTGAGACTACCTTAGATGACCGGCAGAACCGCAGCATTGACGAGGTCTTAAACGACATTGAGTCCATTCTGCCGCACACGCAGTTCCTCGCGGCCAAGATTAACTTCCAGTTAGAGGCATCGATGGGCTACACCAATCACAAGCAGAACAAGATCATCAAGATCTTCTCGGTGGCGGCGGTGGTCTTCATGCCCCCCACGTGGATCGCCAGTATCTACGGCATGAACTTTAAGAACATGCCCGAGCTTGACTGGGAGTTTGGCTATCCGCTCTCCATCGGCCTCATGGCGCTCTCGGCGCTGTGCACCTATCTCTTCTTCAGAAAGAAGGGCTGGCTCTAGTGACGGGGGCAGCGCGCCCCCTCCCACTTTTTTGCTATTTTTAGGCTTTTTTCAGAAAGCCCGTAAAAAGTACTCTCTATAAGTGACTGATCTTAAAGCTTTTGCTTCATAATGGTGCATTTTCCACCTGCCTTTTTCTGCCCTGAACCCGGAAGCTGCGTAAACGGCCCTTACACTTGGAGAAAAACTCTAAGGAGGCTTCTATGCTCATCAGAATCTTAAAGGCCCTCTGCGTCAGCGCGGGGGCCGTCTTTACCGTCACGCTGTGTCTTAACTGGGCGCTGATGACCGGCGGCGCCTTTATCAATGTCTCCAGCTCCCTGCCCCGCGGCGTGTATACCGTCACCACCTCACAGGAGATTAAGGAGGGCTCCCTGGTGCTGGCCTGTCTTGAAAAGGATCAGGCCAGGGAGGCATTTGAGCGCGGCTTCGTCACGCGGGGGCAGTGCCCCGGCCATTACGCCCCCATCGGCAAGCACGTGGTGGCCCTTAAGGGCGATCACGTGCAGGTAAGCGCCGTGGGCGTGCGCGTCAACGGTCAGCTGCTGCCCCTCTCCATTCCCTCCCCCGTGGACGGGCGGGGCCTGCCGCTGCCTGCGCTTAACCTCAACGCCACGCTCAGGGCAGGCGAATACCTGCTCTTAAATCCCGCTCTGGATTCCTTTGACAGCCGCTATCTGGGCATCATCCGCCACCGTCAGATCCTGGCGGTGCTAAGGCCGGAGCCTTCCGTGGCGCTGCCCGCCTAAGATGGCCTTTGCGCCTTATGGCGGCGCAGGATCTCCTCAAAGGCCACGAGCGAGTCGGGAGCGAAATTATCTCTGAGGGCGAGAAGCTCGTCCTCCTTTAAGTACATGATCCCCGAGACCTCGCTTGCCTGGCGGCGCGTGATCGCGTCGGCCACGGCATAGTAGAGATAGCCGTAAAGAAAGAGATCGCCTGAGGGGATCTTAAAGGCCCCGAGTCTTTCAAGGCGGACTTTCTCCGAGGAGGCGTCCACCCCCACTTCCTCAAAGAGCTCGCGACGCGCGGCCACGTCCGGATCTTCCCCTGCCGTGACCACGCCGCCTACGCAGGCATCTAAAAGCCCCGGCGCGTAATCCTTGCTTAAGGTGCGCACCTCGACTAAAAAACGTCCCTGCCTGTCGCATAAGGCCACGTAGGTGGCGCGGTGCGGCAGACGCTCCTTACGCATCACGGAGCGCTCCACGACCCTTATCACCTCATTCATTTCATTGACGATTTCCACTAACTCGCCCATATATGCCTCGCAAAAAGTTTTTAGGCGCAATATAGCAGATATCTTGTCACCCGTGCGCTTTGCGCCTAAGATCCATGCCCTAAGCTAAGTTATGGAGACTTTATGCGTGAAGAGCAGAGCGAGGAGCGTTTTATCGCCCTTGAGGAAAAAGTGGCTTATTTAGAAAACGTCATCGCCACCTTAGGCGAAGAACTCGATACCGTCTACGTGCGCCTTGATAAATGCGAAAGGCAGATCAAAATCCTCGCCGAGCGCGAGAACGAGGCCCCCGCGGTGTGCGATTTAAGCGAGGAAGTCCCCCCGCCGCATTATTGATTAAGATCTCCTCACTCCGCCTAGCTAAGCTCCCCGCCCCCCTTACCTTTCTGCGCTGCAAAAAAGAAGCGGGAGCCTCAGCCCCCGCCCGTAACCTTAACGCGCAGCTTCCAAAGCTACATGGTCACGCCGTCCTTCCAGATCACGATTTCATGGAAGTCGCGCTCCTCGGATAAGGTGAGCTTACCCGAGGCCACGGCGATAACGTAGTCAAGGAGCTTCTCCGCCAGGCTCTCGAAGCTCTCGCCGTCCACGATCGCGCCGGCGTTAAAGTCGATCCAGTTGTGCTTTTTCTCGTACAGCGCGGTGTTCGTGGAGATCTTGATGGTCGGGACCACGGTAGCAAAAGGCGTGCCGCGGCCTGTGGAGAAGAGCACCATGTGTACGCCCGCAGTGGCGAGGGCGGTGCAGGAGACGCCGTCGTTGCCGGGCCCCTGAAGGAGATTGAGACCCTGGGTGCGTAAGATCTCGCCGTATCTGAGCACGTCACATACCGGGGCCTTGCCGCCCTTCTGCACGCAGCCTAACGACTTGTCCTCAAGGGTGGTGATCCCGCCTGCCTTGTTGCCAGGCGAGGGATTCTCGGACACCACCTGGCCGTGGGAGGAGAAATAGCCCTTAAAGTCATTGATAAGGTGCACGCATTTGTCAAAGACGGCGGGACTCACGGCACGGTTCATTAACAGCTGCTCGGCACCGAACATCTCGGGCACCTCGGTCATGACGGAAGTGCCGCCCGCGCCCACCACGAGATCGCTTAAACGCCCGATGAGCGGATTGGCGGTAATGCCCGAAAGGCCGTCCGATCCGCCGCACTTAAGACCGATGCGCAGCTTAGATAAGGGCACCGTGGTACGGCGGCAGGCGTTGGCCTTTTCAAGCATCGCGTCAATGAGCTTTTTGCCCGCCTCGGTCTCGTCCTCCACTTCCTGGGAGTTAAGGAAATTAAGGCGCGGATCGTCCGTGTCCAGGAACTCCCTGAAGACGCCGATATTGTTGTTCTCGCAGCCAAGGCCGAGGATAAGCACCTGCGCGGCATTGGGATGGCGCGACAGACCCGCCAGCACCTTCTGCGTGGTGGTCTGATCATCGCCCATCTGCGAACACCCGTAAGGATGGGTCAGGGCGATGACGGCATCGACGTTGGGGAAGTCGGCCAGACGCTCTTTAGCGTAGGCCTCTAACTCACGGGCCACAAAGTTGACGCAGAACACGGTGGGAATGATCCACACCTCGTTGCGGATCCCCACGTCGCCGTTTTCGCGCACGTAGCCCTCAAAGGTACGCTCGACCTTCTTTAAGGGCGCGGGCGTAAGAGGGGTATAGCTGTACGTGCCCGAAGCCTTTAAGTCGGTTTTAACGTTGTGGCTGTGCACGTGCTCGCCCACGGCGATGGGGCACTTAGCCCTGCCGATGGGATAGCCGTACTTGATGACGGGATCGCCTTCCTTTAAATTCTCGAGGGCAAATTTATGGCCCCGCGTGATGTCATCCTTAAGGACGATGCTCTGTCCGGCGATCGTGACCTCGCTTCCGGCCTTCAGATCGGTTAAGGCCACGGCAACCTTGTCCTCGCCGTGAATTTTAATTGCCTGCATGGTGTACTACCCTAAATTGAGACGGGGGGATCCCCCGTCACGGTTGATGTTTTAATTATGTCTTAAGAGATCGCGCATCGTGGCGGTCACGCCGTCGGTGATGATGGCATGCGTAAGTTTCGCCACCATGGCGGCAAAATCCACGTCCGAGGCCAGACTGGTGCCCCAGAGCTTCGTGTCCGAGAGTACCGCCTCGACGGTAAGACGGGCCGTGGTCTCGTTCTTCTGATATAAAGACCAGGCGCGGCTTAGCACGCCCACCGCGTACTCGTCGTCCACAAAACTGCCGCTTTTACCGCCCTCGCGCGTCACCTCCACCGGCACGCCCGCGGCGTTACGGTACAGGGCGATGTAGGCGGCCATGGCAAAGCAGAGCTTCACGGGCAGGATCCCCCGGGCCCTGGCATCAAGGATGGTGGGCAGAATGCGGGCGCGCACCTTCGCGGACGAGTTCATGAGAATGGAGGCTAACTGATGGTGCATCGAGGGATCGGAGAAGCGATCCATCACCGCGTCGGCAAATTCGGTGAGCATGCCCTTATCAAGGTTCACCGCGGGGATGATCTCGTCATAGACCACGGAGCGCACGAAGGGCCCCGTCACCTCTCCTGCCATCATCTCATCGACCGTATTAAGCCCGGCGAGGAAAGCCGCCGGCACGTTCGCCGTATGCGCGCCGTTTAGAATACGCACCTTGCGCAGACGGTAAGGCGCGATGTCGGGAGCGACAATCACGTTAAGCCCCGCCTTTTCAAAGGGCAGCATCTCCTTTACGTCCTCGCCTCCCTCAATGGCCATGAAGCCGAAGGTCTCGCCGCAGGTCATGAGGCTGTCCTTATAGCCTAATTTCTGCTCATACTCCGCCGCGTCATTCACGGGATAGCCCGACACCACGCGGTCAACGAGAGTATTTAAGAAGCGGCAGTCCTCGCACACGAAAGCCTTAAACTCCGCGCCTAAATGCCAGTCCTCAATATGCTGAAGCACGATTTCCTTTAATCTGGTGCCGTTGTCCTCGATAAGCTCGCAGGGCATAACGGTAAGACCCTTACCGCACTGACAGCTCTTAAAGGTTTCAAAGCGCTTATAGAGGAAGGCTGTCAGTTTGCCGGGGAAAGTCACGGGAGCTACGCTGTCGCTTAAGGGCTCTTCCTTCTGATAGGTAATGCCCGCCTCGGTGGTATTGGAGAACACGAACTGTAAGTCTTCCGAGGCGGCGTACTCTAAAACGCCCGCCCAGTTCTCATAGGGATTGACGCCCCCCGCGATGGCGTTGACCACCTCGATGTCCTCGACGCTCTTCCCGCCTGCGATCCCGTGCAGAATGGTGGTATAGAGGAAATCCTGCGCTTCAAGCTTCGGCAGCACGCGCCCGCGGGGGGTCGGCTGCACTACCGCCACGCGTCCGTTAAAGAGGCCCTTCTCATTCATCTTAAAGACCATCCAGTCAATAAAGCCTCTTAAGAAGTTTCCCTCGCCAAACTGCAGCACTTTTACGGGAAGAGAACTTTTAAGTTCCGGTTTCAGACTTAAACTCAAATCGTTCATGTCACTCTCTCTTTATGTCAAATCTGATGACTGAAAACTGAGTTATTTTATGCTCAAAGGCCCCCTTTGCCTGTAGCCGCGTGCTCAAAACTTGAGGCACCTAAAATTTTGCGCCACTTTTTAAGGATGCCGTGGAGTCAGGCACCATTAGAGTGCAATTCCTGTGCTTAGCAGTCCTCCCCGAGTCTTTAACTGATGCCGCGCAATTCCCCCTGCGAAAGCCCCGGGATGTTAGCGGCTGGCGCATCACTTTTTGGTCATGTGCAATAAGCCTAAGCACTCAGGAAGAGGCTTTTGCTCCTGCCTGACAGGGGCATTGCGGACCTGCCCGTAGGCGCCCGAAGCGGGGGCTTACTAAACGGCCTCACGAACCCCCGCTCGCAAGTGTGCAGGTAGTTCATGCGGGAGTTCTCCGCAACGAAGCAAGCCTCTTCCAGATAATTTACAGTGTGCGTAAGAGGGCTGCGCTTTCCTTCGCTCCGCAGAGCCTGCGGTTAGCTTCATCAGACACCCAGCTCATAACCCGGGCGCTGCATGCACTGTCTGCGGCATTTCACTGCCGGCAGGGACGGCTTTCACACCGTCATTTCCGAAGGCGGACTCTGTACCGGCACAACCAGCTTTGCGCAAAAGGTTCCTGAAGGCCACTCTCTGTATCTGTTTACACGGCCACGATGCTCTGTAAAAAGTCAGGGCCTGTCCATGCTCAAATACCTTTTCTGCACCGAAAACGCCGCTGCCAGATGCAGACGCTTTGCGGATATCTGTATTGCATCCGCCCGGATCTTCTGTCAGCGGGAGCAGTACCCGGTCATCAGCTGACTCTGCAATCCGGCAGCGTCGCCTATGAAACCTCTATAGAAACGGGGAGCCTTATGCAGGGCTCCCCGGTTCTGAGCTAACACAGTAACTTTTGCTTACTTAGCGCTCTTTTCATCCTCATCCTTCAGATTGGCAAAAATGGTGGCCAGGATGGGACCTGAAATATTGTGCCACACCGAGAAGATGGCCGAGGGCACGGCCGACAGGGGGCTGAAGTGCGCCATGGCGAGGGCGACGCCAAGGCCCGAGTTCTGCATGCCCACCTCAATGGAGAGGGCCTTCTTCTTGGGCAGCGACATGCCTAAGAGCTTAGCCATGAGATAGCCCAGGGCCAGACCTAAGCAGTTGTGGAGCACCACCACAGCAAAGATGATGGCGCCGGTCTGGGCGATCTGCTTCTGACTCACCGATACCACGGCGGCGACAATGGCGATAATGGCGAACACCGAAATCAGGGGCAGCACGCTCACCGCCGCCTTGACGATACCGCCGAAGAAAGCGTTGATGATGACGCCGGCCACGATGGGCAGGATCACGATATACACGATGGAGAGGAACATCGCCACGGGATCGACGTCTACCCACTTGCTCGCGAAGAGCCAGATCAGGGCAGGAGTGACGATGGGAGCCATTAAGGTGGTGCAGGCGGAAATGGTCACCGATAAGGGAACGTCACCCTTGCCAAGGAAGGTCATGACATTGGAGGCGGTGCCGCCAGGGCAGCAGCCCACGAGAATGACGCCCACAGCGATTTCATCGGAAAGGTTTAACACCTGACAGAGCAGGAAGGCCAGAAGCGGCATGATGATGAACTGGCCTAAAATACCCACGAGCACGTCCTTAGGACGGGTAAAGACCTCGGAGAAATCCTTGGCCTTCAAGGTAAGTCCCATGCCGAACATCACGATACCGAGCAGGATGGAAATATAGGGGGCAAGGAACTTAAAGCCCTCGGGGAACATAAAGGCGATGACGGCGACGATGATCACCCACACGGCGAAAGTCTTGCCAAAGAAGGCCGACAGCGCGGCCACGCGGGATAAAATAGCTTGTGCCATAGTGCTAAAACCTCAGTGCAGGACAACCTGCCTTTTACGTTGTAATACTAAACTCTGTTTTTCACGGACAAAGCGTGAATTATCTGCTCACCTTTATAGCGCAACGCGCACCGCTTTTTAGCACTGCACGCATTTTGGATAGCGTTGCACCTTTTAAGTGCATTGTCTTAAGGATTGTACACGACGTCTACCATGGGGCGGTACTGTGCAGGCTTTTCCCCCTCCCTGACGCCGATCCTCAGCGCTCTCTGCCCCGCCCGTGCTACAATGGCCGCCGTTTAGCATAATTGAGGATGTTGTGGTGTTGTTTCACGCGTTAAGCCGTCTGTGTATCGCCCTGCCCCTGCTGCTTGCGGGGGTGCTGCAGGGCTGCGCCTCCCTGCCCGAGGGAGCGGATCCCCCGGAACTTAGCATTACCTCCGTGACGCTCGTCAACGTAGACGGCCAGGCCGCCTTTGACATCGGCCTTGATTTCACGCATCACTCCGCCACCGCCCTGCCGCTTAGAGCCATGGAAGTAAACGTCTTCGTCAACGGCATTCCCGTCGCGGACTACGCAGAACCCCTCGTGGACACCGCCGTCACCCCGGACGAGAAGCATCATTACTCCATCCGCGTCACCGCCAACCGTGCCACGCCCGTGGCCGCCGCGAGCCTTGCCTTAAACCGCATGGTAAAGGTCAATGCCTCAGTGATGGTGCGCGCCGTCATCTCGCGTGCCAAGGACGAGCAGCAGTTCAATTCCTCCGCCACTTATGAAGGGATCATCGGTCATGTTCGCTAGAAGTCATTCTTTTGAGCCCCGCGTGGGCAAGGTCCAGAAGATTTTCGGGATCTGCTATCTCATTCTCGCCCTCACCGGCGTGGCTCTCGCGCTCTATGCTCAATCCATGGGAGCCGAGCCTTATTTGCAGTACTTCATGACCGTGCTCTTTATCGTCATGGCCGGCAAGAGCTTTTATATCGCCCACCGCGTCAGCAATTTAATTAAAAACGGCGTGCCCGTCACCGCGGAGATCACCGACATCACTCCCGTGCGCGGCATCACCATCATCCGCGCCAACATCGACGTCAAAAATTACGGCGTCATTTCCATCGAGCACCGCCTCGCGGGCATGAAGGTCGCCGAGGAGCTCAACACCTATTTAGCCGAGAACGGCTCCACCGTCCCGGCCCTGCTCGTGGGCGCTGACACGAAGCACCCGCGCGGCATGCTCACCTTACGCACCGTGTCAGGTCATCTCGACCGCGACTCGGTCTCCCTTTTAAAGACAGCAACTAAAACTCAAGCGTAATACGTTTTTACAGGAACACATCCATGAGTCTTCTAAGTGTCAAAGAGCTGTTAGGCGGCAAGGCCGCCCTTGACAGTCAGGTCACGGTGGCGGGCTGGATCCGCACCCGCCGCGATTCCAAGGCAGGTTTTTCCTTCTTAGCCGTCAATGACGGTTCCTGCTTTGACAGCATTCAGGTCGTAGCCCCCGCCACTCTCGGCAATTACGCCGCGGAAATCCTGAAGCTCACCACCGGAGCCTCGGTGTGCGTCGAGGGGAAATTAGTCGCCTCGCAGGGCAAGGGCCAGAGCTGTGAGATTCAGGCCACCACCGTCCGCGTCCTCGGCCTCGTTGAGGATCCGGATACCTACCCCATGAGCGCCAAGCGCCACAGCGTGGAGTACTTACGCGAATACGCCCACTTACGCCCGCGCACCAACCTAATCGGTGCCGTGATGCGTATCCGTAACACCCTCGCCTACGCCATCCACTCCTTCTTCCAGGAGCGCGGCTTCATGTGGGTGTCCACCCCGCTCATCACCGCCTCCGACTGCGAGGGTGCAGGCGAGATGTTCACCGTCACCAATCTCGATCTCAACAATCTGCCCCGCACAGATAAGGGCGACGTGGATTACGCCCAGGACTTCTTCGGCCGTCACGCCTACTTAACCGTGTCAGGTCAGCTCAACGTCGAGACCTATGCCTGCGCTTACTCAAAGTGCTACACCTTCGGGCCCACCTTCCGCGCCGAGGACTCCAACACCACCCGTCACCTCGCTGAGTTCTGGATGTGCGAGCCCGAGATGGCCTTTACCGATTTAGACGGCTGCGCCGCGGTCGCTGAGGACATGTTAAAGTACGTCTTCAGGCGCGTTTTAGAGGAGCGTGCCGATGACATGCGCTTTATCGTCGAGCGCGTGGACAAGGACGCCATCACCCGTCTTGAGAACTTCATCAGGTCCGACTTCGCCAAAGTCGATTACACCGACGCCATCGAGATCCTCAAAAACTGCGGCAAAAAGTTTGAGTACCCCGTAAGCTGGGGTATCGATCTGCAGTCCGAGCACGAGCGCTATCTGGCCGAGGAGCACTTCCACGCCCCCGTCGTGGTCAAGAACTACCCCAAGGACATCAAGGCCTTCTACATGCGCATGAACGATGACGGCAAGACCGTCGCCGCCATGGACGTCTTAGCCCCCGGGATCGGCGAGATCATCGGCGGCTCGCAGCGTGAGGAGCGTCTTGACATGCTCGATAAGCGCATTGACGAGTTAGGCCTCGACAAGAACGCCTACTGGTGGTACCGCGATCTGCGCCGTTACGGCTCCGTCCCCCATTCAGGCTTCGGTTTAGGCTTTGAGCGCCTCATCGTCTACGTCACCGGCGTGGGCAACGTCCGCGACGTCATCCCCTTCCCGCGCACTCCGCGCAACGCCGACTTCTAAGTCAGCTCTTAAGCTCCCCCGCATCCGGCGGGGGCAGCTCCTCTCTTTGCCTCAATCCTCTGCGCACACTACCCTGTTACCTATTCAAGTCAGATCGTACCGTTAATTGATTTTCACCTGCACGGTATGGGACTCCTACCGCGCCGCAAGGTAAGCGAAAGCCAGGTAAGTCCCTCTGTGCTGTCTGATTTCCCCCACCCGAAGCTTACACCATGGTGATGGAGTTTAAGTTTGTCACGGATAACCGGCCTCAGATCCCCGGCTACAAACTTAAAGAGGCCCCTGAACAAATCAAAAACCGCGCTTACGGTCTCACCGCCGGAAGTCACCCCTTTGTGGCCTGCATTGCCCACGTCTTTTGGGTATTAAAAGTGAGCGTAAGCTTGCGCTCGGCGGTGTCAGGCAGCCTTCCGAAGAACTGACAGATGCGCGCCTCCTTACAGGATTAACCAAAATACTGCACAGTCTCGGGAACGGTAAGTCAGCGCAACCGTAACGCAAGCCCCTTATTTACGCGCTTTAAGGGGCTTTTTGCACAGCTGGGCCTTTCCTGAATTTTAAAGCTGTGATCTTTGCCTAAACTCGCGCGTCCCGTTTCGTGTTACCTTAGGTCACAAAACAGCCCGCCCTGAGACGTTCTGTGGCTCAAGGAGGTGGCAGCACCTCACAAAAAAGGGGTCTGGCCCCTGAAAAATGCCTGTCAGCGCACAGATTTGACTTTTAAGGCTGTACTTTGATAACTGATCTGACTAGTATGCAAGCTGATTTTTGAGCCAGTCTAATCAGACGGTTTTGTAATTCTTAACACATGAGGACATATTAAGATGCGTATTACCAAGTTAGTCGGTACCGCTTTAGCCGTAGCCGTCGCTTCCGCCATTGCCCTGACCGGCTGCGGCGGTGAGTCCAAGCAGACCGTGCGTGTGTCTCACACCCAGATTGAGAGTCACCCCGATCACATTGGCCTGTTAGCCTTTGAGAAGGCCGTCGAGTCCAAGTTAGGCGACAAGTACGACGTGCAGATTTTCCCCAACGGTACCTTAGGTGCCAACGAGAAGGTGCTGGAGCTCATCAAGCAGGGCTCCGTGCAGTTCCTCGTCGTCTCCACCGCTAACATCGAGTCCTTCGACAAGCTTTACTCACTGTTCTCCATTCCCTATCTCTTCACCTCCGAGCCCGCTTTCGAGAAGTTCATCTCCGATCCCAAGGTCATGGAGCAGTTATCCGTGAACTCCAAGGCCAACGGCTTCACCCCCGTGGCTGCCTTTACCGCCGGTACCCGTAACTTCTACTCCAAGACCCCGATCCGCTCGGTGGCCGATCTCTCCGGCAAGAAGTTCCGCGTCCAGGCCGGCCCCACTAACGTGGCCATGATGACCGCCTTCGGCGCCGCCGCCACCCCGATGAGCTTTGGTGAAGTGTACTCCGCCCTGCAGCAGTCCGTGATCGACGGCGCTGAGAACAATGAGCTGGCCTTAACCGATCAGAAGCACGGTGAAGTCACCAAGTTCTACACCTACGATATGCATCAGATGTGCCCCGATCTCCTCGTGGGTTCCGAGAAATTCCTCGAGGGTCTTCCCGCCGAGGACCGTCAGGTCTTCTTAGATGCCGCCCAGGAAGCCCAGAAGGCCGAGTTTGCGGCCTGGCACAAGCGTATCGAAGAGGCCAAGAAGCAGGCTGCCGATATGGGTGTCGAGTTCATCCAGGTGGATGTCAACGAGTTCCGCAACAAGGTGCTCCCGCTCCATCAGCAGCTGCTCTCCGAGACCCCGGAGCTCAAGCCCTTATATGACGCCGCCACTGCCGCCAATCAGGGTTAATTTCATTCAAGTACTTTAGCGGAGCAATTTATGCAGGCTATCAGAAACGGTTTAGACAAGGCACTCATCGTGTTCTGTGTCTTCCTCTTCATGATGATGACGGTGGTGGGCACGTATCAGATCGTGACCCGCTACTTCTTCAACTCTCCGAGTACCATCTCCGAAGAACTGATTACCTACAGCTTCACGTGGCTTTCGATCCTGGCTGCCGCCTACGTGTTCGGTTCACGCGGTCATCTCTGCATGGCCTTCGTGTACGGCAAGTTCACCGGCGCCAAACGTGTCTACCTTGACATCTTCTCGGAAGTGCTCGTGGTGCTGACGGCCGTGCTGCTCCTTATCTACGGTGGTTACATCATGGCCTATGAGAACACCAATCAGGTTACGGCCTCCTTAGGTGTCAACATGGGCCTCGTGTACGCGGTGCTGCCCCTCTCGGGCATCATCATCACCATCTACGGCGTGTTAAATCTGGCGGACATGTTTAAGAAACTCAAGTCCCCCGATCTGGACACCTACGGTGTGAACGCCGAATAACCACCGCAATGAAGGCGGCCCTGCCGCCTTCTGATATGGAGAAACACATATGACTCTCACAGTCGGATTAACCATGGCCTTCGTGCTGGTCGCACTGCTCATCCTGGGCGTGCCGATCTGCATCTCGATTGCCATCTCCTCAGTGGTGGCCGGCGCCGGCGCCCTGGACTTCAACATGATGCTTCAGACCGGCGCGCAGAGAACCTTTACCGGTATCTCCGTGTTCACCCTGATTGCCATCCCGTTCTTTATTCTCGCGGGCAATATCATGAACCAGGGCGGTATCGCGATAAGGCTCATGAACTTTGCCAACCTGCTCGTGGGCAAGCTCCCGGGCTCCTACGCACACACCAACGCCATGGCCAACATGATGTTCGGCGCCATTTCCGGTTCCGGTGTGGCCGCGGCCTCCGCCATGGGCACCATCATCGGCCCCGTGGCCCAGAAGGAAGGCTACAGCCGCGATTTCATGGCCACCGTCAACATCGCCACCGCGCCGACGGGACTCTTAATTCCGCCCTCGAACACCCTGATTACCTACTCGCTGGTGTCAGGCGGCACCTCCGTGGCAGCCCTCTTCCTTGCCGGCTACATCCCCGGCATCATGTGGGGCGTGGGCTGTATGCTGGTTGCCTTCTACTACGCCAAAAAGGCCGGCTACCGCGGCTCCTCGCAGAAGGTGACCCTGGGCGCGGCCATGAAGATCATCTTTGACGCGCTGCCCTCACTGCTGCTCATCGTCATCGTGATCGGCGGTATCATCGTCGGTGCCTTCACCGCCACCGAGGGTGCCATCGTCGCCGTGGTCTACTCTTTAATCCTTTCCATCTGCTACCGCAACATGACGTGGAAGGCCTTAAAGAAGATCTACGCCGACTCGGCCGCCATGACCGGCATCATCGTCTTCCTCATCGGCGTGTCCTCGATCATGTCGTGGGTGATTTCCTTCGTGAACATCCCCGCCGCCGTCGGTGATATGCTCAACGGCATTTCGTCGAGCAAGATCGTGATTCTGCTCATCATTAACATCTTCCTGTTATTCGTGGGCACCTTCCTCGACACCACCCCGGCCATTCTGATCTTCACCCCGATCTTCCTGCCCATCGGCATGCAGTGCGGTTTAAGCCCTGTGGAGTTCGGTATCGTGCTCGTGTACAACCTCTGCATCGGCACCATTACCCCGCCCGTGGGCAACATCCTCTTCGTGGGTGTCAAGGTCGCCCAGACCACCATCGAGCGCGTCATCAAGCCGCTCTTACCCTACTACGTGGTCATCGTGGGCGTGCTCATGATCTGCACCTACTTCCCGACCGTCTCGAGCTTCATCCCCGAGCTGTTAGGTTACGAGGCCACCTTACCTAAGTAGGCCCCCGTCACTGTCAAACTGAAAGCCCGCCCTGCGCGGGCTTTCCCCTCACAAGGAGATACACTATGAAACCCTTTATGGACAAGGACTTCCTGCTCGAATCCGAAACGGCTAAAGTGCTTTTCCACGAGCACGCGGCCAAAATGCCCGTCATCGACTATCACTGCCACATCAATCCTAAAGAGATCGCCGAAAACCATCAGTTCCGCAACATTACCGAGGCCTGGTTAGGCGGTGATCACTACAAGTGGCGCATGATCCGCTCTAACGGCATCCCCGAGACCCTCATCACCGGCTCTGAAAGCTCGGATTACGAGAAGTTCGAGCAGTTCGCAAAGACCCTGCCCCGCGCCATCGGCAACCCGCTCTATCACTGGACCCACCTCGAGCTGCAGCGCTATTTCGGCATCACCAAAACCCTGTCTGAAAAGACCTGCAAGGAGATCTGGGACGAGTGCAACGAGAAGTTAAAGCAGGATGACTTCCGCGTCCAGGGCATTATCCGCAGATCGAACGTGAAGCTTATCGCCACCACCGATGACCCGGGTGACTCCCTCGAGTGGCACAAGGTCATCGCCGAGCAGGGTAAGTGCTCGGCCAAGGTCGTCCCTGCGTGGCGTCCTGACAAGGCCATGAAGATTGAGAAGCCCGGTTTCGCCGACTACGTCGCCCATATCGCCAGGCTCACCGGCATGACCATCACTTCCTGCGAGGACTTCTTCAGCGCCCTTGACGTGCGCATGCAGTACTTCAACGACATGGGCTGCAAGGCCTCCGATCACGGCGTGGATTATGCCTACTGCACCTTAGTCTCCAAGGACGAGTTAGAGAGGATCTTCCAAAAAGGCCTTAAGGGCGAAACTCTGACCGAGGCCGAGGTCGAGGCCTACAAGTCCATGATCCTCGTCCACTTAGGCAAGGGCTACGCCAGATACGGCTGGGTGATGCAGATGCACTACGGCGCGATCCGTGACCCCAATACCGCCATGTTCGGCAAGTTAGGCGCGGACACCGGCTTTGACTGCATCGACAACCGTCCCTGCGCCCAGGGGATCTGCAAACTCATGAACGCCCTCGCCGGGGCGGACGCTCTGCCCAAGATGATCTGGTACTCCTTAAATCCCGCGGACAACGCCGTCATCGGCTCGGCCATCGGCTCCTTCCAGGGTACCGCGGCTCAGGGTCAGATCCAGCAGGGTTCTGCCTGGTGGTTCAACGACACCTACGACGGCATGGTCGCGCAGATGAAGAGCCTTGCCTCCCTGTCGGTCCTGGGCAACTTCGTGGGCATGCTCACCGACTCGCGCTCCTTCCTCTCCTACACCCGCCACGAGTACTTCCGCCGCATCATGTGCAATCTCATCGGCGATATGGTCGAGCGCGGCATGTATCCTGCGGACATGGACTTCTTAGGTCAGATTGTCGAGGACATTTCCTTCAACAACACCAACCGCTACTTCGGCTTTAAAGTCTAAGGAAGCCGCATCATCTCAGGAGGGGCGATCAAGGGATCGCCCTTCTTTTCTGCGCTCTGCGACCGCCCCCCGTCTCAGGGCGTAACCCCCGCCTTGTGCGTATCCTCAAGCGCGCGGATGGCCGTTCTGATTTTTAAGGTAAGTTTCTGCGCGCCCTGCGCATTGAGATGCTCGGGATCGGCAAAATCGTTTTCGCCAAAGGAGGCGTCACTGAAATAATCGAGCACCGCCACATTCTCAAAGTTACGGACGGCAAGGGACAGGTGCCTGAAAAAACAGTGAGCGGAAAAAAGTTCCCTGTAGACCTCATGAAAGGGCGGGAGCACGAGATAGACTTTAATCCCGTGCGCGGCGGCGCGTCTGAGGATCCCGTAGAAAAAGGGCAGTTCCGAGTTTTCAAGGGACGAGCGCACGACCGTGGCTTTGGAACGCCGGTACCTGTCACGGCTCTCCCTGCTGCGGAGGATATCCTGACACGACGCGGGAAACACCAGGGCTCGGAACAGCCCCCAGATCTCCTCCAGGGTCAGCACAAGACTTTTTTCCTTATTCCGTATAAAGGAAGCCATCTGCTCCTGATTGCTCAGAGACTCTGCCGTGACGCGTCCGCGCGGGTTATAGCCGATATTCCACAGCACATTAAGCAGGGGACTTACGAAAAGGGCCACTGAGGAACGCTGAATGGTAAAGCCGCTGCTGAAAGGTGAAAAGAACAGGACGAGCCGTTTGAGCCCCGGAGCTGCAGGAAGCACGCGCTCAAAAAGACGCTCCATGGAGTAAAGATCGCAGGAGGGAACGCCGAGATTGCACTCCTCTCCTGCGGCCTTATAGCCAAACAGGGCGTGCGAGGTGCCGAGGATAAGCGTTTCCGTACGTGCGCTGTGAGACGTCAAGTACGCCTTCTGTGACGCGGCAGTGACGGTGTAGACGGTGTGGGTGAGAGGCAGGGAGTGCCTTACCTTGTAGAGCAGGCTTACCATCCGGTCGTGATGGCCTTTGCCCCTTGAGGGCCAGACACAGAGCACGCAGCGGCAGAGAAAGTCGTAAACGGGGATCAGCTGCCAGGGGATGCGATAGTGGTGAACTCCTCCCATGAGCTGAAGCTCATGGGCTTCCGGCTGAGCGGTTTTCAGGCCGCTCTCCGGCAGGTTCCGGGTGACAGCTCATTACTGAGCCTGCAGCCCCGGC
>DVOQ01000047.1 GCA_018713485.1 Candidatus Avisuccinivibrio pullicola
GCAAAAGCGTCAACGACAACGGCTTTGGCATGTTCAGGAATTTTCTGGCCTATAAGCTTCATGCGCAGGGAAAAATACTGGTAAAGGCTGACCGTTACTTCCCCGGCTCGCAGATGTGTTCTAAATGTAAGGAAATCAATCCTGCGGTCAGAGATCTCAGTGTGCGGTCGTGGACCTGTCCCGTATGCGGCACTTACCACGAAAGCCGTGACCGAAATTCCGCACTCAATATAGCAGATGAAGCAAGGAATATGTTAAACCGCCGGGCGTGCGGGGATAGCCTGTTGATACTGGCCCCGTCAGGGGTCTTGAGCAGGAAGCCCCACCCTCTGTAGGGTGGGGAGAACGTCACAGTATTTCACCTATAAGACGCGGGGCAACTTAGGCGAGGTCAATCTCGTGGGTAAGGTCTATGAGCCCATCCTTGAGGTACTCTCCGATCACGTGCCGCACCGCATTGGCGACATCCTTGAGAAGACCGCGGATAAAGGCATTAATTACAGCTCGCTGATTTCGGCGCTGGTGATTCTCATGAGCAAGGGCTCGCTTGCCCTCGCGCAGGAATGTGATGCTGCACTGATAAGGCAGTGTCAGGGGTTAAACCGCGAGATCCTGAAGCGCACCGTCTCAGGTCAGGGTATTTCCTATATGGCCTCCCCCGTGACCGGCAGCGGCGTTTTCATGGGACAGATCCCGCAGCTTTTAGTGAGCGCGCTGTCTGAAAAGAAAGCAGAACACGTCCAGGAGAGCCTTGAGAACTACCTGCAGGCGCTTTTCAGCAAGGCTAAGGTCACTCTGAACGTGAACGGCAAGTCCTGCGGCGCCCTCTCTGCTGAAGGAAAGGAAGAAATCCGCAGACAGACGGAGCGTTTCGTAAGCTCCCTGCCCCTTTACCGCAATCTGCACCTCCTGTAGTTAAGCTCGGAGATCCCTGCCCTCTTTGAGCTGACGGCGGTAGAGGGTAGGGGTAAGTCCGTACTCCTCCTTAAAGGCGGCCGTAAACTTGCTCTGGCTTATATAGCCAAGTTTCGCTGCCACCCCGGCAATGGAGAGTTCCCCCTGAAGCAGGCGCGTAGCCTCCTGCATACGGCAGCGCTTCAGGTAAGCGCCGGGGCTGATGCCGAACACGGCTTTAAAGACCTCCTTTAAGGTCGTGACGTTCATGGCAAAGCGGGCGGCTACCTCGCCCAAAGTCAGGCGCTCGTTAAGATGAGAGCTAAGGTAGCTCTCCACTTCGCGGATTTTGGAGGTAACTCTTTGCGGATAGCCGTGCGCGGGCGGGGCTCTGTCTTCCCTCGTTATCAGATAAAACAGGATTTCGGGCACCTTGATGTTCAGAAGCGGGGCGCGCAGGGAGGATTTTACCTCCAGAAGCGGGGCAAACAGCCTTTCAAGGACTGATGACGGGGGCAGGGCGCAGGGCCGTTCTCCGCCGTAGCGCTCCTTAAAAGCTTTAGGAGAAACATGCAGTTCCTCAAAAAGCGTAAGGCAGGACGCACTTAACGAGGAGAGATCAAGCGTCAGTGAGAAAGCCCTGCAGTGATGGAGCGGCATCAGAAAGCGCGATCGGGCACAGAGGGCGCGGTGATGTACCGTAAGGGAACCCTCTCCTAAAAAGACATTCTCACCTCCCGCCATCTCCCAGCCAACGCGCCCTTCTGCGAGGTAGAAGATCCCGAGGCTTTCGTGGGCTGCGGGGTGCTCAAAGTCAAGGCTGTCCCCGTAAAGCTCAATATAAGTCGCGACGGCACAGGCAGAGACGCGGTAGCTTGTGAGATGGCCTTCTCCCGTGCCGCTGATGCTAAGCTCAGGAGGCGTTCCGTCAGGAGACTCGTGCAGGAAGGCGCCCTTCCGCGTCTCAGGCAGAGACAGGCGCGGCTTATCAGAGATCGTCACGGTCATGCTTTACTCCCTGTGAGGCGGGGCAGGTGAGCTTAAAGAGCCATTCTATGATGTGATGGAATTTATGGGCCTGCTCGGTGGCGGCGGCCGTATAGTAAACCTCCTTGCCTTCGCGGCGGCTGACGATAAGCCCCGCGGCCTTAAGCTGCCTTAAATGATGGGAGATGGCAGGCGAGGTCATGTTAAGCAGGGATGCTAAATTTATCACGCACTCCTCGCTGTGGCAGAGCAGAAAGAAGAGCCGGAGGCGGCTGCCGTCTCCTAACTGCTTAAACACATCCGCCACGGCGGCACAGTCCTTAACGGAAGGAAGGGCCTGCAGCGCCCTGTTCTCAAGGGTGCCATGTGCGTGGGGCAGCGTTATTTCCGTCATGGTTGTCCTCGGTATTTCAGGGGGGACTTTGTCCCGAAAAGGCATTTTTTTAGCCCGTTTGGCAGGATCTGCGCCTCCGCTCTTGCACGGGCAGGGCTGACTGCCTATCCTTAAACCAATCAATTAAATGATTGTTTAATCATTTACATTATAGGCATGAATGAGGATGTTTACCATGAAAAAGACTTACAAAATCGATGTGGACTGCGCTAACTGTGCCAATTTAATGGAAGAGGCCGCGCGTAAGACCCCCGGTGTGAAGTCCGCCACCGTGAACTTCATGACCTTAAAGATGAACGTGGAGTTTGAGGAGGGTCAGGAGCCTAAGGCCGTGATGCAGGAAGTGCTTAAGGCCTGCAGGAAAGTCGAGCCTGACTGCGAGATTTTCCTTTAGGACAGAGCCCCGCGGCAGCGCGCGGGGCTTTATTTTTGATATACGATTAAACAAATAAGCAATTGTTAAGAGGTTTCAGATGCAGGAATATATCGTAAACGGCCTTTTGGTGACGGTTGCGTTACTGGCCGTGATTCTGCTTCTCATCGGCAGGCGGCCGCAGGCGATGATGGTGCGCCGTCAGAAGGTGATGCTGTGGCGCATTTTAGCAGCGTCTGGGCTGCTTTTAGGCCTGCAGGTGGCGGGAGCGGAGGCTTTTGAGGTCTTCGGCCCTGCAGGTCGCTATGTCCGCCTTGGCGTGTATCTCATTGATTACGGCATTATCGGTTATGACATCCTGAATAAGGCTCTGAAGGGCATTAGTAACCGGCAGATGTTTGACGAGAACTTCCTGATGGCAGTAGCCACCTTAGGAGCCCTCGCTCTTGCCGTATATGAAAACGGTGATTATCTTGAGGCCATCGCCGTGATGCTCTTCTATCAGGTCGGTGAGTGGTTCCAGTCCTACGCCGTGGGCAGGAGCCGCCGCAACATCAGCGCGCTCATGGACATCCGCCCCGATTACGCCCATCTCGAGCGGAACGGTCAGTTAGTTAAGGTTGATCCAGGCGAGGTGGGTATTGGCACCATCATCGTGGTGCAGCCGGGTGAAAAGGTACCTCTGGACGGTATCGTGGTGCAGGGAGCGTCCTCGCTCAATACCTCCGCCCTGACCGGAGAGAGTCTCCCCCGCGAGGTGAAGACGGGTGATGAAATCATTTCAGGATGCATCAACCTTACGGGCCTGCTGCACATTCAGACCACGAAGGATTTCGGTGAGTCCACAGTCTCCAGAATCCTCGATCTGGTGGAGAACGCGTCCTCGCGCAAATCCCGCTCCGAAGCCTTTATTTCGCGCTTTGCCAGAGTCTATACGCCTGTCGTGTGCTATGCCGCGCTGGCACTGGCCTTTTTTCCGCCTCTCATCCGTTCCTTTGGCATGGGACTTGACGCGCAGTGGGAAACATGGGTGTACCGTGCCCTGACCTTCCTCGTGGCCAGCTGCCCCTGCGCTCTCGTGATCTCCATTCCGCTGTCGTTCTTTGCCGGTATCGGTGGAGCGAGCCGTGAGGGCGTCCTGGTCAAGGGTTCCAATTATCTGGAGACCCTCGCTAAGGTCAGGACCGTGGTGTTTGACAAGACCGGTACCCTAACCCGCGGCGTGTTTGAGGTTAACGCCGTACACCACAATACTCTTCCGGAACAGAAGCTACTCGAGTATGCCGCCCTGGCCGAGAGCTCCTCCACTCATCCCATATCCAGAAGCCTGCAGCGCGCTTATGGCGGGGAGATTGACCGCGAGCGGGTAAGTGCGGTGCAGGAGCTGAGCGGCAAGGGTATCGTGGCTGCCGTGGACGGGCATAAGGTGGCCGCGGGCAATGCTAAGCTCATGGCGCATCTAGGGCTTAAGGCCATTCCCTGCCACAGCATCGGTACCATTATTCACGTTGCCATTGACGGTAAATACGCAGGGCATATCGTGATTTCCGACATCGTAAAGCCTCACGCGGCCGAGGCTATCCGCGCCTTAAAGAGCGCAGGGGTGACGAAGACCGTGATGCTTACGGGAGATGCGAAACAGGTGGCCGATAAGGTGGCATCTTCCCTTGGCATAGATGAGGTTTACAGCGAGCTTTTACCTGCTGACAAGGTGGAGAAGGTGGAGGCTCTGCTGCGTCTGGAGCCGGAGAAGCACCGTCTGGCCTTCGTCGGTGACGGTATCAATGACGCTCCGGTCTTAAGCCGCGCCGATATCGGTATTGCCATGGGAGCCATGGGCTCGGACGCGGCCATTGAGGCGGCAGACGTGGTGCTTATGGATGACGATCCGCTCAAGATCTCCAAGTCCATCAAGATTAGCCGCAAGTGCCTTGCCATCGTCTATCAGAACATAGTGATGGCGATCGGTATCAAGGTGGCCTGCCTCTTCTTAGTGGCCATCGGTATTGCCAGTATGTGGCTCGCCGTCTTCGCCGACGTGGGCGTGATGATTATCGCGGTCCTTAACGCTATCCGTGCCCTGTTCGTGAGACGCCTGTAACTTAGGAAGACGCGGCCCTTATAGGCCTTAATGCCCTCTTTGCCATAAGGAGGGCTTTTTTGCCTGATGCTCTCTCATGTAAGCTATTTCCCTCAGGCCGTGAGCTTACTCGCATCCGGCACCGGTTCCTTTTGCTACACTGTCTGTAAATCTGTCTGTAAATAAGGAAGGACTATGGACTGGACCGGTGGCTACGTAACCGACATTCTCTACACTTACGGTTACTACTCTGAATTAAATCCCCTGAACGCACGCTTTCTGTGCCTTGTCAACGGTATCGCCTGCAGGAAAGAGTTTAAAAACGCCTGTGAGCTGGGCTTCGGTCAGGGCATGAGCATCAACGTTCACGCCTGTTCCTCGAAGACGCACTGGTATGGCACGGACTTTAATCCCTCGCAGGTGGATTTTGCCAGGAGCCTTGCCCTGGACGCAGAGTTTACGGTTCATCTTTACGATGATTCCTTTGAGGATTTCGTCAATAATTCCGAGTTGCCGCAGTTTGACTTTATCGCCCTGCACGGGATCTGGTCCTGGGTTAACGACGCCGCGCGTGAGGCAATTCTCACCTTTATCCGCAAAAAGCTGACTGTAGGCGGCGTGCTCTACATTTCCTATAACGTAAACCCGGGCTTCCTGTCGCTGTTGCCCCTGCGCCATCTCGTCAAGCGCCATGCAGATCTGAACGGAGCCCCTCAGGGCAAGG
Organism: Candidatus Avisuccinivibrio pullicola; assembly: GCA_018713485.1. Classification (GTDB taxonomy): domain Bacteria; phylum Pseudomonadota; class Gammaproteobacteria; order Enterobacterales; family Succinivibrionaceae; genus Avisuccinivibrio_A; species Avisuccinivibrio_A pullicola. Next base: position 5,453 of record DVOQ01000047.1, read on the forward strand.
AGCAGGCGGTGAAGGACAGCCTGACCTTCATTGACCGTCTCTTTGCCTGCAATCCGCGCTACCTGACGCAAAATCCTCTCGTACAGGCGCAGTTCAGTAAGCTTGCCGGCAACGATCCCCATTACATCGCCCATGAGTTCTTAAACGAACACTGGGATTTATGGCACTTTGACGAGCTTGCCGCCACGCTTGAGCAGGCCAAGGTGCAGTTTGCGGTCAGCGCGACGGTCAGTGAGAACATTGACAGCATCCATTTAAGCAAGGAGCAGCGTGCGGAACTTGCCGCCATTAAGGACCGTGATTTCCGTGAGACGGTGCGCGATTTCTTCTTAAACACGCGCTTCAGACGCGATTACTTCATCAAGGGCGTGCGTCAGCTGACGCAGGATGAGCAGCGTGAGCAGCTGCTCTCCTTCCCCGTCATTCTGTTAGAGCCCCTGTCGCTCTTTAAGTATGAAACGCAGGGAACTCTGGGGCAGATTAAACTGGTAGGCGAGCTCTATGAGCCCATTCTCAAGGTACTCTCCGACTACGCTCCACATACCCTGGGCGAAATTCTCGAGCGTACCGCTTCCGCGGGAGTGAACTACGGCTCCCTGGTGTCTGCCATCCTCATTCTCATGGGCAAGGGCTCGGTACGCGCCGCACAGAGTTATGACGAGGCGCTCGTCAGACAGTGTCAGCGCCTTAACGGCCGCATCCTAAGCCGCGCCACGGGGAGGGACGCATTAGACGTCCTGGCCTCTCCCGTCATCGGCGGCGGTATCGGGGTCTCGCAGATGCAGCAGCTGTTAATCCTCGGCGCGGATTCAGGCACCATTCCCCTTGAAACCGATCCTTTAGCCCGGTATCTTGTGACCGTCCTGACGCAGATCGGTGCTACTGTCACGGTTAAGGACCGATCTCTTCCCTCTGACTCTCCCGAGGGCATGAAGGAGGCCCTGCTGCAGGCTGAGCGCTTCCTTGGCATGTTGCCTGTCTACCGTGCCTTGAAGTTATTGGAGTAAAGCAAGAGTTAGCTCTGGGATCCGCCCCGTTCCTCTAACAATGATTCATGTGTTAATGGTGCAGGTTAGTGATTTTTGCGAGTTTTTAGGCTTCTCTTTTATACAACTCGCAGGTGTTTATCCGATTATCATAAATCCTGCACTTCTAATGGCATTAATTCTCCTTTCTTGCCTACGTTAAGGTATGCTTGATACGTTATGCGTAATTTTATCAAGAGTTAAAAACCGCTTACTTTTGACATTGCTTGCGTTATGTGACATGACCATAAAAATGCACTTAGGTGAAAGTAACTGATACCATATGGTTTTTGTATTAACAGAACCAAAATATACAGGATTGATTCAAAAGATGAAAATCAAAGAGCGCTCTGGATTGCATTAGTAAGGTAATTTTAATAACATCGCACTTGGTACGGTATAATGAGATTAGAGGGTCGGAGGAATAAGAAACTAATTTCGGCTCTTTAATTGTGCAGAACGAGATGCATCAGAACTCACTCCCATTCTGCAATGCAATTCTTCTGAAATCCATCTGAGGAAGTGCTTTAGCCAAAAGTCTTTCTCGATGTGTGAATGAAGAGATTGGTTCAAAAACATCTCTACTGGAGCAAGCCGGATATGCCATTTCTGGAAAAACTGGATGTACTGGAAGAAGGAATCTTAAAGTACAATGCGGCTTTGCTTAATATTCTCCTTAAAGATAGAACCACTGAAAAAAATATTATCTGGGCAACCTCTGACTACAGCTATCTGGGGGAACGCTTTGCGCCTACAGATCAAATCCTTCCTAGTGTCATCACCGGCAGACACTCCAAGGTAATTCAGCCCCGATCTGCTAAGGCATTAGAGAAGCAGATTTTGCGCACCAGGGAAAAGGCAGAGGTTTTTACCCCTTCATGGATTTGCAATGCACAGAATAATCTTATCGACGACGAATGGTTTGGTCACAGTGGATCTTTCAATACAGAGCTCTCAAACAGCTGGACAGTTAATCCGAAGAAGATTAGCTTCCCGAAAGATAAAAGGCGCGACTGGAAAAACTATGTGGATGCGCGCAGGTTGGAAATAGCCTGTGGTGAGGCTCCTTATCTGGTGAGCCGATACGATACGGTGACGGCAGAGATCATCGATCTCCCATCTAGAATTGGCTTGCTGGATCGCAAACTGCGTGTAGTCAATGAGAATGCCTCCGATGAAAAGGAATGGCTGAAATGGGCTTTTCGCGCCTTTGAGAGTATTTACGGTTTTGAGTATCAGGGAGATAACCTTCTCATTGCCAGAGAGAATTTGCTCTATACCTTTATTGATAATCTAAGATATGTATTAAAACGCGACCCTACCATTAATGAACTGCAAAAGATAGCGACCATCATCTCATGGAATTTGTGGCAAATGGATGGAACCACCTATAGGCCACCGCTTTATGCACTGCAAAGACAAGGTTATCAAGCCTCAATTTTTGATTCGTATGAAGAAACTGAGATGAAGATTCTTTGCTTAGAGAGCACTCCGTGTAAAATTAAAGACTGGCGCACCAAAGAGATCGTGCAATATTATTCTCTGATCAAAGGGTATAAGTAATGAAATCCCGATTTGGTAATGCTTTTGAGTATAAGCTGATTTACGTTTTTGCTATCCATGATGATGCCCATCAGGGTCTTCTGAAGATTGGTGAAACGACCATCAGACCGGAGACTTCTATTGATTCCCTGAGTCCCAACAGCGAAGAACTAAAAGATGCGGCACTTAAACGCATCCGGCAGTACACCTCTACCGCCGGAATTGCGGTAGAGCTTTTGTATACGGAACTTGCAACTCGTACGGTTAAAAATGAAAAAGGCCAGATCGTAATCGAAGCTTTTCACGATCATGATGTCCACCGTGTTCTCTTAAATTCCAATATTGAGCGCAAAAAACCTCATGGGGTCGGTGACAAGGGCGGGATCGAATGGTTTGAGGTGGATTTAGACACCGTCATAAGAGCCATTGAGGCAGTTAAGAAAAGTCAGACTAATCTGTCAGGTATAGCCCTTCCTAAAGACCAGAAGCCTGTTCCTATAGTCTTCCGCCCTGAACAACAAGAAGCCATTGATAAAACCTTCAAGCATTTTAAAACCGGAGATCGCATGCTCTGGAATGCCAAGATGCGTTTTGGCAAGACACTTACAGCACTGCAGTTGATCAAGAAATCCGGCTTTAAAAAGACCATAATCGTCACTCACAGGCCAGTAGTGGATGATGGCTGGTACAAAGATTTCAATAAAATTTTCACAGATAAGGAAATAATTTACGGTTCAAGAGGTCACGGAAATGATGATGTTGAAAAGCTGATCGACAGCGGCAAGGATTTCATTTACTTTGCATCACTGCAGGATCTCAGGGGGTCCTCAGCTGTAGGCGGCAAATTTGATAAGAACGATGCGGTGTTTCAAGAACACTGGGATCTGGTGATCGTTGACGAAGCCCATGAAGGAACTACCACTGACCTAGGTGATGAGGTCATCAAAAATATCGTTAAGGAAGGTGATGGTTACCACACCAAATTGCTTGCTCTTTCTGGTACGCCTTTCAATATTGCCAGAGACTATGATGAAGAAAGCACCTTTGTCTGGGACTATGTCATGGAGCAGAGGAGCAAAGCACAATGGTATGAAGAGCACTTTGGTGATTCAAACCCTTATGATGAACTGCCTGAGCTTAATATCTATACCTACGACCTAGGAAAAATTCTTACGGATAAAAGCTATGTGGAGCTTGAGGATAAGGCCTTTAATTTCCGCGAGTTCTTCAGAGTATGGACTGGAGACATCCGTTATGACCATAAGGAGATGCCTCTTGGGGCGCAGACAGGGGATTTTGTACACGAAGTAGATGTTAAGAGTTTTCTTAATCTGATAACAAGGGATGATCCTGACAGCTATTATCCGTATGCCAACGATGAATACCGTGCTCTGTTCCGTCATGCACTGTGGGTGGTACCGGGGGTAAAAGAGGCTCGGGCCTTAAGTCGGCTTCTTAAACAACATCCTGTTTTTGGAATGTTTGATATCGTCAATGTAGCCGGTGATGGTGATGAAGAGGAAAGTTCCGATGATGCTCTTAAGAAGGTACGCGATGCCATTGATTTCGCTGGTAGTGACGGCTATACCATTACTCTGTCCTGCGGCAGGTTAACCACCGGAGTCACGGTTCCAGAATGGACTGCTGTATTTATGCTCGCAGGCTCATACTCCACCTCGGCTGCCAATTACCTGCAGACCATTTTCCGTGTCCAGTCACCCTGTAACAAGGATGGAAGAGTTAAGCGCGGTTGTTACGCGTTCGATTTTGCCCCTGACCGTACGCTGAAGATGGTGGCTGAAGCAGCGGCTCTGTCTTCCAAGACTAAGGCTGGTAAAACCAAGCCATCTGATCGCGCCATCATGAGCGAGTTTTTGAACTACTGTTCTGTTATTGCGGTAAGCGGTACGAAGATGAAACCCTACGACACTAGCCGCTTGCTGCAGCAATTAAAGAGAGCTTACGCAGAGCGCGCAGTATTGAGCGGTTTTGATGACAACAATCTGTATAACGATGAACTGCTGCAGCTAGATAACTTAGAGTATGAGCGTTTTAAAAAACTTGGAAAGATAGTAGGCTCGTCTAGGCCTACTCAGAGAATTGATGAAATCGATATCAATGATCAGGGCTTTACGGATGAAAAGCACGAGCATAACGCCAAGGATGATAAAAAACCGCCACGCAACCTGTCCGAAGAAGAAAAAAAGCTCCGACAGGAGCAAAAGGAAAGGCAAAAGAAGAGAAAAGAAGCCATTTCCATCTTGCGCGGGATATCCATCCGCATGCCGCTTATGATTTATGGTGCCAACATCCCCATGGATGAAGATATCACCATGGAAAGTTTGATAAAGATTGTGGATGATACCTCCTGGGACGAGTTCATGCCTAATGGTGTCACAAAGGAGATGTTCCGAGATTTTATCAGGTATTATGACCCTGATGTCTTTGTGGCCGCCAGTCGCAGGATCCGTGCTATTGCAGAGAACGCCGACTCCTATTCACCTTTGGAACGGGTCAAGAAGATCACGGAGCTTTTCTCCTACTTCAAAAATCCGGATAAAGAAACTGTCCTGACTCCGTGGCGTGTGGTCAATATGCACCTTAGCGACTGTCTGGGTGGTTACGACTTTTTTGATGACCACCACGAAAAAGTCTTGAGTGAACCCCGCTTTGTCGATCGCGGTAAGGAAACCGCGGATACCTTTGCCAATCCTAAGGCCCGCATTCTTGAGATTAATTCCAAGACAGGACTTTATCCCCTGTACGTAACGTACAGTATATTCCGCAGTCGCTGTGCTTTTTGCACCGAAGAACTGACTGATGACAAACAACGGGAACTTTGGGATAGCACAGTAAAGGAAAACGTCTTCGTGCTCTGTAAGACCCCCATGGCGCGACAGATTACCATTCGCACACTTATCGGATATAGAAATGTAACTGTAAATGCTGTTTACTTCAACCATCTGATCGACACTATTAAGAATGACTTACAGCACTTTACCGCTAAGCTTCACAAATCTAGCTTCTGGAACAAAGGAGACAGTCCAATCATGCAGTTTAACGCAGTAGTGGGTAATCCACCTTATCAGATCCCTGATGGGGGAAGCAAAGCCAGTGCCACGCCCGTCTACAATCATTTTGTTGATTTGGCGCGCAACCTTAAACCTGACTATGTTTCGATGATCATCCCTGCACGCTGGTACAGTGCCGGTCGTGGCTTAGAAAAGTTTCGCGAAAGCATGCTGCAGGATCCCCGCATTCAGAAGCTGTTTGACTTCTCTGACTCTAATGACTGCTTCAAAGGCGTAGATATTGCTGGCGGGATCTGTTATTTCTTATGGAACAGGCTTTACGATGGTACTGGCGGTTGCCGTGTGCTTACCAATCACAATGGCTCAATTCAGCAAACGCTACGCAAACTCAATGAGAACAGCATTTTTGTCCGTCATCCTCAGGCGCTGACCATTCTCAATAAGGTAAAACAGCATACTAAAGAGTTTTATGCATCCAGAGTAAGCCCAAGAAAGCCGTTTGGCCTAACAACCAATGTAGTTCCAACTAAGGATGGAGATCTGATACTGCGCTGCAATAAAGGAACTGGTCCGTTTAGAAGAGAATTGGTAACGGGGTCTTTAGAGTGGGTCGACAAATGGAAAGTTATCATTTCGTACTTATCCTACGACCATGCTGGTCGGGCAGATAAAAACGGTCAACGGCGAATCTTATCTACTATCGAAATACTGCCTCCTCATGCTGTGTGCACTGAGACTTATCTTGTGGTTGATGTGTTTGATGATGAAACCAGTGCAAGGAATCTTCTTCAGTATCTTAAGACTAAGTTTGTGCGCTTCATGTTGTCACTGTTGGTAACAACGCAACATATTACCAAATCAAGTTTTGCTGATGTACCAATTTTGGACATGTCTAAGGTTTGGACGGATGATGAGCTGTATACCAGATATAAACTTACAGATGAAGAGATTAGTTTTATTGAGAGCATGATAAAACCGATGTTGTAAGGTCTGCGGAAATGTTGCCGGATTTACTCTTGAGAGACGTTGTAGAAAGCGCTTCAAAGGACTGGATACATGTATCTTTGTATGTGCAGATGACTGACCCAGGAGAACGTCTCGTGTAGCTACGATAAAAAAGTAGAGCTTGAAGACCGGCAATAGTTACTCGGTAAAGTATGTGCCTCTGAAATCGCGTAAGATTTCTTGAAATACGGTGGGGGATATAAGAGGGAGAGGCTAAAGAGAGAGTCACGTATGCGATTTTCCTTCATCCACTTTCTTTTTGCAGCGGTTATAATGGCTCACGTTTTTACGTGTTTTATACCGTGTTTATGAGTTAAAGAGGACAGCGATGACCGACGTTAATGCGGCATTACGTGAGATCTCAAGAGGTGTCTCTGAGATCATCCCCGTTGAGGAATTAAAGGCCAAGCTCGAAAGCGGCCGTCAGCTTATCGTCAAGTTAGGCATGGATCCCACCGCCCCTGATATCCACCTCGGGCATACCGTGATCCTGAACAAGCTGCGCACCTTCCAGGAATTAGGCCACAAGGTGGTGCTGCTTATCGGTGACTTTACCGCCGCAGTGGGCGATCCCTCAGGTAAGAACGCCACCCGCCCGCAGTTATCCCGTGAGCAGATCATGCACAATGCTGAGACCTACGCGCAGCAGGCCTTCAAGGTGCTTGACCGCAGCAAGACCGAGATCCGCTATAACTCCGAGTGGTTATCGAAGTTAGGGGCCGAAGGCACCATCCGCCTCGCCTCCAAGTTAACCGTGGCGCGAATGTTAGAGCGTGATGATTTCACCAAGCGCTATCAGTCAGGGCAGCCGATTGCCATTCACGAGTTCCTGTATCCGCTCTTCCAGGGTTACGACAGCGTGGCGCTGCACGCGGATATCGAGTTAGGCGGCACCGATCAGAAATTTAACCTGCTCATGGGCCGTGAACTGCAGAAGGACGCGGGCATGGAGCCGCAGTGTGTGCTCATGATGCCGCTGTTAGTGGGTCTTGACGGCGTCAAGAAGATGTCCAAGTCGGCCGGTAATTACATTGGCGTCCACGATGAGCCTCAGGATATGTTCGGCAAGATCATGTCCTTAAGCGATGAGCTGATGTGGAATTACTACGATCTGCTGTCCTTCAGGGCCGTGGACGAGATTGAGGATCTAAAGCGTCGCTGTGCCTCGGGCGAAATGAACCCGCGCGACGCCAAGCTGGAGTTGGGCCGCGAGATCGTCGCCCGCTATCACGGGCAGGAAGCCGGCGATGCCGCCGTGACAGCCTTCTTAAATCAGTTTGCCAAGGGCGCTCTGCCTGAGGACATGCCGGAGGTGACGCTGGAGCGCCTGCCGCTTGCCAATCTCTTAAAGGAAGCCGGTCTGTGCGAGACCACTTCCGAGGCCCTGCGCATGATTAGGCAGCACGCGGTGCGTGTTGATGGCGAGGCCGTTGAGAGCAAGGAGGCTCAAATTGCCGATGGCACTCACGTTTTTCAGGTCGGAAAACGCCGCTTTGCCAGGATCACCGTAAAATAGCTCCATTCAGGACAAAAGGAGATCTCTTCATGACACAGGATGAACTCAAGGAGATGGTGGCGAAAGCGGCCCTCGATTACATTCCTAAGGATGGAATTCTGGGCGTGGGCTCCGGTTCCACCGTGGTCAAGTTCATTGAGGCTATTGCACGCTATAAAGTGAAGGTGGATGCCGCGGTTTCAAGCTCCAATAAAACCACCGAACTCTTAAAGGGTATCGGGGTGCGGGTGCTTGATCCCAATGAGTGCGAGCCTTACGGCTGCTACATTGACGGGGCGGACGAGGTCAATCCCGCCTTTGAGATGATCAAGGGCGGCGGTGCCTGCCTGACGCGCGAGAAGATCTTAGCCTCCATGGCCGAGAAGTTCATCTGCATCGTGGATAAGTCGAAGTTAGTTGAGCAATTAGGCCGCTTCCCCCTGCCCGTGGAGGTCATTCCCATGGCTATAGGTCAGGTGTCGCGCACCCTGACGGCCCTGGGGGCCCGTCCCGTGCTGCGCGCAGGCTGCATCACCGACAACGGCTGCAATATTCTTGACTGTCATGACTTCATGATCCCCGATGCCGGAAAGACCGAGGATCTTATTAACGCCATCCCAGGCGTGGTGACGGTGGGCCTTTTTGCTCACCGCAAGGCCAATGTGGTGCTCTATGCCACGGAAGAGGGCGTCCAGACCCGCTCATGGTAACGCCACTCACGGCTATGTAAACAATGGAGACGGATCCCTCAGGGGATCCGTTTTTCCAGGGCGGAGATGCAGCCTTAAAGTCTGTACTGAGGGATGGCTGATTTCTTCCCTGACTATGCTATTCTGGTTGTGGTTAAGAGGCGTGGGCTTTTCCTGAGTTGCAGAGGTAGGTATGAGGGGTGTTGCATATGAGTTGCCGTTAGGAGAAACCTGCTTCAGGCGTCTGAGGCAGTCAGGAACCAGGATCTATGTCGATAAGACCGCTCTGATTTACAGACTGGTGAACGAAGACCGGTTCTGTCTGTTAACGAGGCCGCGCCGCTTTGGTAAAAGCTTACTGCTCTCTACAATAGAAAGTCTCTTTCGTGATGGACTTAGGTATTTTACGGATCTGGAAATTGCAAAACTCTGGAAAGAGGAATTATGTTGCGTACTGTATCTCGATCTAAGCGGGATTAATCTAAGCTCAGTGCAGTCCCTTAACCGTTCCCTGGTATCCCTGTTAAGACAGGCTGCAGAACAGAATGGACTAAATACCGCAACTTTGCCGGATGAAGATCCGATTACGGCTCTGAACGAATTTGTGCGTCTGTCGCTTAGCCGCGACGTGGTGATTTTAGTGGATGAGTATGACTGTCCTGTGCGGGCCCAGTTTGCGGATCCGGCACTGCGTGCTGACGTACTCAATGTCATGAAAGCTTTTTTCACAACGGTTAAAAGCCTGGCTAAGTACTGCCGTTTCATGATGTTCAGCGGTATTACACGCAATACCCTAAGCGATGAGTATTCATGTCTGAATTTCCTTACCGATGTAAGCCTCGATCCTAAATACAGCACTCTCCTCGGTTACACGGAAGAGGAACTGCAGCAGTATTTTGCTCCGTACCTCAGGCATATTCAGGAAATCTATCAGCTCAGCGATAATGAGGTCATCAGTAAAATCCGCTTCTTTTATGATGGGTACTCGTTTGACTGTTTTGGAAAGCAGAAGGTTTACAACAACTGGTCTATTTTAAGGCTCTTTAGAGATCCGCTGTGCTCGTTTGGTGAGTACTGGTATGAAAGCGGGGATCTGAGTGAGTATCTAAAAGATTATTTTCTTGAGAAAAGTCTTTCCAGTGAGGGGCCGCTGCTCTCTAAAATGCTCGACAGTCTGCATCAGGATACCTACATCAGTATCTCCTCGCTTAAGTTTGTTCCCGAGTTTAACGAGGTGAATGCCCCGGCTCTTTTGTTTTATCTCGGCTATCTGACCATAAAGGACGCGTTCGACAGAAAATATCCGCAGCGTCTGGTACTGACCTTGCCTAATCACGAAATCGAGTCCTCCTTAGCTAAACTTTACACGAGGGTGATGTATCGCAGAGATCCTGAGGAGGTGGCAGGCTTTTTTGATGCACTGCTGGGAACGCTGCACGACTACGCTCATCTGTCAGAACTTGCCTCCAGACTGGAGCTGCTCTACAACACCTATTCGTATGATTCTCAGATTTACCGTAAGGAAGCCCTGTTAAGGGACGCCCTGTATGTGGGATGCTGTATGCACCTTATTCCGGTATGCAGAGAAAAGGTCAATGCTAAGGGACGCTCGGATCTGGAAATCAGCCTCAACGGGGAGAGAGTGGTCTTTGAGTTTAAGGTAGCATCTACGCCAGACAGGGTCGCAGCTAAACTTTCTGAGGCTTCGCAGCAGATGGAGGAGCGCTCTTACGGAGAGGAGCTTCCTGAGGCCAGACTTACCCGCTATTCCATAGTGGTGTGCTCGGCAACCCGTAAAGTGGCTGCGATTACAGCCCGTCAGGGGGGCGAAGTTTTAGGCCGCTATCTGGCCTGATGAATGCCGCACTTCTCAGGGGTATGAGACAGCTGTGCAGTATCCTGAGTGCGAAAGCGTAAAGAGCATGGGCAGTGACTTCCTGCCCTGCTAGAATAGGGTAAGAGGAAAAAAACTCCTTCTGCGTAACACCTGGCACGTTTTTTGAGTAGTAAGGGTTAGGAACCCTAAATTACGTCAAAATTACGTCAGAGGTGTTTATGTTAGCGGGTATTGGCAGTTCTCTTTCCGGCGCGTCGATGGTGCAGGCCCTTTCGCAGATGCAAAAGCAGATGCAGAGCCTGCAGGTAAGCACTCCGGATCCGGCTAAGGCTCAGGAAGAGATGCTCTCTTCGGCAGGTCTTTCCGTGCAGGGCACTACTCCTGCCGTACAGGACAACGGCCTCATTGAGGGGCCGACGGCTAACGACAGCGTAGGCGAGTTCGCCGCGATGCTGTCCAGGGCCTTTGAGAACGTCAATATTCTGCAAAACGAGAGCTCCTCAATGCAGTCACGCTTTGACGTGGGCGATCGCTCGGTGTCGCTCGCAGACGTGATGTTAGCCTCGCAGAAATCGAGTATTTCCTTTGAGGCAACGCTGCAGGTACGTAATAAAATGGTGGATGCGTATAAGACCATCATGCAGATGCAGATTTAAGTAATAGGAAAAAGACATGTCTGAGCAGGAATTTCCACTCGCGAGGGGTGCCGCTACCTCCGCTACGCCGCCGGCACTGCCTGAGCAGGAGAACGGAGGCTCCGCGCAGGGTTTAGCTGAAATGGAGGGGGATAACGCCTCCACGGCTCCCGCCGTCCCCGAGGGTTCTGCCACTGCGGAAAAACGCCGTTCCCGCTTCGGCGATTTCTTCCGTAACGGGGAAATTCTGCGCCGTATTGTCATCTTAGGCCTGCTGGTACTTTTCCTTGCCGGAGCGATTTTCGGCATGATAAGCCTGCAGTCGGGCGGTAGCAGTTCCGAGCCCGCCTACCGTGAGTTAGGACGTTATACGCCCACCGAGATAGGTCCCATTCTCGATTTTCTGGATACGGAGGGTTTTGACTACCGTTTAAACGGTGCGGAGAGCATTACCGTGCCGGTGGAGGATTATGCGCAGATCCGTGAGCTGATGCTGCGCCGCGGGATCGCGGTGCCCGAGGAGGTGACGGACGAGGGCGACTCCATCATCATGACGGACTCGGGTTTTGGTGTCTCACAGCGCCTTGAGGGCGAGAGAATCAAGCACGGGCGCGAGGTGCAGTTAGCCCGTGCCATTGAGCGTATTGACGGAGTGGAGCACGCGACGGTGCTGTTAGCCATTCCTAAGGAAAACGTCTTCGCGCGTGCCGAGAGACGTCCGTCAGCGGCCGTGGTTGTGACCCTGCGCAACGGCGCCTATCTTTCGCCGGAATCCGTGAACTCCATCCGCTTTATGGTGGCCTCATCGGTGCACAATCTCCTCTCCAAGGACGTGACGGTGACCGATCAGACGGGACGGCTTTTAAGCAATCAGGCCACGAACGCAGCCGGCGAGGATAAGCTGCAGAAGGAATTTGAGCTCAGAACCCTGCGTGAGGCGCAGTACCGCGACAAGTTAGATTCCATCCTCGCACCGATGCTGGGACTTGGCAATTACTCCGCCGAGGTGGACGTGACGCTCGATACCACCGTTGAGGAGGAGACACGGCAGATTTTCAATCCCGACAATCAGGCGGTGCGCTCGGAGACCTTACGCGAGGAAAGCGGCGCGCAGCCGGAGACCAATCCTTACGGGGTGCCGGGTTCTCTGTCCAATCAGCCGCCGGCTAATGCCGTCATTCCGCAGCAGTTTAGGGACGGAACGGCGACGGGAGCTACCGGCGCTGACAGTCAGAATCAGGAAAGCCGCGAGGCGGTGCGCAATTACGAGGTGGATACCACTATCCGTCACACGACGCGCCCGACCAATACCGTGTCGCGCCTTACCGTGTCCGTGGCGGTGGATTACCTGCGTCAGGTGGGGCCTGACGGGGTAGTGACGTGGGTGCCGCGGCCGCAGGAGGATCTCGACAAAATCGCTGATCTGGTACGCGGCGGCTTAGGCCTTGACGAGCGGCGCGGAGATATCGTCAACGTGGAGACGCTGTCCTTCCCGCACGCGGAGGAAAAGCCGGTACTGCCGTGGTGGCAGCAGGAGAGCTTCTACCGCATCGTGCGCATCGTGGGCGCGGTCATCGTGGTGCTCATCCTCGTCATTTTCGTGATCCGTCCCATGATCAACCGTCTTATCAAGGGTAAGAGCGAGGAGGATCAGGCTCTCGACGAGGCCGATCTTGACAATGAGAGCGCGCTGGAGGGCAATGACGATCTCAATCTCATTGCCGAGCGCTCGGATATGGCCGATCAGGTGTACTCCATTAACCGTGACGGCGGTATCGAGCTGCCCAATTTAAGACGCAACGAGGATCTGCTGAAGGCCGTGCGTACCTTAGTGTCTAATGAGCCGCAGTTATCCACTGAGGTGATCCGCGACTGGATTAACTCCGATCTCGCTGACAGCAAGAAAAAGGCTTAAGGAGTAAGTCATGACCGATAATGTCAAAAATCCGCCGGCCCCTGCCCGTCAGAACGGACAGAATTTAGCGCCTGCAACGGCGACGCCCGGTTTCATGCCCGCCCCCTCGGGAGCGACGGGTCTGGAGCTGTCCGATGATGAAAAGGCGGCCTTAGAACAGTTAAGCGGTCTTGATAAGGCCGCCATCCTGATGCTGTCGCTTTCGGAGGAGGACGCGGCGCAGATCTTCCGCAATCTGCAGCCCAAGCAGGTGCAGAAACTCGGTATCCGCATGGCGGAGATCTCCGATTTTGATCTTGATACCGTGAATGCGGTGCATAAATCCTTTTTAACCTCGATTACGCGTCACTCCAATATCGGCCTTGGCAGCTCCGACTTCGTGAAGAACGCCCTCATCGCGGCCTTAGGTGAGGACAGGGCCAATAACCTTGTCGATCAGATTGAGATGGGTACCGGGTCGCAGGGCCTCGATGCCCTCAAGTGGATGGATGCCCGTCAGGTGGCGACCATCATTCAGAATGAGCACCCGCAGATCCAGACCATTGTGCTTTCTTACCTCGAGCCCGAGCAGAGCGCGCAGATTTTAAGTCAGTTCCCCGAGCAGGTGCGTCTTGATCTCATTATGCGCATTGCCACCCTTGAGGAAGTGCAGCCGGCGGCCTTACAGGAATTAAACGAGATCATGGAAAAGCAGTTTGCAGGTTCCGCCGGTGCCCAGACGGCCAAGATTGGCGGCTTAAAGAGTGCGGCCAATATCATGAACTTCCTCGATACCACTACCGAGACGGCTCTCATGGAAGCCATTCAGGGACAGGACAAGGAGATGGGACAGCAGATCCAGGATCTCATGTTCGTGTTCGAGAATCTTGCCGATGTGGACGACCGCTCCATTCAGACCCTGCTGCGCGATGTGCCCAACGAGGTGCTCGAAAAGGCCCTCAAGGGCGCGGACGAGGAGCTGCGCGAGAAGTTCTATACCAATATGTCCTCGCGTGCCTCGGCTGCCCTCAAGGAAGATCTGGCCTCGATGGGACCGGTCAAACTCTCGGATGTGGAGGCGGCGCAGAAGGAGATCCTCACCATTGCGCACCGTCTGGCCGATCAGGGTACCATCATGCTGACGCGTGGCGGTGGAGAGGACTTCGTGTAGGTGAGCTATGAGCGATAACGCAAAGCGGCCCAATGATCTCAATCCGCAGATCATCACCGACGTGGATGAGGAGGATATCTTTCACTCCTTTGAGGAGCGTACCGACGAACGCTATTCAAAAAAGCGCGCCGCGCTGTTAGAGCCTAAGGAAGCCTCGGCCTTCACGCCTCTGCACTGGCCGATGATGGATGACGGGAAGGAAGTGTCCACGAATGCCATCGGCTATCCCACGGGCGGGTGGTTTGCGCTGCAGAAAAAGAAGCAGGCCGAGGAAGAGGCCCGTAAGGAGGCCGAGCGGCTGGCCGCCGAGGAAGAGGCGCGCCGTCAGGCCGAGGAAGAGGCGCAGGAGCACAGGCTTACGGCGGAGGAAGTGGAGGAAATACGTAAGGCCGCCTATGAAGAAGGTCTTAGTGAGGGGCATGCGGAAGGCCTGAAGCAGGGCTATGACGCGGGCTTTGCCAAAGGAGAGCAGGAAGGGCGGGCACAGGGACTGGCCCAGGGCCTTGAAGAGGGACAGGCGCAGGGTGAGCTTCAGGGACGCGAGGAAGGCTTTGCCAGGGGCAAGGCCGAGGGCCTTGAAAATTCCCGTGATCTCGTGGAAAGTCAGGTAAGCCGTCTGGCGCACCTTGGGGATATGCTCGCCAATCCCTTAAGGGAGATTAACGCAGCGGTAACCTCGCAGATCATGGATATGGTAACGCGCCTCGTGCGTGTCATCACGCATACGGAATTAAAGAGCAATCCCGAGCACCTTCAGTATGCCATCGGGGAATGCCTCAAATTACTGCCCGACGCCGTTAAGGGCGCGACGCTCTATCTGCATCCTGATGATGAAGCGCTGCTCCTGGCCACGCTGGGGCGCGATTATCTTAACGCGCAGCACTGGGAGGTAAAGACCCGCGAGGATCTGACGCCAGGTGACGTCGAGGTGGAAAACCGTTTAAGTCTCGTGGATTTTAAGGTGGATGCACGTCTGGACGCTTTAGTGGAGAAGTTTTTAACCAATGCCCAGGGCGTGGTGGAGCGCACGCGCCGCGAGAGTATCGAGGGCGCACCCGAGTATGACGAGCTGCCGCAAAAGCCCCTCGCGCCGCCGCCTGATCTGAGCGCCCTCGAAGGCGTGATACGACAGCGTCTCGGTGAGGAGGAGAGCGCACCGGTGCCGCCTGCTGAGGCTCCTCAGGATACGCCTCCTGCTCCGGACGGCTCCATCGCCGTGCCCGATGATCCCTTCGCCGCCGCAGCCATGGCGGAGAGTGCTCCGGCCCGTCCCGTACCCAAAGGGGGCTTTATTCCGGGGCGAAAAGCATGAACGCGCTGTTAAACCGTCTTGAGTCCGTGGAGCTTCCCGGGGAGGACGTCCCGCCGCGCCTTAACGGCAGGCTCACGCGCGTGGTGGGACTGACCCTTGAGGCCACGGGACTTAAGGTGGCGGTCGGGGAGCTCTGTGAAATCGACACCGCCTACGGGGTGTTAGACGCCGAGGTAGTGGGCTTTGCGGGCGATCTCATCTACC
Source organism: Candidatus Avisuccinivibrio pullicola (assembly GCA_018713485.1). Classification (GTDB taxonomy): domain Bacteria; phylum Pseudomonadota; class Gammaproteobacteria; order Enterobacterales; family Succinivibrionaceae; genus Avisuccinivibrio_A; species Avisuccinivibrio_A pullicola. Next base: position 21,294 of record DVOQ01000047.1, read on the forward strand.
TTATGCCCACGGGAGATATGCAGGGGATACTGCCCGGAGCCCGCGTGCGGCCCAAGACCCGCGTCAACGCCTTTCCCTATGGCGATCATCTCCTCGGGCGCGTCATCGATCCCCTGGGAGAGCCCTTAGACGGTCTTGGTTCTCTGCACACGGAACAGGCGCATACCCATTTTCATCCCCACAAGGTCAATCCCATGGCCCGCACTCCCATCCGCGAGCCCTTAGATGTCGGCGTGCGCGCAATTAACGCCCTGCTCACCTTAGGCAAGGGACAGCGTATGGGCCTCTTCGCAGGCTCGGGCGTGGGCAAGTCGGTGCTCCTTGGCATGATGACCCGCGGTACCACCGCCGATATCGTGGTGGTGGGGCTGATTGGCGAGCGCGGCCGTGAGGTGCGTGAGTTTATTGAGGATATCTTAGGCGAGGAGGGCAGGGCCCGCTCGGTGGTCGTTGCCGCCCCCGCGGATGCCTCGCCTTTAATGCGTCTTAAAGGCTGCGAAACCACGCTGGCGATTGCCGAGTACTTTCGCGATCAGGGACGCAATGTCCTGCTGTTAATCGATTCCCTAACCCGCTACGCCATGGCGCAGCGCGAAATCGCGCTTTCGGTGGGAGAGCCGCCGGCCACCCGCGGCTATCCGCCCTCAGTCTTCGCCAAGCTGCCGGCGCTTGTGGAGAGAGCCGGTAACGGCGGGGCGGGGCAGGGTTCCATTACCGCTATCTTCACGGTGCTGGTGGAAGGTGATGATCTGCAGGATCCCATCGCCGACTCGGCCCGTGCCATCCTTGACGGACATATCGTGCTCTCGCGTGAGTTAGCCGACTCCGGCCATTTCCCCGCCATTGACGTCGAGAAATCCATTTCCCGTGTCATGCCGGCCATCGTCTCGGAAGAACAGATGGTGATGGCGCGCACCATACGGCAATGTATGTCGCAGTACACGCAAAACCGTGAGCTTATCTCCATCGGTGCCTATCATCAGGGAACGGACGCGCGCATTGATCAGGCCATCATGATTAAGCCGCATTTAGACACCTTCCTGCAGCAGGGCATGAAGGAGATCATCCCCTTTGCCGCTTCGCTTGAGGAGCTGCGCCGTCTGTCGCTGATTCTCATCAATGACGCCAAGGCCCGTGTTGCCGCTCTGCAGGGAGGACAGGGCCAGGCTGACGCGCAGGCCCTGCCGTCTGCGCAAAAGCCGCCCGTGGCCCGCATGTCCTTTAAGAAAAAGGCCTGAGGACAGGGTAAAGGAGGAGCCTTACGGGGAAAGCACTCCCCGTAAGTGCAGAGAAGGTTTAGCCTAAGTGCCGCTCCCAGGCCTCGACGGTGTTTTCCATTAAAGTCGCCACGGTCATGGGACCGACGCCACCGGGGACGGGCGTGATATACGCGGCGCGCTCTTTTGCCACGTCAAAGTCCACATCGCCGCACAGACCCTCGGGAGTGCGGTTAATGCCCACGTCGATGACCACCGCGCCTTCCTTAATCCAGCTGCCGTTGAGGAATTTAGGCTTGCCCACGGCCACGATTACCAGATCGGCGCTCTCCACGAAGGGACGCAGCTCTTTGGTAAAGCGGTGAGTTACCGTGACGGTGGCACCGCGCAGCAGCAGCTCGAGGGCCATGGGACGGCCCACGATATTGGAGGCTCCGATGACGAGGGCGTTAATCCCGAGGAGATCGATCCCCGTCTTGTCCAGCATGGTGATGATCCCCTTGGGGGTGCAGGCGCGCAGTAAGGGCACGCGCTGCGTGAGACGGCCCACGTTATAGGGGTGGAAGCCGTCCACGTCCTTCATGGGATCGATGCATTCGATGACGCGGCTCTCGCTTAAGTGCTCAGGGAGCGGGAACTGCACCAGAATACCGTCAATGGCGGGATTCTGATTGCACTCGCAGATGATCTTCTCAAGTTCCTCCTGCGTGGTGGTAGCCGGCAGATCATAAGGGAAGGAGACGATCCCCACGGCCTCGCAGGCGCGGCGCTTGTTGCGCACGTAGACCTCGGAGGCGGGATCGGCGCCGACGAGGATTACGGCAAGCCCTGGGGCTCGGTTTCCCGCGGCGGTCTTCTGTGCCACCTTGTCGTGTAAGGAGGCCTTGAGTTCTGCGGCAATGGCCTTGCCGTCGATAAGCTTAGCGGTCATGAGTCACTCCTACATAAGACCTAAACCTGAGATGAGCATTCTCACGCTGATGATAAAGAGGGCAATGGCGAAGATCCGCTTTAGGGTCACGGGACTTACCTTTTTGCCCACCCTGACGCCAAAGGGGGCGCAGAGGACGGAGAGGGGAATGATGCAGGCCGCGCCCAGCAGGTTGACGTGTCCGAAAGTGCCGATGGGGGCGAGGGCGGGCGTTGCCGCCGTGGCAATGAGAATGATGGCCCCCGGAATGCACACGAAGAGCGAGACGGCCGAGGAGGTACCCACCGAGCGGTGCGGTTCCACCGAGCAGGCGTTCAGAATGGGGACGGTGAGGGTACCGCCGCCTACGCCTAGCATCACCGAAAAACAGGCGATGCCAAAGCCGATGCATTTCTGGAAGAAAGGACGGGGCAGGGAGGGGAAGGCCGGTTTGGCCCTGGCGCGGAACAGGGTATTGATGGAATTGACGATCATCACCGAGCCAAAGAGGATGGCGAGCCAGCCGCCGCCGTAATTGACGGAGATGAGGGTGCCCACAATTACGCCTATGATCATCGCCACCGACCAGCGTTTAATCACGGAGAGATCAGTATTGCCCCGCCGGTACTGCGAGAGCGCCGCCACGATGGAGGTGGGGATCATGCAGGCCAGCGAGGTGCCGGTAGCCAGGATGATCGCCAGATCGTCGCTGATCTTAAAGGCGTGAATGAAGATAAAGTACAGAGCGGGGACAAAGACCACGCCGCCGCCAATTCCCAACAGACCTGCCAGAAATCCCGCGAGAGCGCCGCACACGGCGAGCACGGCCACGGAATACAGCACTTCGGATAGCTCCAGACCGAACATGCAAGGCTCCTTGAAGAAGTACATAAAATCGCGCCTTATTATCCTGCAAAAAAGCGGATTCTGATCATCTATGCGCAATTTTTGGGCAGGGTTCAGCCACCATAGAGGGGAGACGGCAGGGGAGAGGGGGCAGGGGGGCAGAAACAGAAAAACCCGGCTGTTGCCGGGTTTTCCTTAAGCGCTCGCGGCTTACTTGGCGGCGCGGGCAGCGGCGTCCTCAATGGAGAGTTTGTTGGCGGCAGCCTTTAACTCATCCACGGACATGTTGGACAGAGCCACGATCTCCTCGGCATTGTAGGGGAGAGCCTGCTCGAAGTACTTGTCGTAATCGCCGTAATCCTCAGGCGAAGACACGTAGAGGTAGGGGAAGGTCAGGTCAATGAACTGACCGGAGTAATCACCCTGGCTCTTGACGGCATTGTAGGTGAGGAAGAAGGCGTACAGCGGATCGCAGTAGTGACCGCCGGACTGACCGGCCATGGAGCCGTTGGCTAATCTCTCGCCTAAGTCAGGCAGGAAGTCGGTGGAAACCACGGCGATATCCTTCACCTTGCCGGCACGCTCCACAGCGGCCACTGCACCTAACAGAGGATCACCGCCGCCACCGGCAGGAATTAAGGCGTCTAAGGTCGGATCAGCGGCCATTAAAGCCTCAGCAGCCTTGGAACCGCCCTCGGAAGAGGTACCGGCGTACTGCGGCTCGGAGAGCTTGGCCTGATCATCGGGATGAGCGGCGTTCCACTCCTCGACACCGGCACGGTAGCCTTCCCAGCGGCCTAACCAGGTGGCGTCACCCTGCTCCCAGCCGATGAGGCCGATGTTGCGGCAGCCCTTGTTTAAGAGGATGTTGACGAGAGCCTTACCATTGGCAGGCTCATCCTCGTGCACGGCACCGACGTAGTACTTGGAGGCCTTGGCCATCTCGTAAATGTCGGGATTGGCGGACTCGGAGATGATACGGTAGAACTGGGTTAAGTACACCTCGTTATCATTGCAGGTCTTGATGGCGGACACCATTTCGGTATCGGAAGAGTTGCAGATGATAATACCCTGGCAGCCGGCGGCGACTAACTGCTCGACGGAAGCGGTCACACGCTCGGAAACGTGGCCCTGGTCAACGTACTGAATGTCCACGCCTAAAGCTTCGGCGGCGGCATCGAGCATACGCTTGGAGTCAGAACCTAAGACGTCGGTGGACGACCAGATGGAAACACCGATCTTGATATCAGCGGCACTGGCGCTGACGGAATAGGAGGCCATGGAGGCGGCAAGTAAGGTACCGGCCACAGTCAGAGCAAGCTTATTTAATTTCATGCGTTCTACATCCTCATGCTGAAGTGTCTTTAAAGTCACGGCTCAAGCCGTATCTTTAACCTGAATCTCATCTTAAAGAAAAACTTTTCCGTAAACGTTAGCATTGATCACAGTTTTTACAATCATTCCGTCTGAACGGTACTTAAAGCCTAAAAATGGAAGCTGGATCACTAAAAAACGCAAGTTTCCGTAAACGTTAACGGGAAACTTTCACCAGCTTGCGCCGCATGTAGGGCCGGACTTCACTCACGGCATCCTGCAGCTCATAGAGCAGGCGGCTGACGTGAAAGCCGTCCACGGGAGCATAGAGACGCAGAAGCTGTTAGCATGGAGATCCGGTTTTCCGAGGATCCCTTCGGTCTTTCCGTAAAGGGCAGGATCCCGCTCATAGGCGGCGATGAAATCCTCATGGCAGGCGGCAGGTTCCGTCCACAGCGTGGAAAAGGTCTCGCTGTCCTCGTGAAAGACCGTGTACGCAGGCAGCAGGTAGCTGTAGATCCCGGGGCTCGCGGCGCTCATTAAAGCAGGTGCGGAACTCCCCGTGACGGTTAACCGCGTCCGTTATGTAGTAAAGCAACGCGGGGCAGAGCCTTAAGCGGCATGCTCTTAAGGCCGTGATGTCGGGGTTTACGGTCAGGCTGCAGGAAAGGGCAGGGGGTGCAGATAGTGCTCAAAAAAGGGCCGCCTGGGCCTGCTTTCAAGGTGGATTTTCTCATAACGTCGGATTTAAAAGGACTTACACCGGGGGCCTTAAATAAGAGAAGGGCCCCTGAGGACCCTTCCTGAAAGAGATTTAGCTGTGAAAGCCTGCTTATTCGCCGCGGGCTAACTTCTCGAGGCACTCCTCGGTGGTGTCGTCGCCGATGGCGATGAACTCGCTGCCGGTGAGCTTGGCGAACATGGCGATATCCTCACGCTTTAAGGCGGTGGAAACCACGGAGTGGTGAGCGCCGCCGGCATAGCACCAGGCCGCGGTACCAATCTGGAAGTTGGGCTTGTGACGGTACATGATGCGGGCCACGGGGAGCTTGGGCATGGGCTTGGGCTGCTTCACTAACTCGATGTCAGCGCAGATGATGCGGAAGTGGGTACCCATATCCACTAAGGTCACCTGCACGCCGTCGCCTTCCACTCCGTCGAAAATGAGACGGGCGGGATCGGCCTTGCCGCCGATACCTAAGGGCAGCACGTCAATCTCGGGTTTGGTGGCGGCGAAGTTCACGGGCACCTCTAACATGTGGGAGGCTAACTCGAGTTCCTGACCCGGGGTGAGATCGTAGGTGTAGTCCTCAATAAAGCCGGTGGCACCCGCACGGCCCTCGGCCATCTTCATTAAGACAGCGGACAGGGCGGAGATCTTGTAGTCACCCTCGGGGCCAAAGCCGATACCCTTGCCCATCAGGTTCTGGCAGGCGATACCGGGCAGCTGCTTTAAGCCGTGTAAATCCTGGAAGGTGTCGGTAAAGGCACCTAAGCCGTTTTTGGCGAGGAACTTCTCAAGACCCACCTCGTATTTGGCCTGCTCGCGCACGGCTTCGATATTGGTGGTCTTCATGGTGTACTTCGAGGTGTACTCGTTCATCTTGGCGTCCACCTCGGCGTCGGTGACGGCGTTGATGACGGCGACTAAATCACCTAAGGCAAAGTAATTGCACTCCCAGCCGTAACGGATCTGGGACTCCACGCGATCACCGTCGGTCACGGCCACTTCGCGCATGTTGTTGCCGAAAGCGGCGATCTTAAGGTGACGGGAGAAGTTAATGGCGCGGGCCACGTCCACAAACTTGCCGATCTTCTCCACGACGTCGTCATGACGGTAGAAACCGGCCACGACCTGATGGGCGATGCGCATACGGGCTAAGATGAAGCCATACTCGCGATCACCGTGGGCGGCCTGGTTTAAGTTCATGAAGTCCATGTCGATGTCGTCATAGGGGAGCTTCTCGTTGGCCTGGGTGTGCAGGTGCAGGAGGGGCTTTCTTAATTCCTGCAGACCCTTGATCCACATCTTGGCCGGGGAGAAGGTGTGCATCCAGGTCATGACGCCGATGCACTCGTCATCGCAGGACACCTTGCGCATGTCGGCGATGCAGGTCTCGGAATTGACCACGGTGGGCAGGAGCTCGACTTTAACTTTGGCGCCTAACTTCTCGTTGAAGAAGTCGGCCATCACCTTAGCGTCAGCGGCTACCTGCCTTAAGCACTCATCACCGTACAGATCCTGAGAGCCCACCACGAAATATAACTTATCCATCTCTGTATGTCCTTTGCCCGAGGGGCGGTTAGTTGGTAAGGAGCCCTTGCGGGCCGCCTTCAGTGTATAAAATCTTTCTGAGACTAAGTCGCAGTTGCGAAAGTCTCTTAGCTTCCCCCGCCTTCGCGGGGGAGAGACTTACTTAATCACGGTCAGGGACTGGCGATCGGCGAAGATGGCGACGAACGCGAGGAAGACCACGCCCTGAATTAACTGCATCATCTGCGTGCTAAGGCCCATCATGGTTAAGCCGGAGGTTAAGACCACGAAGAGCAGGGAACCTACGATGACGTTATAGAAACGGCACATCGCACCGCCGGAGATGGGCATACCGCCTAACACCAGCGCGATGAGGATCTGCGTCTCTAACTGATTGCCGCCGTTCGAGGTCACGGAGCCGATCTTGATGGCCGAGATAAAGGCGGCAAAACCGGTGATGGCACCTGACAGCACGAAGACGAGGAACTTCACGAGATCGGTACGGATACCGGCGAACATGGCGGCCTTCTCACCGGCGCCGATGGCACGCAGGTAAGTACCGAACTTGGTGTAGTTAAAGCAGAAGAAGCCAATGCCCACCACAATCACGGTGCAGGTGACCTTGAAGGCGGTGGAGTCCCACATGACGAGCATCGGAGTGCCGGCCACCGGTGAATTGGTGGTCAGGAACTTGATGAGGCCACGGAACAGGAACATGGTACAGATGGTCACGATGAAGGATTTGATTTTCCGGTTCACCGAGAAGTAGCCGTTGACCGCGCCGATTAAGGCACCGGTGCAGATACCGGCGAGGATCGAGAGCTCAATACTCGTCTTGGAGACCATACACACCACGATGGCCGAGAGGCCCAGGATCGAGCCCTGGGAGAAGTCGAGGCCGCCCATGGTCATGATGAAGAACACGCCCATGGAGGCAATCATGATGACGTAAACGGTACTCATCGCAAGCGGCAGACGGCTGATTAAGCGGCCGTTAGTGAGGATGCTGAAGAGCACGAACACGAAGATAAGACCCGCGATAGGGAGCAGGGCGCGGATCATGCGCATGGTGCGCTGCTTCTTAAGCGCCAGCTCCTTGGCGCTGACAGTTGATTCAGTCATGTTTATTCTCCTTACACCATCATGGCAATCAGTTTCTGCTCATTGAGATCGGGGCTGCGCAGCACTTCACCGCTTACGGCACCGTCCTTCATGATGATGATGCGATCGCACATACCGATAAGTTCCATCAGCTCTTCCGAGATCATGATGATGGACTTGCCGTTCTTGCGCATATGGTTCATTAACTGATAAATGTCCTGCTTGACGCCGATGTCGATACCGCGGGTCGGACTGTCGAGGACCACGATGTTCGATCCCTTGCCGATCCAGCGGGCTAACACCACCTTCTGCTTGTTACCGCCGGAGAGCTCGGAGACGAACTGATCGGTGCTCTGCATCTTGACCGACATCTCCTTTGCGTACTCGTTGGCAAACTCACGGGCGCGCTTCCAGTTGATAAACGGGGTGTGTCCGTAAGAGAGGTAGTTGAGCGAGGGCATGATGATGTTGTCACCGATGGACTGATTAAGCACCACCGATTCGTTGTCACGATCCTTGGAGGTATAGGCGATGGACTTGCGGATGGCGGTAGGAATGTCGTTGATGTGCGTGCCGTCGGCTAACACCACCTCGCCTTCGCGGTCGTAGGAGGCACCGAAAATGGCCTTGCCGATTTCGTGCATGCCGGACTCGGACAGACCGCCGAAACCGAGAATTTCGCCCTGATGGAGATCGAAGGACACGTCGTGGATGATGCCCGGTACCGTGACGTTGCGCACCGAGAGCACCACCTCATCGGAGATCTTCTCGCCGTAGTCGGAGCGGTAGTAGTCACCGGTGACCTCACGGCCCACCATGAGCTTCTTTAACTTATCCTGATCAAGGTCTTTGGCCTTGAGGGTGTCGATGTAGATACCGTCACGCAGAATGGTCACGGTGTCGGACTTGGCGAGAATTTCCGAGAGATCATGGGAAATGAAGATAATGGTATTACCCTCATTGCGGATCCTCTCCATGTGCTTGTAGAGCTCCTCACGGCCTTCCTGGGAGAGGGCGGTGGTGGTCTCGTCGATAACCACGATCTTGGGGTGGAAATAGGTGGCCTTCACAATCTCGATTAACTTTCTGTCCTCGAAATTGTAATCGTCCACCATGGCACCGGCCTTGATGTGGTCAAAACCGTATTCCTTTAACAGACGGTTGGCCTCGGCGTTCATGGCGATAGTATTGCGGAAGCCGTGCTTGATGAAGCGATCTTCGTGACCTAAGAAGATGTTCTCGGCTACGGTGAGTCCCGACAGGGTACCTAATTCCTGCACGATGATGGAAATGCCTAAATCATTGGCCTCCACCTGATTGTGGGGATGGATCTCCACGCCGTCGAGCGTGAAGGTGCCGGTTTCCATGGGGTAAATGCCGGTCAGCATGTTAGTGAGAGTGGACTTGCCGGAGCCGTTCTCACCGATGAGGGCGTGAACCTCGCCCTTGTTCACGTCAAAGGAGACATTCTGCAGAGCCTTGGTGATACCGAAGTTCTTGCTGATGTTCCTGACCTGTAATCTTACTTCGCTCATAAATACCCCTTACTTCACGATTTCGCCCTTGTTCACCTTGGTGGTGAGGGTAATGATGATGAGCAGCGCCAGACCGGAGATCATGTCCTGAATGGCGGTAGGAGCGCCTAAGGAAATGAAGCCGAAGAAAATGATATTCACGATGAACTCACCGAGAATAATGGCCTGCAGCGGGATCCCGTAGCGCATGAAGGCAAGGCCGAAGAAGCAGCCCATGGTGGGGATGAAGTTACGGCTCATCGACTGCATGCCGGTCACGGCCACGATGGAGGAACCGTAGGAAATGGTCAGAATGGCCATGGCGCCGAAGAAGGCACCGCTTAAGATGAAGGCGTAAACCTTGTAACGGTCCACGTTGATGCCCATGTTCTTAGCTACGAACTCATTGGAGCCGATGGCGTAGGTGTAGGTGCCGAACTTGGTGTAGTTAAGCATCAGGTAGGCGATGACGAAGGTGATAACGGCAAGGATGATGTTGCCGGGCATCTGGCCTAAGCCACGCAGATCGGAGGGCAGGGTCTGGCCGATACCGCCGGCGATATAGTTGGCGACGGACTCGTAAATGAGGGCGAGACCTGCGGTGACGATCATCGAGGGAATGCGCAGCTTGACGTAGAAGTAGCCGTTGCACAGGCCGACGAGACCGCCTGTTACGATGCAGCCCACGACAAGACCCACATAGCCCATGTCAAGGGAGTTGGCTAACTGACAGCCGACCACGGCCGAGAGAATGATGTTGGCGCCGATCGAGAAATCGAAGAGGCCCATGTCCATCACGAAGTAGAAACCGATGGCTCCCACGGTGGCGATGAGACTTGCCTGGAAGTAGGCGAGGAGGTTTTCGGGCGAACCGAAATTGTCGGGTGTCAGGATCTTAAAGATAAGCCATGACAGGAAGACCAGCGAGATTAGGACTATATAGCCCTTGGTCGCGCCGGACAGGTTTTTAAATCCATTCATATTGCTTCTAACCTTACCTTGTGCATGCCGCTAACGGCGTGGCGTTTAACACACGGGAAGACTCAGGGTGAGTGTGAGAGCCTGAGACGGATCCCGCCCCCTCCCGGAGCACCTTACCTTAGCGCAGGATAGATGGAGCGGTCATGCATGTCACGCAAACGTTTACGAGAATTGAACCTGACGCACGTTTTTGACCTCCCCGGCGTGGAAAAACATGAGCTTCATCACAAAATTTAAAACGGTGACGCTGAACGCCAGAGCGCATAAAATAAGGCTTTATAGGCTGTAGTCAGATTATGTGTGTAAACGTTTTCAGAAGAAAAAAACAGAGGAACAGGCGGAGGAGATAACTGGCCGGAACACCTCTTCCGTAACAATTTTACGGAAAAGAGCACAGCCTTAGGGAAAGCTTTTAAGGCTCTTAAAAGTCTCTTAATAGGATAAGGGATAGAGTGCGGGCGTTCTTTGTTGTGCCTCACATTTTTAAAAGGGGCTCAGGCGCCTTAAATGCGCGCCTGAGGGATGACAGGGGAAAAAAGAGAGGCCGTTTAGGTACCGTTTAGGTATAAGTCAGCTTACGGGCAGATCCCGGTACTCAGTTTTCTTTTGCGGCCACTGTGCCATGAGTACGGCGATGAACATAAGGACACAGCCCATGAGCTCGCGGAGGGTGAGGGACTCATTGAGGATGAGGATCCCGAAGATAGTCGCCATTACGGATTCAAGGGAGAGAATGATGGTGGCGACGGCGGGATTCATGCCGCGCTGTCCCACGATCTGCAGGGTGTAGGCGACGCCGTTGGACATGATACCCACGTACAGCAGAGCGGGGGCGGCACCTCTGAGGCCCTCCCAGGTGACGGTGTCATGGACGAGCATGAGGATAAGGCCGATAAAGGAGGCGGCAAAGAACTGTCCGCAGGAGAGCAGGATTCCATCCACCTTATCCACGAAGTAGGCGATGACGAGGATATGCACGGCAAAGACGATGGCGCAGATAAAGACCATGAGATCGCCTCTCTCAAAGGAAAGCTCTCCCTTGATGCACAGAAGGTACAGCCCCGCGACGGAGAGGGCGACGGCCAGCCAGATGAGGGGGCGGATCCGGCGGCCCGTAAATAAGGTGAGGAGGGGCACGAAGATGATGTACATCGAGGTGATGAAGCCGGCCTTGCCCGCGTCGGTGCCGAATTTCAGGCCAAACTGCTGAAAGGACTCGGCGGCGATGAGACAGGCGCCGCAGGCAAGAGAACCGAGGAGCAGGGCCTTTTTATCGGTATGGGGGAGGCGGCGGCCACCGCGCTGTCTGATTTTGCGCATGAAGGCGATGACGGGCAAAAGCACGATGCCCCCAATCAGGGTGCGGAAAAAGGTAAAGGTAAAGGGCTCGACATGATCCATACCGATACTCTGACCGATAAAGCCCGAACCCCAGATGGTGGCGGTGATGAATAAAAACAGGGACTGACGCAGTTCAAACATGCTAAAACCTCGGTTACAGGGCGCAGATTATAGACACACGGGAGCTTTAGCGAAAGAAAAGCCTGTTCAGAGATGAGAATGCACTTTTTGGGTGCGTTGTGGCGGGCAGGGACTCGTAAATTAAGGAGAGAAAAGGCGGTCAGAGGCCTAATCCGCGGCACGGAATGCCGTATAATGTGCGCTAGATCAGGTTTTAGTCATAAGGGTTTGCATGGCCTTGCGTTTACCGGCTTTTGTCTTAGCTCTCTGTCTTGCAGGCAGTGCTGCTGCTCACACTTATCCCGTGGATGAAACGACCGCTCTCGTGGGCGCTGAGGATACCTATCTTATCGGAGAGGGCACCACGACGCTTGAATACGTGGCGGCGCACTATCAGTTAGGCCTCTCCAATATGATTGAGGCCAATCCCAAGGCCGATCCCATCGTGCCCTTAAGCGGCACGCGCCTTATCATCCCCAACCGTCTCATTCTGCCTGATGCCAGACGTGAGGGGATCGTCGTCAACTCCCCCGAGATGCGTCTTTATTACTATCATGACGGGGTAGTGGACGTGCTGCCCATCGGTATCGGCGAGGCCGGTAAGGATACGCCGCTGAACTGGACCACCAAGGTGGAGCGCAAGCGCGCCAATCCCACGTGGACGCCCACGGCCAAGATGCACGCCGAGTACCGGGCGCGCGGGGAATATTTACCTGCGGTGTGGCCGGCAGGTCCTGACAACCCCATGGGACTTTTCGCCCTCTACGTGGGACGTCTTTTCGCCATTCACGGCACCAATGCCGATTTCGGTATCGGACTTAGGGTAAGCCACGGCTGCGTGAGGCTGAGAAACGCGGACATCGAATATCTCTTTAATGCCGTGCCGGTAGGCACGCGGGTGCAGTTTATCAATCAGCCCGTAAAATACGCGCGCGATACGCTCGGTAATATCTACATCGAGGTGCATCAGCCGCTCTCGGCCAATGAAAGCGAGTTTGAGTCCGATGCGGTGCTGCCCCTGAATCTGTCTGAGGAGGCTGAGGAATTTTTAAGCGCTCCCGAGATTGACAGGGAGATCCTCGCCCGTGCCTTAAGTGAGCGCTCGGGGCGTCCCGTGCTCTTAAATCCGCCGCGTCTTTAGACTATGCTCCGCTCCGGCCGTCTTATTCTTCTCCTGAGTACTGCCCTGTGCTTAAGTGCAGCGCAGGCCGTCCCGGCTCAGGAGATGGCAGTTAAAGGGGCAGAAGGCCCCGTTTCCGAGAGGAATATCGCCGCTAAGGCCACAGAGAGCCTGCATGGGGAGGGGCTGCTTCTTGCGCAGAACGATGCCGAGTCGCATCTTGCCTACACCACCTCGGCGCGTGAGAGCCTGGGCAGGGCGCGCCTGGCCATGGAAGCACTGCATCAGTACACGGGTAAAAGCGCCTCCTTAAAGGGTTACCGCCTCTTTGATTTCAGCATCCTTGACGATGCGGCCACGGTGAAGGCGCGCTATAAGGCGGCGGGCTGGCAGATGCCGGAACTTGCCAGCTACAGCGATCTTCCCTGGGGGATCAATGTGCGCCGCGCCTTCTTTAACGATTACGTGGGCTTTCTGCTGCGCCATAACCTGCGCGTGCCGCGCACTTTCGCCGTGCCAGTGGTGTACAGAAAAGGAGGACCGTACCGCTCACGGGTCTATAACGTTTCCTTACCTTCGGGACTGTGCGCCGGACAGGGCATTATCGCCGCCTACGTGCGCGAGCAGTGCCACGGCGAGAGCGCGTGGTATTCGCTTATCGAAAATCCCATGCCGCCTGAGCCCGTGGCGCGCCAGGGGGTATATCAGGGGCTTCCCGGGCAGGTGGCCCGCAACGGGCTGCAGCAGGAGGCAGGCTCCTTATCCATCATTACCATGGCAAGGCTTCTGGGGTTCCTGTCGCGCGCCACGGATACGGCCTTCAGGGAGCCGCCCTCGCTTTTTGACCGTCATCTCTATGCCAGAGGGCTTTCCTCCTTTGTCGGCACCGAGTCCTTTGCCTCTCTGGGACCTGGCTGCTCGGTAAAGGCGCCCGCCTTCTGTAATCTCTCTTTCGTAGGACCTAACGTGGCGAAGGCCCTGGAGGGCAGTACCAATCCGCTCTTTATCCTCCCTGACGGGGGCTACGGACTTCCCGTGAACATCGATCACAGCGGCAATTTCTGGCTGCAGGCCGGACCTACGCTCTTCTCCGGGGAAAGTTACAAAAATCATCCCGCCTTAACCGCCATGGAACTCTATATGCTTAAGGATCTGGGCTATAAGGTGGATGTGGGGGAATTTTTCGGCTCTGCGCACTATGCAGTGGGAACTGCGGAACAGCCCTTAAAGATCACGGTCAATGAGGGCTTTGGCGCCTACGATGCCGCTAAGGGCGTAAGCCGTAAGGGCGTGCCTTCCCACCTGCCTTTAGGGGTGGGACTGCATGTCATGAGCGATTACAGCGAGGTCCTCGTCAATGCCGATCTGCTGACGGTAGGGGCGGGAGCCCTGGGCGTGCGCCTTGAGGGCGAGCACAATACGCTTAACGTGCCGTTTCGCACCGATATCGTAAGTAACGGTGAGAAAGGTGCGGGCATTGCCGTGACCTATGGCCGTGACATGCAGTTAAATGTGGACGGCAGCGTGGTGGCCTCAGGACCCGGCGGCGTGGCGGTGCTCGCGGATTTCGGCTCGAATCTCTATTCCGATTTAGTCGAGTACCGCGGCTCATGGCAGGCTTCCTCTACTCTCGAAAACCGCGAGCTGCCTCTGCCGGATAAGGTGCGCGGACCGCTTATATCAAGGCTTAACATCACAGGTCAGCTCTCGGGGAGCAAGGCTGCGCTCTTTATCGCCCCCTCCGCCCTGGTGCGGGAGGTCAATTTCGCGGGCGATGCCTACGTGGAAGGACGGATCGTCTCGCTCTTTACACCCGAGATCACCTCCGATGGACGGATCATCGTGCATCCTCACGTGGATCCCGAGTTCAGAGCTCCCACGGTGCAGATCCCCGGTTTCCCGGCCGCTGGCAGCTTAAGGGAGCAGGAGCGCTTTGTGCGCAGGCAGCTCAACACCGTGCTGCATTTCGGTGCCGAGCGGGAGCAGATCATGGAGCCTTATGCGGCGGACGTGGAGCTTAAGGGAGATCCGGAAAGCGAGATCACCGTGGACGGCGATATCATCGGCCGCAGTTTTATCCTGCGCGTTCTTGACGGCATTACGCGCGTCAACGGCACGCTGCAGGTACGCCGTCTCTACCTTGACGGCGGACAGCTGTCCCTCGACGCGGGAGGACGCTCCCATCAGCTCAACCGCCTCGTGATGGACCGTGGGACCGCTCTTGATCTGGTCAACGGAGAGCCTGACCGCGTGGAGGTGGTCAACGGTATCGCGGTGGGCCATCAGGCTGCGATCCGCGTGGATGCCGGCAGTGACGGCCGCATGCTGGATACCCTGGAGGTGAAGGGCGATTTCCGCGTCCGCGATCCGCAGTTAAGTCTGGAGCCAGGGCTAAGCTACGATGCCTTAAAGCGTCTGGCCGCCTCTCCCATGGACTTACTGCGCTTTGTCACCACCTTCGTAGACAGCGCTAATGAATCCTTAAAGGCCTATAACGTTTCGGTGCGCTTTCCTGAGCATCTCTGGGACAGCACCGGCGCATACGGCCGTGAGCTGCGCTGTACCGCCCGTGGCTGCCGCATTGGCCGCTTTGTCAAAAACTGCGCCGCTGAAGAAGAGGAACTGTCCACGCAAAACTATCTTTTAAGTATCGGCGGTCTGCTCATTCTCGTGGCCGGTACCCTCCTGTACTTCAATATGTACCGCTTAAGAAACCGCCTGCGCCGCTAGAGCTCTAAGGCTTAGAGCAGGGGGATCTGCTTTCTGCATGCTTTTCCCCTGCGGCGCATTTCATCAACATGCGGCAAGGAGAGGGGGTGATCCTTTTTATCCTGGGTTGACTCAGACTTAGGGGCGCAGCAGCTTTAAGAGGGCCTGCTGCGTGGGATTAAGGCCATGCTTCAGGGAGTAAGCGCCCCACAGGGCGTTGAGGATGAGGAGAAGCAGGAGCGGCAGAAACGAAAAGCGCGCGTAGGGCGTCTGCCCCGTATAGGGGGTGAAGTCCACGTTAAGTACCGCAGGTACGTCGCGCTTTAATTCCTGACTTACCCTGCCTGCGGCATCAATTAAGGCGGTGACGCCTGAATTGGTGACGCGGATTAAGGGTTTTTGCATTTCCATGGCGCGCAGACGGGCGATGTTCAGATGCTCTAAAGGTCCGCGGGTGGGGCCAAACCATGAATCATTGGAGAGCATGAGAATACCGTTGACCTCAGGACTGTCGAGGGACAGCATGAGTTCAGGGAATACCGTCTCGTAGCAGATCGCGGGATTGAGAGTGAGAGAGCCTACGTGCAGAGAGCTCTGATCGGACGGGCCTTCCGCGAAGGCGGACATGGGGAAATTAAAGATGGAGCCTAAGGGGCGCAGGGTCTTTTCCAGAGGCACGTACTCGCCAAAGGGCACGAGGTGGCGCTTGTCATAGCGCTTTTGCGTGGCCGCCTCCAGGTCACTGCCGTCAAGGACAAGGATGGAATTGGTGGCGCGGCGCGTTCCGTTCTCCGTGAAACGGTGCTGAATGCCGCTTACAAGACAGGAGTCATGTTCCCTTACTACCGCGTTTAAATCCTCAAGGAGAGGGAAGGCGTCCTCAATATAGAGGGGAATGGCCGACTCGGGCCAGATCACCGTGCGTCCCTGATGCAGGGCCTCCTCACTTAACTCCCAGTAGGTGGCCAGGGTCGGGCCTACCATGTCGGAACGCCATTTGACGGACTGAGCGATATTGCCCTGCACGAGGGTGAGGGGAATACGTTCCTCACTAGGCTCCGTGTAGCGGATCCCCATGGTGAGCACGCCTGCGATGACGATAAAGCCGGCCACGGGCAGATAGATAAACTGCCGCATGATGGTAAGGGAGACCGCTCCGGCCGTGATGTAGATGAGAAAGTTCATGCCGCGGACGCCGATGAGGGGAGCGAAGGCGGCAAAGGGACTGTCGGTAAAGCCGTAGCCTGCAAAGGTCCACGGAAAGCCGCTTAACAGATAGCCTATAAGAAAGTCAGAGAGCGTAAAGGTAAGGGGCAGGAAGGAGAGATTAAAGGCGATGGTGTGATGGCCTGCGATCCTGAAGGCAAGGAGCGTTAACAGCGCGTAGGGCAGGGAGAGATAGACCGAAAAGAGGAGCACCACGCTGATACTTAAGGCCGCGGGCAGGGCACCAAAGCCTTCCATGACGAAATTAAGCCACCACAGGGTGAGGGCGTTATAGGCGGTAAAGAAGGACAGCGTTACGGTAAAGAGCTGCCTTTTCAGGCTTAAAAGCGAGAGAATGAAAAAGAGGAAGATAAGAGCGGCCAGGGTCAGAGGCCACTTTAAATAGGGAGCCTGCCCGATGGAGGCGATGGCGCCTAAGAGCGCCGGTATGAGCACTAAACCCAGGGGATGGGTGAGCACGGCGCGCAGAAAGGCGCTCTCTCCTGATTTCTCTAACAGCCTGCGTAACACTTAATTTCCCCCAAATCCGCCCCAGCAGGGGGAAAGCGCGCCCCCGGCCGTCTGTTTAAGCCTGTTTTGCGGACGGCCTACGAGGCGCTGTCCTTGATGTCCTTTACCTGCGTCAGGGACAGGCGCGTGACCTGATGGTGACTGGCCTCTAAGACCTTGAAGATGAACCTGCCGATCCGCGCTTCTTCATTGACCGCGGGAATATGCCCGATACAGTGAATGACGAGACCTGCCACGGTATCCACGTCGGGACTGGGTAAATCGGCTTTGAAGTAGTCGTTGAAGTCGGAGATGAGGGTCACGCCTTCCATCTCCCACGTGTTCTCGCCCACCTTGACGATGGGAGGAGCGTCCTCTTCCTCGGTGTCGTATTCATCGGCGATGTCGCCTACGATGAGTTCCAGGATGTCTTCAATGGTGATAAGGCCGCACACGCCGCCGAACTCATCGACCACCACCGCGATGTGGAGGTGATTTTCCTGGAAATGCTTGAGCATCGCGTCCACGCGCAACGTCTCGGGCACCACGGTGCAGGGACGGACGATGTC
This sequence comes from Candidatus Avisuccinivibrio pullicola, assembly GCA_018713485.1. Lineage (GTDB taxonomy): Bacteria > Pseudomonadota > Gammaproteobacteria > Enterobacterales > Succinivibrionaceae > Avisuccinivibrio_A > Avisuccinivibrio_A pullicola. The sequence goes on from DVOQ01000047.1 coordinate 39,006, forward strand.
GGCTATCGACTTTAAGGGCTCCTTTAAGGCACAGGCGTAAGGCAGCAGATCCTTGGCGTTGAGAATGCCGATGATGTGATCGCGATCTTCCTCGCTTACCGGATAGCGCGAGTGTCCTGAGGAGGCGATGACCTCCACGGCCTCTTTGACGCCCAACTCGGAATCGAGCGTCACCATCTCCGAGCGCGGGATCATGATGTCGCTTACTCTGAGACGCGAAATGTCGAAGACACCCTTTAACATGTCCTCGGTATCCTCGTCGATGACATCGCGCGAGCCGGCCTCGGCAATGACGTCGGCTAATTCCTTGCGCGTGGAGGGACGTAATCCGCGGAGCATGCGCTTTATCAGACTGTCTTTATTCTCTTCTTCCCTGACGTTAACCGTATCGTTCATAGTTAGGTTTCATCCTGATGCTGTTGACTGAGCCTTAGTCTTTTTCCGAGGCATAGGGATCGGCAAAACCGAGGGACATGACCACACGGCTTTCCAGACTTTCCATAACGAGTGCCTCGTCATCCTCGATATGATCATAACCTAAAAGATGCAGCGTGCCGTGCACGATAAGATGCGCGAAATGCTCTTCAACGCTCTTGCCCTGCTCCCCGGCCTCGCGCTTTAAGACCTCCGTGCAGACGATGAGATCGCCTAAAAGCGGCAGCTTCACCTCCGGCGGGCACTCAAAGGGGAAGGAGAGGATATTGGTGGGCTTATCCATATGCCGGTAGTCACGGTTAAGCTCACGGATTTCCTGACTGTCCGTCATGCGCACCGTAAGTTCGGCATCCTCATGATAGTCAGCGCCCTCAAGGGCCGCGGTAACGTAACGCTTTAAGGCCGCGGGTTCGGGAGTGAAGTCCGGATCCTCGTGGGCTAACTGTAAATCAATACTAAGTTCCATGGTTATTCTCTGTTCTAAGCGTCGGAGCTGTCAGTCTCAGCGGTATGAGCGGCGTCCCCGGGGGAGTCATCCTTCCCCTTAAGGGGCTCAGGTTCCTTACCGTCCTCACGTCTGTACCCCGTGGGACCGTAGACGGGGCGGGGATCGGCTGAGTAGCGGCGGCGCTCTTCAAGACGCTCGCGGCGTTTCTGCTCGCGTGCAGCCTCTTCCTGCTCCTCAAAGGCGGCGTAGGCGCTGACGATGGCGGCGACCACGGGGTGACGCACCACGTCCGAGGCGTCAAGATAGGTGATGGCGATACTCTCAATGCCCTCTAATACCGTGAGAGCGTGCCTAAGTCCCGAGCGCACGTTGTGGGGCAGATCGATCTGACTCGGATCACCCGTGATGACGGCGCGGGAGTTAAAACCGATACGGGTCAGAAACATCTTCATCTGCTCGATGGTGGTGTTCTGCGACTCATCGAGGATGATGAAGGAATCGTTAAGAGTGCGGCCGCGCATATAGGCTAAGGGAGCGATCTCGATGATCTGGCGCTCGATGAATTTCTGCACCTTCTCAAAACCTAACATCTCATAGAGAGCGTCATAAAGCGGGCGTAAATAGGGATCGACTTTCTGCGTGAGATCGCCTGGCAGGAAGCCTAACTTTTCACCGGCCTCGATGGCGGGACGGGTAAGGATGATGCGGCGGATCTCGTTGCGGTTTAAGGCATCCACGGCGGCGGCTACGGCTAAATAGGTTTTACCGGTGCCGGCAGGTCCCACGCCAAAAGTCACGTCATGGGAGGCGATGGCCTGCAGGTATTCGCTCTGATGGGCGGTGCGGGCGCGCACCGTGCCGCGGTTGGTGTGCAGCTCGGCGGATTTGGCGTACAGACCGTCAAGTTCGCGCGAAAGACGCATCGCGGTCTTGTCCTCGCCCTTTTCCCTGTCAAGGACGTGGCTTTCCACTAAGGCAAGGTGCACCATCTCGGGGGTGACCTCGCGGGCCTTGCTTTTGCCGGCCGGCGCGGTTTCTAAATACAGCGAGCGCAGCAGGCGTTTGCAGACGGTAAGCGCGTGATCGCTCTCCCCTTCAAGGTGAAAATGGGCCCCTGAATAAGCGATGGTGAGATTCAGTCTTTCTTCTAACAGTCTCAGGTTCTCATCCTCAGGTCCGATGAGATAGGCCAGCCGGTTCTTATCCACCGGCTCCAGGAGAAAGTCGAGACTCTTAATCTTCATACACAGCCTCTCCTCTTAAGGTATGCGCGATACTCTCCGTGATCCTGACTTTGACCATGGTGCCGATAAGCTCCGGAGAGCCTTCAAAGACCACCACGTGATTGTTGGAGGCGCGGGCCTTCAGTTCGCCTGCGTCCTTGCGTGAGATCCCCTCCACTAAACAGTGCTGCACGCTGCCCACTAAGGCCTCCGTGCACTCGCGGGCGCTCGTGTCTAAAAGCTCCTGCAGCCGGTAGAGACGCTCTTTCTTGACTTCTAAGGGCGTCTCATCGGGCAATGCGGCCGCCGGAGTACCGGGGCGCTTTGAATAGATGAAGGAGAAACTCTGATCAAAGTGCACGCGCCTGACGATATCGAGCGTGTCCTCAAAGTCCTGCTCATTCTCCCCCGGAAAGCCCACGATAAAGTCGGAGCTTAACGAGATACCGTCACGGGCGGCGTAGAGTCTGTCAGTGAGGCGTAAGTAGGCGTCGCGGGTATAGCGGCGGTGCATGAGCTCCAAAATGCGGTTGGAACCTGACTGAATGGGGACATGCACGTGATCGGCGATGACCTCCAGGTCACGGATGGCGGTTACGATATCGTCTGTAAAGTCCATGGGATTGGAGGTGGTGAAGCGCAGACGCTCGATCCCGGGCAGCGCGGCCACCTCGTAGAGCAGGGAGGCAAAGGAGGCGGTTGTGCCGTCCGTGTCCTCTCCGCAGAAGGAATTGACGTTCTGACCTAAAAGGTGAATTTCCCTGGCGCCATGCTCAAGGCAGTGCCTTGCCTCGGTGAGTATGTCCTTTACGGGACGGGAAATCTCGGGGCCGCGCGTATAGGGCACGATACAGTATGTGCACTTATTGGAGCAGCCTTCCATGATGGTGACAAAGGAGGACAGAGCGGGCGCGCTCTCAAGGGGCAGGAAGTCGAACTTTTCAAGGCCCTGTGCCTCCACGTCCACAAGATTGCGTCCTGTGGCCTTAAATTTTTCGATAAGTGCCGGCAGACGGTGGGCGGTACGCGGGCTGAAGACGATGTTCAGGCGCGGGTTTTCCTTAATGAGTGCCTGACCTAACTCCGCTCCCACGCAGCCTCCGAGGGCGATGAGCGTGTCGTCGCGCACGATCCCTGCGTGCTGCCAGCTTAAAATCTGATTGAAGACCTTATCCTCGGCCTTGGCGCGCACGGCGCAGGTAATCAGAATGATGACCGAGGCGTTTTCGGGGGAACTTTCCACGTAACCGTGACTTACCATGAGATCGGAAAGGCGCATGGCATCGTAGACGTTCATCTGACAGCCCCAGTGGGCGATGTGGAAAGTGCCTTTTTGTAAAGTGGGAATAGCTGGTTTAAACATCGTTTCTATAGTGAGTCTTAGTGCTGATTGACGGGAGTGCCCTCAAGATAGCTTAAATTGAGACACTCCCGGAAAAGGACGATTAACGGCCGGTCATCGCCTTTAAAGGACGCCACGCTGGCCTCGAACATGGCCTCGGGCGGTACCTTGGTGAAATCGAGGTTCAGTCCGCGCTTGACTAAAAGCAGCTCGCGCATGAACTCGCGCTGTGCCCGCCCGTTGCCGTCGCGGAAAGGATGCAGGGCATTGATTTCGCCTAAATAATAAGCGCAGCGCAGGGCCAGTTCATGCAGCGGGGTGTCGGCAAGATAGCCTTCTTCCTTAAGTTCCCGGAAAATGCGTTTGGCCTCGTCCTCGATATAGGCGTAATGACAGAAAAACAGGCCTTTGGCGATATCCACCGTCCGTACCTCGCCTGCGAAGGGATAGATATCCTGGAAAAGGTGGGCGTGGATGGCCTTGAGGTGGGCAAAATCAAAACGCCCCTTCAGGGGTTTGCGGTAGAGATCGACAAGCCTTGCGCCGCTTAACACTCTTTCTAACTGGCGGAGTCTTTCTGCGTCGCGGACATTGAAATGATTGATAAGCACGTCGCTTCTGGGATAGCAGTAGCGATCATCGTGCTCGGACAGATCGGGCATTGAGGTTCAGGCGGCCTGCTGCGCGGGGGATGTGGCCAGCACGCGCTTTAACACCTGCTCAAAACTGAGCTCTCCGGCAGCATAGGCGGTGAGGAGCTCCAGTTCAGAGGAACTCAGCGTCAGCTTTTCCATGGCTAAGGTGGCCTGTACCTGAGAGAGCAGCGGCATGGGATTTACCATACGGGGTGCAACAAAATTTTCCAGATTTTCCATGGGCTAAATTGTACTCTGAAAAGACGATTTTTTCAAGGCAGATCACATTTTTAGACAAAGTGTAAGAGGGTGTGCATGGCCTAAAAAATCTCCGTGGATGGCAGTTAAGTGGGGGCTTTCTATGTCTTTCCTAAGTCTTGACGGCTATGCTTAGGAAAAAGACTCAGAACTGCCGTTTATAAGTGCCTTAAGAGGTGAGCCATGTTGAAAAAGACTCTATCCGTATGCGCCCTGATGCTGGCTGTGACACTCTCCGGCACTGCCCTTGCCGGAGATCATCACCGCAATGGACCCGGCGGCTTTGGTTTTGGCAGCTACCATCATCAGGGAGTCAACTGCGTCAATGACGTGCACCGCTACTGCGGCGACGATGATTACGTGCTCTTAAGAGGCAGCCTTACCCGCTATTTCGGGGATGATGACTACGAGTTTACCGATGAGCGCGGTGACACCATTGCCGTGGAACTGGACGATGATGAGAACTGGTCGCATATCTCCAAGGATCAGCTGATTGAGATTTATGGCGAGGTCGAGCGGGATGATTTCCGTGTCAAGCTGGAGGTCAAGTCCGCCCGCCCCGTGCGTTAGGATCCCTTTCTTAACCTCAGCTGAGGGCCGCCCGCGGCCCTCATCCTTTACCTGATGCCTGACTCTCTTCTAGAACGACCACACCGAACCTACCCCCACGTTGCCCGCCCCGCCGTTATTGTTCATCATGGGGATCACGCCGCGGTGGCGCACCTGACTGTCAGGGCGCTCTGAGGGCGTGCCCGATGGCAGATCGAGCGGGGAGATCTGCGCTTCAGGGCGCGGGGTGGGGGCCTGGCGCGGCGCTGGGGTGGAACGGCCCTCCTTCACGGGGGTGCTCTCCGGCACGGCCTCAGTTACGGGATCAGCTGCCGGAGGCATCTTTTCGGGAGGCGCCGCGGTGCAGGCGCTTAACAGCGCCAGCGCGGCAATGGTCAGCAGGGGGCGCATCGTTCCTTTTTCCTTAGCCTATGACGTTTTCGAGGGCGGCAGAGCCGCAGTGAAAATTGCCGTGTCCGTGATGACAGCCCACAGTAAGGGTAAGACTGAGCGCGGAGAGAAAACCTAAAAGCAGCAGCGTGCGCATGGGGCCTCCTGAAGATAGGGTTTAGCATTATTGTACTCAAAAGTGCCGCGGACGTTGCACACCTAAAGTCCCCGGGCCTTCACGGATACGTGGCGTGCAGTCAGGGAGTGCCCTATGTGCAGGTCTTACCCCTAAAAGGGGTAAAAACTTCCTGAGGCAGGATCTGTAAACGGCTTCCTTAAAAAATCTGTAAATTTTTGTTGACAGGCTCAAAGTTTCCTGTAAAATGCGCTCCGTTGTTTAGGCAACCACTCCTTAGTAAAAGGGGTATAGCCAAGTGGTAAGGCAACGGGTTTTGATCCCGTCATACCCTGGTTCGATCCCAGGTACCCCTGCCACTAAGCGATGTCTTGGGGTATAGCCAAGCGGTAAGGCAGCGGATTCTGATTCCGCCATTTCCAAGGTTCGAATCCTTGTACCCCAGCCATAAGGTTTTCTGAACAATAGCGTGGCTATGTAGCTCAGTCGGTTAGAGCGCGGCACTCATAATGCTGAGGTCACTGGTTCGATTCCAGTCATAGCTACCAGCTCTCTTCTCTTGGGGTATAGCCAAGCGGTAAGGCAGCGGATTCTGATTCCGCCATTTCCAAGGTTCGAATCCTTGTACCCCAGCCAATCCTTTTTATGATGTGGCTATGTAGCTCAGTCGGTTAGAGCGCGGCACTCATAATGCTGAGGTCACTGGTTCGATTCCAGTCATAGCTACCACGCACCGTTTTCTCCGCAGTAAAGGTGACTTCCCCCTACGCCGTCAGCGTCTTAAAAGTAAAACCACAGCGCGCAGGAATTTTGACTGACATTTTGTCTGCCTCTGTTAAAAAATCCGCAAAACCTGCAACAGCTATCGCAAAAAGGGAATTAAAAAGTGGCGGCTTTCCCGTATTTAGGGCACATTAGGGCAGAACCCCGGGCAGCATGCCCCTGAAAAACGCTTTTTTTTCAGCGCGTAAACGCGCTGCAGACCCTGCGTGCAGGGACTGCTTCTCCGCAACACCCGTAAACGGTTGCGTAAATTAGACCGGCTTTGGGACCTAAACCTTAAAGAAAGACTTTTTAAGGTGCTTTCTTATTGAAATTTAATAGTATTTTTGTAAAAGACGCTTTAGAGAGCATGGCCTGCGGTTTGTGATGAAGTTCAAAGATTTACGGGGCGCAGGGCTTATTTTTTCTAGCTTCGTCACAATTTTAATGCTTAGTGCTTTTATCGACACGGCGGGTGCGCTTTAATAGCCTTAACGCAAACGTTTGTAACGCTTTTGCTAGTTTCTTAAGGTAGGTAAAGGTAAGGAGTAGATAATGAGAGTTTCTAAGACCTTGATTGCTGTTGGTTTAGGTGCCGCAATTGCCGCCACTTCTTTTGCTCAGGCTGCAGACAAGGTGACCATCGGCTTCTCGCAGATTGGTGCTGAGTCCGAGTGGCGTACCGCCAACACCAATGACGTCAAGGCTGCCGCCGAGGCTTTAGGCATTGACCTGAAGTTCTCCGATGCTCAGCAGAAGCAGGAGAATCAGATTAAGGCCATTCGTACCTTCATCGCCCAGAAGGTTGACTTAATCGGCTTCGTGCCGATCGTCGAGACCGGCTGGGACAACATCCTGCGTGAGGCCAAGAGAGCCGGTATTCCGGTGATGATCATGGACCGTGATCTGAAGGTCTCCGACGACTCTCTGTATGTCGCCAAGATCGGCACCGACTCCGTTGCCGAAGGCCGCAAGCAGTTTGCCTGGATGGACGAGTACATCACCAAGATTGACCGTAAGCCCCGTAACGGCGGTGACAAGATCAACGTCGTGATCCTTGAGGGCACTGTGGGCGCTTCCGCTGCTGTGGGCCGTTCCAAGGGCTTCAACGAGGCTCTCGAGGCTTCTCCTAACAAGGACAGATACAACATCCTCGCTTCCCAGACCGGTGACTTCACCCGTGCTAAGGGCAAGGAAGTTATGGAGTCCTTCTTAAAGTCCTACGGCAATGACATCGACGTGCTGATTTCCCAGAACGACGATATGGCCTTAGGTGCCATTCAGGCTATCGAGGCTGCCGGCCTCAAGCCCGCTCAGGACATCATCATCATCGGTGCTGACGCTGTGAAGGGCATGTTCCAGGCCATGATCGACGGTAAGGCCAACGCCACCATCGAGTGCAACCCGCTGCAGGGCAAGCTCTTCTTCGAGACCGCTTTAAAGATCATCAACGGTGGCCAGCCGGATCAGAAGGTGGTGTACGTGGATGAGGGCGTGTTCTCAGCTGAGGATGCCGCCGAGGTGTTCCCGACCCGCAAGTACTAATCAGTAACGTATCCCTCACGGAACCTAAAAGAGGGACTGATGATTGAGGGGGTGCCGTAAGGCACCCTGAAAAGGCCACCGCGCATAAGGATACAAGGTGGCTTTTTTATTCCCGCGCGGGAAGCTCAGATACCTAGACTTAGGGAGATCACATGGATAACACTGAGAGTGATTTAATCCTGGAGATGAAGAACATCGACATGTTCTTCCCCGGGGTCAAAGCCCTCAAGGATGTGACTTTTAACCTCAAAAAAGGTGAAATCCATTCGCTGATGGGTGAAAACGGCGCAGGTAAGTCCACTTTGGTAAAAGTGCTGACCGGCGTGTATCAGAAAACTAACGGCACGATTAAGTACGACGGTAACATCATTGAGCCTAAGACTCCGCTTGAGAGTCAGCAGATGGGTATTTCCACCGTGTACCAGGAGGTTAACCTCTGCGCTAACCTGACTGTGGCCGAAAACATCTACATCGGACGCGAGCCGCGTGGCAAGTGGCATCAGATTGACTGGATGACCATGAACCGTAACGCCCGTGAACTCTTAAACCGCGAACTGGGCCTCGATATTGACGTCACCAAGGTGCTCAATTATTACCCCGTCGCCATGCAGCAGATGATCGCTATTGCCCGTGCCATCGACACGCAGTGCAAGATCCTGATCCTTGACGAGCCTACTTCCTCCCTCTCGGACCGTGAGGTGGAGAGACTGTTTGCCATTATGCGCAAGCTCAAGGAGCAGGGGATCGCCATCATCTTCATTTCCCACTTCCTCGAGCAGATTTACACCATCTGTGACAGAGTTACCATCCTGCGTGACGGTACGTATGTGGGTGCCTATGATTTAAAGGATCTGCCGCGCATTCAGCTCATCTCCAAGATGATGGGTAAGGAAATCCGCGAGGATGCCATCGAGACCAACGTCGATAAGTCAGTGCCTAAGGATGAGTTCGTGGTGGAAACCGAGAACGTCACGGTGCCGGGCAAGGTCAAGGATCTCTCCATGAACATTAAGAAAGGCGAGGTCGTGGGCTTTGGTGGCCTCCTTGGTTCGGGACGCACCGAGATTGCCGAGATGCTGTTTGGCATCACGCAGAAGACCGAGGGTACCATCAAGGTCGATGGCGTCGAGGTCACCGTGAAGACCCCCATGGATCAGATGAAAAACCGCATCGCCTTCTGCCCTGAGGACCGTAAGGTTGCGGGTATCATCGGCGATCTGTCGGTGCGCGAGAACATCATTCTCGCCATGCAGGCCAAGGACGGTATGTTCAAGCACATGCCGCGCGCCAGGCAGAACGAGCTTGCCGACTACTATATCGATCTGCTGCGCATCAAGGTTTCGGATCGCGAACAGCTCATCAAGAACCTTTCGGGCGGCAATCAGCAGAAGGTGATTATCGCCCGCTGGCTCGCCACGGAACCGAATCTGCTCATCCTCGATGAGCCGACCCGCGGTATTGACGTGGGCACCAAGACCGAAATTGAGGGTCTTGCCGTACAGCTGGCCAAGGAAAAGGGTATGTCAGTGGTCTTCATCTCAGGTGAGATGGCGGAAATGGTGCGTACCTGCTCGCGCGTGTTCGTCATCCGTGACCATGAGAAGATCACCGAGTTAAACGGTGATGAGATTTCCACTGCGCACATCATGCAGGCCATTGCGGGAGATTACCATGGACATGCTTAAGAAATTTACCGGAAGCTCGCTGATGCTGCCTTTGTGCGCATTAGCGCTGCTCTTACTCTTTAACGCCGTGTTCGTTGACGACTTCTTCAAGATTTCGGTGATGGATAACGGTAACCTGTACGGCCGTCCCATTGACATTCTGTACCGTGCCTCCTCCTTAATCATCCTCGCTCTCGGCATGACCTTCGTCATCGCCACCGGCGGCGTGGATATTTCGGTGGGCGCCGTGGTCGCCATCTCGGCTGCCACCTGCTGCCTGATGCTGGGCGGCGATGTTTCTGGCGTGCCGGAGCACCCCTTTATCCTCGCCATTCTCGCAGCCTTAGCGATGGGTATCATCGCCGGTATCTGGAACGGTATTCTCGTCGCCAAACTGAAGATTCAGGCCATGGTGGCGACCCTCATCCTGATGACGGCCGGCCGCGGTATCGCGCAGCTCCTGACTGACGGTCAGATCATCACCGTGTATTACACGCCCTTTAGCTATATCGGCGGTAATATCCCCGGCGTGATGATCCCCACGGCCATGATTATCGCCTTCCTCATGGTGTGCTTAGTGCTCTTCCTCGATAAGAAGACCTCGCTCGGCCTCATGATTCAGTCTGTGGGCATTAATCCCACGGCCTCGCATTATGCCGGTGTCAAGGTGACCGCGGTGCTCTTTGCCGTGTACATCTTCTCCGGTTTCTGCGCCGGTACCGCGGGCTTAATCGAAAGTTCGCTCATCCGTGCCGCGGACGCCAATAACTGCGGTCTTAACATGGAAATGGACGCCATTCTGTCAGTGACCTTAGGCGGTACCCTGATGGTGGGCGGCCGTTACTTCATCGGCGGTACCATCTTAGGCGCCATCACCATTCAGACCCTGACCACGACCATGTACGCCGTGGGTGTGCCCGCTGACGCTCTGCCGGCCGTGAAGGCCGTGGTGATCTTAATCATCATCACCATTCAGTCCGAGCGTTTCAAGCAGATGTACCGTAACTGGAAGTTAAAGAGAAGCGGGGAGGCTGCAAATGTCTAAGTTCCTTGGAAATCTCGTTGCATCGCCGCGTTTCTCGTTCTACGTCACGGGCGTGCTCTTCATCATCCTCTTTGGCGTGGGTTCCGTGTCCTTTGAGGGTTTCTTCAGCCCGCAGGTATTTTTAAACCTGTTCATTGATAACGCCCCGCTCATCATCGTGACGGTAGGTATCACCTTCGCCATTATTTCCGGCGGCGGCGGTATCGATCTGTCGGTGGGCTCGGTGGTTGCCTTAACCTGCATGAGCCTTGCGTACCTGATGCGCGAGACCACGATGAGCATCTATCTGTGCATGTTCCTCGTGCTCTTCATCGGTATCGCGGTGGGCTGGTTAAACGGCTTCCTCATTACCTACTTTAAGTTACAGCCGTTTATCGTTACCTTAGGCACCATGTTCCTCTGCCGCGGTCTTACCGCCATCATCTCGCGTGACTCGGTGGCTATCGACAATCCCGAGTACGGAGAACTGGCGTTCGTGGCCGTGCCCATTGGCGACTGCTTCCTCTCCATCGGTGCCGTGGTGGCTCTCATCGTGGTGGTGATCGCCACCATCGTGCTGCGCTACACCTCCTTTGGCCGCGCCGTGTACGCAATCGGCGGTAACGAGCAGTCCGCCCGCCTCATGGGCTTAAAGGTGGATCGCGTGCGCACCATGGTGTACGTGATCTCCGGCTTCTGCTCGGCCTTAGGCGGTATCGCCTATTCGCTCATCATGCTTTCAGGCTACGCTCAGCATGGTCTTGGCATGGAGATGGACGCCATCGCCTCCTCGGTGATCGGCGGCACGCAGCTGATGGGCGGCGTGGGCTTTATCCCTGGCGCTCTCCTGGGCGTGATGATTCAGGGCACCATCCTGACCATCATCTCCTTCCAGGGTACCTTATCGGCCTGGTGGACCAAGATCGTGGTCGGTATTCTGCTCTGCCTCTTCATTGTGATGCAGGCTCTCGTCAATGAGAACAGAAACCGCATCATGCGCCTCAAGGCTGAGCGTATGGGCAAGAAAGGCAAGGCCGCGTAGGCTTTTAAAGGTAGTGACTTTACGCAAGCTCCCTGGGGACTCCCCGGGGATCCTCTTTAACTGAAGGTTTTTAAAAGGTAATTTCATGACCATTAATTTAGAGAAAGCCAGCATTGGCATCGAGTTCGGCTCTACCCGTATCAAGGCCGTGCTGATTGATGAGAATCACTTACCGGTAGCCCAGGGCAATCATGACTGGGAAAACCGTCTCGAAAACGGCCTCTGGACGTATTCTCTGGAGGATATCTGGGGCGGTCTGCAGCACTGCTACGCTGAGCTCTGCAAGGATGTGAAGGAAAAGTTCGGCCTCGAGATCCGCAAGGTAGCCGGCATTGGCTTCTCGGCCATGATGCACGGCTATATGGCCTTTGATAAGGACGACAACCTGCTCGTGCCCTTCCGCACGTGGCGTAACACCAATACCCGTGCCGCTTCCGAGGAGTTAACTGAGCTGTTAGGTTTCAACATCCCCGAGCGCTGGTCCATCTCCCATTACTATCAGTGCATCATCGGCAAGGAGCCGCATGTGCCGTCCGTGGCTTTCTTCACCACGCTCGCAGGCTACATCCATTACTCCTTAACCGGTGAAAAGGTCTTAGGCGTGGGCGATGCCGCGGGTATGTTCCCCATTGACTCCGTGACCCACGATTACGACGCTGCCATGCTCGCCAAGTTCAACGCGCATGTGAAGAAGTACGGCATTGACGGTGACGTCAAGACCTTAATGCCGAAGGTCTTATGCGCGGGGCAGCACGCCGGTACCTTAACCGCAAAGGGCGCAAAGCTTCTCGATCCCACCGGCACCTTAGAGGCCGGCATTCCGCTGTGCCCGCCTGAGGGTGACGCCGGTACCGGTATGGTCGCGACTAATGCCGTGCGCGTGCGCACCGGTAACGTCTCGGCCGGCACTTCGATCTTCGCCATGGTGGTGTTAGAGAAGGCCCTGGCTCATCTGCACCGTGAGATCGACATGGTCACCACGCCGGACGGCTACCCGGTCGCCATGGTGCACGCTAACAACTGCACCTCCGATCTCAACGCGTGGGTGGGACTTTTCAACGAGTTCCAGAAGGCCGCCGGTCTTAACATGGACATGAACGCGCTCTTTGGCCTCCTGTATAACAAGGCCCTGGAGGGTGACGCCGACTGCGGCGGCTTAATGTCCTACGGCTATTTCTCGGGCGAGTTCATCACCGGTATGGCCGAGGGCCGTCCGCTCTTCATGCGTCTGCCCAACGCTAAGTTCACTCTGGCCAACTTCATGCGCACGCACCTGTATACCGCTTTAGGTGCCGTGAAGATCGGCATGGATATCCTCACCAAGGAAGAGCAGGTTAAGATCGATCGTCTCTTAGGTCACGGTGGTCTCTTCAAGACTAAGGGCGTGGGTCAGAAGATCATGGCCGATGCCTTAAATGCTCCTGTATCGGTCATGGAGACGGCCGGTGAGGGCGGCGCGTGGGGTATCGCGGTGTTAGCTGCCTACAACGCCAACAGCGAAGGTCTTGCTCTGCCCGATTACCTCGACAAGAAGGTCTTCGCCACGGCTAAGGGCTCGACCATCGCTCCTACCGCCGCAGACGTCGAGGGTTACGAGCGCTTTATCGAGGGCTATAAGTCCGGCATCAAGGCCGAGGCTGCTGCTGTCGAGAGCTTTAAGTAAGTTCTGATTTTCCTCCTACACAAGGTGAAGCCTCCGCCTTACGCGGGGGCTTTTCTGTCTCTGTCTCCCCGCTTTGGTCCGTGGCCGTGGCGGAACGCTTTTTCCATGCCGCCTCAGGTGCGGTCCGTGAAAACCGCACTTGTATACTGCTTACCTGTTCTTCTGTAAACAGATTGTAAAATGACTGTCAAGCTGATTTTTTCAAAAATGTGAGCTAAGCTAGAAATTTTTTTAAAAATTTTGATCGCTATCGCAGAAAAAATGCGATAATGATCACAGTTCTAAATCAGTGGAGGCAGAAATATCTGTTAGAGCATGCGTAAACTTAAGAGCACTCTGGCTTACATCAAGACCGTGGTGGTAAACAACTGCCCTGCCGCCTGCTATGGCGAGGGGATCATAAAATTACTGGCCCTGTGGCTCTAGTTTAATCAGGCTAAATCGCAAGGAGGTTTAAGCCATGCGCAAGTTCAGAAATACCCTGGCTTCAGTGCTGTCCGTCTTAATGGTCCGTGACGAACAGACGGCCCTGGCCCTGAAGCTTCCCGCTCTCTTTCTTTAAAACACAGAGAGCCGCGGTTGCGGAACAGTTTATCGTGCGGGCACTGAGTGACGAACAGACTCAGGAGAAGGTCCCGCCGTCAGGTTTTAATCGCTAAAGGAGGCATCAGTCATCCATGCGTAATCTGTATAAAACCGCCTTAGTGGCCGTCGTGGCCGTGTTAGGCTTCAGAATGGCGGCCACCGCCGATGCCGTGACGGCTACGGAGGTAACTCCTGCGGTCAATAAGGCGGGAGTCTTTTACTACAGCCTCAATGATCTCTTCGTAAACTCCTTATCCGCGCAGATCCGCTCTGAGGCACAGGCACAGGAACTGGAGCTTGCCGAGTATGACGCCGAGAACGATTTACTCCGGCAGCTCTCGCAGGTACGTAACTTCCTGACCGTGTACCGCGGCCAGGCTCTGATGGTCAATCCCGTTGACGCCCAGAACGGCGAAGCGGTGTTAAGAGCGGCCCGTAAAGCTAACGTTCCGGTGATCTTCTTTAACCGCCGTCCCTCACAGGGAGCCCTCGACACGTATAACAAGGCCTGGTACGTGGGCAGCAATCCTGAGCTCTCGGGACTTTATCAGGCACAGATCCTCACCGATTATCTCGAAAACAACATCAACTGGGATAAAAACGGCAACGGTAAGCTCGATTATCTGCTCATTAAGGGCGAGCGCAATCACGCTGATACTCAGGGACGCTCGGCGGCCTTCCGCGAGGGCATGCGCGCGGCAGGCTATGAGCTTAACGCCCTTGATGTCGCCTACGCCGATTTCAGCTATGCGAGGGCTGTCAGATACCTGCAGAACTATCTTGCCGGACATGACATCGGAGAGATTGAGGCGGTGGTCTGCAATAACGACGCCATGGCTTTAGGTATCATCGACGAGCTGCAGCACCGCGGCTATAACGAAGGAGACGGCTCGCGCTACATCCCCGTGGTCGGCATTGATGCCACGGAAAAGGCTCTTAACGCGGTTAAGGACGGTTCCATGGTCGGTACGGTGTATAACAACGCTCCCGCCGTCGCCCGCACCGTCGTCAGACTCACCTCGCTGTTAACGCGCGGAGAAGAGGTTAACGTGAAAAGCTTAGGCATGCCGGTTTCAGGGCGTCAGGTGATGGTGCCTTACGTGAAGGTGACCCTCGCTAACGTGGGCAGCCTGAGACGCTGAAGAATTAATCCTCATGTTGTAAAGTAACTAACCTTGTCCAAGGCCTCCTTCGGGGGGCCTTAATTTTTTTTGAGGCAGGGCAGGAAAGAACCCTAAAAGATGAGGGCGGCAAAAGCCGCCCCCGTGTTCAAACAGCGGTTACTCAAAAAGCTTAGCGCTTGACGGCCTGGCCGTAGTAGGCGTTCTTGCCGTGCTTTCTTAAATAGTGCTTGTCTAAAAGCGTCTGCTGCATGGGATCGATCTTGCCGCCGCGGAGCATGAGGCTGTGGAAGGCCATAAAGGCTAATTCCTCTAAGACCACGGCGTTGTGGACGGCGTTGTCAGGAGAAGTACCCCAGGTGAAGGGACCGTGAGAGTGAACGATCACGGCGGGAACATCCTTCATGGGGACATTGCGGTTCTTAAAGGTCTCCACGATCACCTTGCCGGTCTCGGCCTCGTAGGAGCCGTTGATCTCGTCATCAGTCATCATGCGGGTGCAGGGTACAGGACCGTAGAAGTAATCGGCACCGGTGGTACCTAAGGCGGGGATATCCATACCGGCCTGAGCCCAGGAAGCGGCGTAGCGGCTGTGGGTGTGCACCACGCCCATGATGTCCTCGCAGGCACGGTACAGCTCAAGGTGCGTGTCAGTGTCGGTGGAGGGATTGAGATCGCCTTCCACTTTCTTGCCGGTCTCCAGATCCACCACGACCATGTCGCTGGCCTTCATGGTGTCATACTCCACTCCGGAGGGTTTGATGACCATGAGGCCTTCCTTGCGATCGATACCCGAGACATTACCCCAGGTGAAGGTGACCAGGTTGTACTTGGGCAGGAGCAGGTTGGCTCTGAAAACTTCTTCCTTAAGTGCTTCTAACATGACAAAAACCTCTTTGCAAAAAGTGCCGTAAACGGTTTCGGAACAGGGTTATGATAAAGCCTAAACAGGGCGTCTTTAAGCACTTTTTGGCAAGAATTAGACCTGCAACACATTTTGCGATGATTTGTGGGAAAGGATTGCGGAAATCCCTTTAGCCATTTAAAAGCAGTGCGCCGCGCAGATCGCCCGTCCGCAGAAGAAAGAGGGGCAGAGGCAGTTTAAAGCGGTGTTCCCCCTGCAGGCGTGCCGTGAGGGCGTTGAGGGTGAGGGGCGGGGTGCTCTCAAGTGTCAGTGCCTCAGGGAGCTGAGAGTCAGGGACCGCGGCGTTACGGGCCAGAGCGCACAGCGCCGTGACCGCGTCCTCAAGGGTCACGTAGGGCACGTGATGCGTCCCCGGGATAAAGGTAAGGGGCGGGAGCTTTCTGAAAATACGGGTGATGGCGGCATCCTCAGAAAGGATGATGCCGGGGCGCAGGGCGGTAACGGGGACCGGTCCCATGAGGGCGCGGCATTGCGTCTCTAATGTCAGGGCAAAGCGCTTCAGGGGAGAGTCCGTACTTAAAAGGGCACTGTAGCCTGAACCCTGCACGAGGGCGACGGGCGCGGGGCAGAGCGCTTTTAGGTGCCGTACACAGTCAAGACGGGATTGAAGACACTTATCAAGGCGCTTTAAGGTAAGGCGGCGCGCCCCGAGGCTTTCCCCCGCGAAATTAAAGATAAGCGCTCCCCCGGGCAGCGGGCCTGCGTAATCCTGAATCAGAACGTCCGTTCCCTTAAAGAGCGACGTGGCCCGCCTGACATCACGCGAGAGCACATAGACTCTAAATTCACTTACCAGGCGCAGAGCGAGGGCCTGGCCCAGAAGTCCGGTACCGCCGGCGATCACGATATCCATAGTTTCTCCGGGTACAAAAAACCCGCCTTACGGCGGGTTATTGAGCTTTAAGCCATTAAGCCTGGGTGGCCTGAATGGCGGTAATGGCGATGGTGTAGATGATGTCATCGACCAGCGCGCCGCGGGAGAGATCGTTCACCGGCTTTCTCATGCCCTGGAGCATGGGGCCGATGGAAACGAGGTTGGCGGAACGCTGCACGGCTTTGTACACGGTGTTGCCGGTCTCAAGGCTCGGGAAGATGAACACGGTGGCCTTACCGGCGACCGGTGAGTTCGGGGCCTTCTGGGCTGCGACATCGGGCATTACGGCGGCGTCATACTGTAACGGACCGTCGATGTTGAGATCAGGACGCTTCTCTTTGGCGATGCGGGTGGCCTCGACCACGGCGTCTACGTCCGGACCCTTGCCTGACGTGCCGGTGGAGTAGGTAACCATGGCCACGCGCGGATCAATGCCGAAGGTTTTGGCGGTATCGGCGGACTGAATGGCGATCTCGGCTAACTCCTCAGGTTTGGGGTTAGGATTGATGGCGCAGTCACCGAAGACATAGACCTGCTCGGGCATGAGCATGAAGAACACCGAGGACACTAAGGAAGCGCCGGGGGCGGTCTTGATGATCTGTAAGGGCGGACGGATGGTGTTGGCGGTGGTGTGCACGGCGCCGGACACTAAGCCGTCAACTTCGTTGCGCTCGATCATCATGGTGGCGAGCACCACGTTGTCCTGCAGCATGTCGCGGGCCTGCTCGGGGGTAAGACCCTTCTTCTTGCGCAGCTCCACTAAGCGGTCAACGTAGTTTTCACGCACCGCCTCGGGATCGACGAACTCGACGCCCTCACCTAAGGTGACACCCTTCTCGGCGGCGACCTTTAAGATCTCGTCCTTCTTACCGAAGAGCACCGGCACAGCGATACCCTGAGCGGCTACCTCAGCGGCGGCGCACACGGTACGCGGCTCATCACCCTCCGGAAGGGCAATGCGCTTGTGGGCGGCGCGGGCTAACTCGGTTAACTTGTAACGGAAGGAGGCGGGGCTCATTAAGGGGATGCGATCCTCCTCATGGGAGAGCTCGTCAAGTAAGGCGGCATCAAAGCAGGGAGCGGCGTGCTCGGCGGCTTTGGCGGCGCGCTTCTCGTCATCGGGAGCTAAGAGCGCGGGAATGGCGTTTAAGGCCTCTAAGGTGCCTAAGACGCACTTGTCGGTGGTGATCACGGACTTGCCGGAGAGATCAGCGGTGGCACCCTTGGTCAGCACCACGACGGAAGCGGCGGTCTCGGCGGCCTCGCGGGCGATGAGCAGATCATGCTCGCCGGCGCACCTGGGGCATAAGGCGATGCCGGTGACGCGGGCGTCGGGATCACCCTTGACCTCAGCGCCTAACACGTAGGCAATGTCTTTGGCGCGCAGCTCGTAGCAGCACGGGCAGTAGGGAATGGTGGCGATGATCTTCTCTAAGGCGGGCTTAACATCCTTCTTCTGGCAGGCGCAGCTTCCCTCTTCGCAACCGCAGTCGCCTTCACCGGCTAACACTAACTTGCGCTGATGCTTGGCGCTGCGCGGAGCGTCGGCGTTTAAGACGATGTTGCCTAAGAAACGGGTCTTAGCGGCATTACCAAAGTAGCCTAAGGTGATTTCGTTCTGGGCCTTGGCGTTGGGGCAGCAACCGGCATTGACCACGACGAGATTGGCATCCAGGGCGTGGCAGATGGCGGCATTGACTTCGTCCTGGCTGAAACGGTCAGTCACGACGCCTTCCACGACCACCACGGCCGGATCCTGGGCCTTCTTTAAGGCGTAGAAATTGGCTAACACCTTCTCCACTAACTCGGTCTTCTTACCCTGAGCTAACAGCTTCACCGCTTTCTGCTCAGGAATGCTGAAAGTGGAGCAGCCGCCCTCGCAGGGGCAGGTGGAGATGGGGGTAAAGAGGATGGCTTTGACGCCCTTGTCGCAAAGAGCTTTGACAAGGCCTCTGGAGGCCGGGAAGATACCGACAGAAGCAGCTGTCGGAGCAAGCATTACTGAGCGGGTCACTGTGCTCTCCCTTGTTGTTTAACTTTAAATCCTGGTTGTGGCAGATCTCTCTCTCTGCCTTCGTGCAAAATTTTACTCCATAAAAAGGTCCCGTGCAGGGATCGCGTTAGCGTAACGCGCAAAAATTTCTCAATAAGGTGGAGTAAAACTCCAAAACAGTCCGCCGGAGCTGGTTTTCTGGGAAGCAGGGCTCCTTGAGGCTTAGCTGAAGGAGGCTGTGCAGAGGCTGACTTTCGGGTACAATGCGCAAAAAAAGCGCTAAGTTTGTGGAGTGATGATAAGGACTTGCGACATGATGAGCGTGACACGCGGAATACTTACAGCTTTAGGCGCGGCGGTGCTTACTGCCTGCAGCTCGCTGCCCGATGACACAGTGGTGGGTACCTGGCTTACGGACTCCGGGCTGGAAAGCGTGGGGCCGCAGGGCATTATCCTCAACCGCATGGGCAGAGCAGGTTCCGTGAACATGGCGACGCTGGAGTATCAGAGCTATAGCCTTAACGGCAATATCCTGACCCTGAGGGGGATAAGCCACGGTAACGGTCAGGATATACCCTTTGAGGAGAGCTGGACGGTCGTGGAGGCGGGGACTGATACCCTGACTTTAAGGAAAGACGGCTTCACTGAGACTTTCCACCGCGTGCCGGCCTCGGCCGACTATGAATAGGGCTTTTTCCTCAAAGTAAGCCTCCCTTTCTCAGGCGGGAGGGAGTTCCCTTCCGCTGCCTTTTGGCGGTGCTATCCTCAAGGCGGCGTAAAGAGCGCGTCAAATCTGTTAAAATGCAGGCACTTTCAGACTAATCCGTTTAACATGAGGATGAGAAAGATTATGGTCAAAAAGTTACATCTTCTGTGCGCCTGCTCTCTGGCCGCAGCCATGTGCTTCTCGTCTGCTTACGCCGATAATGTGATCCGCGTGGGCACCGAAGCCACTTATGCTCCTTTTGAGTTTATGGATGACGAGGCCAAGCCCCAGGGCTATGACATTGACATCATCACTGCCATCGGTGAAGCGATGGGTTATGAGGTTCAGGTACAGAATATGCCTTTTGACGGCCTGATCCCCGCCCTCATGACCTCGCAGATTGACGCCGTGATCGCCGCCATGACGATTACTCCCGAAAGAGCGCAGCGCGTTGATTTCTCCGAGCCGTACTACAAGTCCGGTCTTTCGGTCTTAATCCGTGAGGCCGATAAGGACAAGTACACCTCGTTAGAGTCCTTAAAGGGTCAGCCCTTATGCGCCCAGATCGGCACTACCGGTGCCATGAAGGCCGATGAGCTGTCAGGCGGTAACGCCAAGTCCTTTAACACCGAGCCTGAGGCTTTCATGGAGCTTAAGGCCGGCGGTTGCGAAGGCGTGGTCAATGACCGTCCCGTGAACCTTTACTATCTCGCCACCGCCGCCTCCGAGGGCGTGGTGGAAATGAGTGAGATGATCACCGCCGAGGATTACGGTATCGCCGTGGCCAAGGGCAATACCGAGATGAAGCAGGTTATCGACGAGGGCTTAAAGAAGATCCGTGAGAACGGAACTTTCGCCAAGATCCACCAGAAGTGGTTCAGCGTGGCTGAGTAAGCCCGCACTCACCGGGGACGGGGAACCGTCCCCCTGTGTCTCACTTAAAGTTAAACACCATGTCCATTCCTTTTGATTTTAATCTCATCATCGAGTCCCTGCCGCTTCTGGGTATCGGTGCTTTAGTTACCATCGAAATCACCGCCGTGGCCGTTGCCATCGGTGTCATGATCGGCCTGTTCGTCGGTATCGCCGAGCTCTCGCGTTACTGGTACTTACGCTATCCGGCCAAGGTGTACGTGGATTTCATCCGCGGTACCCCGCTTCTGGTGCAGATTTTCATTATCTACTTCGCCCTGCCTATCATTCTCGGGGTGAGAGTCGAACCCTTCGTGGCCGCCGTCGCAGCCTGCTCCATTAACTCCGGCGCTTACGTAGCCGAGATTTTCCGCGCCGGCATTCAGTCCATCGACAAGGGACAGTTCGAGGCCGGCCGCTCGCTCGGTATGAGCTGGGGCCAGACCATGGTGCACATCGTCATTCCCCAGGCTTTCCGCCGCATCATCCCGCAGTTAGGTAACGAGTTCATCGCCATGTTAAAGGACTCTTCCCTCGTGTCGGTGATCGGTTTTGAGGAACTCACCCGCAAGGGTCAGCTCATCATCGCCTCCACCTACGGCTCGCTGGAGATCTGGTCGGCAGTGGCTGTCATCTACCTTATCATGACGCTGTCCATCACCCGCTTCGTGGCTTACCTCGAGAGGAGATTCAAGTAATGGCCCATCCCATGATTCAGATCCGCGATCTGCATAAGTCCTTTGGCGATCTGCACATCCTCAAGGGTATCGATCTTGACGTGCAGAAGAGCGAGGTGGTAGTGGTTATCGGCCCCTCGGGCTCGGGAAAGTCCACCTTGCTGCGCTGCGTCAATTACCTCGAGGTGCCCACCTCCGGTACCGTCACCATTGACGGCCAGACCATCGATCCCGAGGTCAATATCAACACGGTGCGCGCCGAGGTCGGCATGGTGTTCCAGCACTTCAATCTCTTCCCGCACATGTCGGTGCTGCACAATATCACCCTGGCTCCCATCAAGGTGCGCGGCATGTCGCGCTTTGAGGCCGAGAAAATCGCCATGGAGCTTTTAAAGCGCGTGGGGCTTTCCGAGAAGGCCAATGCCTTCCCCGCCGAGCTCTCGGGCGGTCAGCAGCAGCGTGTGGCCATCGCCCGAGCCCTCGCCATGAACCCCAAGATCATGCTCTTTGACGAGCCTACCTCCGCGCTCGATCCCGAGATGGTCAATGAGGTGTTAGAGGTGATGAAGAGCCTCGCCGAAAGCGGCATGACCATGATGATCGTCACCCACGAGATGGGCTTTGCCCGTCAGGTGGCCGATCGCGTGCTCTTCGTCGATGGCGGTCACATCATTGAGCAGGGGAAGCCCGCGGACGTGTTTGAGCACCCGCAGGAAAAGCGCACCCAGGACTTCTTAGCCAAGATCCTCTAGTAAGAAAGGAACGCCATGCAAAAGGTTACGGAAAACGCATCCCGCTCTTTTGATCAGCGCTCATGGCGTTCCCTTGTAAAACTGCGCTACCTGCCTTCGTGGCTGAGTCTTGGCCTGCTGTGCCTCGTGGGGTTCCTGCCCGCGCGCCTTCGTGATCTCATCGCGCTGACGCTTTCCTTTATCGCTGCCCTGGTACCCTCTAAGCCGCGCCGTCTCGTGTATGACAATCTGCGTACCGCCCTGCCTGAATATTCGGCCCATGAGTGCCGCGTCCTCTTCAGGCGCTGCGTGGCGGTGGGACTGACCGTGCTTATGGCCTACGCGCAGCCTTCCATTCTGCCGCGCCGCTGTCTGGAGAAGCGCTGGAAAGTGCACGGTCTTGAGCATTTGGAGAAAGCCCGTGCCGACGGGCGGGCGATACTCTTTATCGCTCCGCACTGCCTTGCCATCGATCGCTGCGGGCTCTATCTTTCCTTTGCGGGACTGCCTATGTGTACCATGGTGCACGAGCAACGCAATCCCGTCTATGACTGGTTCTTAAACTCGCAGCGTCTGCGGTTTGGCGGCGCGGTCTACGAGCGCAGCGCCGGTCTGCGTACCATCATCCGTGAACTGCGGGCCGGTCACTCCTGTTTCTTTTTACCCGATCAGGACTTAGGTGAGGAAAACAGCCTCTTTGTCGATTTTCTGGGTGTCCCCAAGGCGACGCTGTCTTCGCTGCCCAAGCTTGCCCGTCTGGGTAACGCGCAGGTGATGCAGCTCTTTTCCACTTACTCCTTTAAGAGCGCCTGCTTTGAGGTGTATTTCTCCCCCGTCTACGAGAACTATCCCACGGACGATCTGCACGCGGATTTAAAGCGCATGAACGATGACATCAGTCACATGATCCGCCGCTTCCCCGAGCAGTTCATGTGGTTTCTGCGTATCTTCAAGACGCGCCCCTCTCCCGAATACCCCAATATCTACGCCGATCTGCATTACTCGGTGTGGAAGAAGGGACCGCATATTGACTACGCGGCCCGCCGCCGGCCTTTTAATCCCGGCGCAAAGGATGTCTCCGAGGACGCTTAATCCCCGTCGTTTTCCACAGTGATTTCAAAGATATTGAGCGTGTCCACGTCGGGGCAGCTGAATTTAATTTTTCCGTCGCGGGCGGTGGGCGGCGTGCCTCCATAGCGCAGGATGTCAATATAGGGAAAGGCCACGTGCAGGGCCATGGGACAGAGCTGACCGCGTTCAGTGTCAAAATCAAAACATTCACCTACGCGGTGACCGCGATGACAGCCGCAGGGGCCCTTTCTTTCCACGAGCTTTAATGTAATGCGGGGTCGGCGGGACATAGACTCTCCTTTTTACTGCAACCGTTACTGACTTTAAGGCATGGGGAGTCTCCTGACAAGAGGGCAGGGGGCAGGTCAGAGATGTATAGAATACTGTATAATAGCGGTGCGGCGTGATTTGTGCCTCACGGTAGTGCGTCAGAGTGTGAGTCAGCTCGCAAAATCGGGGCGAAAGGTCGATTTTGTGCTATATTCTCCCCGGTATCGCAGCGCGGTGGCATGAGGGCATGCGCCCTGCGGATTGTTCCACGGGAAAGTTCCAGAAAGGAAAAGCACCATGTTTTTTGATCGTATCGAAGCGGCTCCGGCCGATCCTATCTTAGGTCTGACCGATGCCTTTAAGAAGGATACTCACCCCAACAAGATTAACTTAGGCGCGGGTGTGTACAAGAACGAGGCGGGCGTGACCCCCATCCTCAACTGCGTGAAGTCCGCTGAGAAAGTCATTCTGGACACTGAAACCTCCAAGGCTTACCTGCCCATCAACGGTTTACCGGAGTTCGGCGCTCTGACCCGCGAGCTCATCTTCGGTGCCGATCACGAGATCGTGACCTCGGGCCGCGCCGTGACCTGCCATTGCCCGGGCGGCACCGGTGCCTTACGTATCGGCTCGGATTTCATCCATCAGCAGAATGTCGCCACCACGGTGTGGATCTCCGATCCCACCTGGGCTAACCACTATTCTATCGTCACCAACGCCGGTCTCAAGTTCGAGCGCTATCCTTACTATGACCGTGCCACTCACGGTCTCGCCTTTGACCGCATGATGGAAACCCTGGAGCAGGCTAACGAAGGAGATGTGGTCTTATTACACGCCTGCTGCCACAATCCCACCGGTATTGATCCCACCATTGAGCAGTGGGAGCAGATCGCCGACTTCCTCGCGCGTAAGAAGTTGCTGCCCTTCATCGACTTTGCCTATCAGGGCTTCGGCCACGGCATCGATGAAGACGCCCAGGGCGTGCGCATCATCGCCTCGCGCTGCAGGGAGATGCTCATCGCCAGCTCCTACTCCAAGAACTTAGGTCTCTACAACGAGCGCGTCGGTGCCCTGACCATCGTCTGCGAGGATGCCGCCGCTGCGGAGAAGATCCTCTCTCAGTTAAAGATCACCGTCCGTACCTCCATTTCCAATCCTCCCGCCCACGGCGAGAAGATCGTCACTACGGTCTTAGGTGACAAGGATTTACGCGCCCAGTGGGAGAGCGAGCTTACCGCCATGCGTGAGCGTATCCGTGAGATGCGCGTGCTCTTAACCGAGAAGTTAGCCGAGTTCGGTGCCGGTGATTTCTCCTTTATCACCGAGCAGAACGGCATGTTCTCCTTCTCGGGCTTAAACAAGGAGCAGGTGGAGACCTTAAAGAAGGAACACGGTATCTACATCGTCGGTTCCGGCCGTATCTGCGTGGCCTGCATCACCAAGGAGAACGTGGAGCCCTTAGCCCGCGCCATCGCCGCCGTGGTCAAGGCTTAAACACAAACTGTTTAAAGCAGGTTTTAAGACAGGGCCGTGCCTGCGGGTGCGGCCCTGCTGTATCTGAACCTTAAGGTATCTCCCCGTTCAGCTAAAAGCCATCCGCCTGCGGTAAAGAGCTCCCCTCCCCTTAGGACAGGGGGATGACAAAATGTCAGAATCCGCTTCCGATCATGAACTGCCCCATGCTCACCCATGGGAATTTTTGCGGCTTTCAGTTAAAGGCACGGCTCAGCCTGAAAATATAGCAGGTGAGTTCCCTGACTGGGGCCGGGTAAAGGAGACTTAATCAGTGTTTACCCTCAGAGCAATGAGGCCGCAGCGCATGGAGTTTGCAGTTCGTCATCGTGCCCGGTAACAAGAGATTCTTTTATAGTATAAAATTCAGTTGCTTCTTTTTGATAACGGGGCTAGAAAATCACCTTTTGCCGCTGCGCTAAAACATCCTCCGCTCTTGCGATACCGATAGAAGTGGCGGTGGCGGCACCGGCGGCAACGGCCATGGCGGCGGCGCTTTTAAGATTGTGCGTGTCGAGATAGTCGTAGAGGAAACCTGCGATCATTGAGTCCCCCGCACCGGTCCGGTCGAGATTGGGGGCCTGATCCTCGACTTTAAGGAAGTGACGCGAGCCGTCCTCGGTCATGAACCACGTTCCGCGGCTGCCTAGCGATAACAGGACGTTGCGGGCGCCTTTGTCGTGGAACAGGGTGAGCGCGTCCGCGACAGCGTTATCGTCATGGAGATCGAGATTTAAATACGCGGCCAGCTCGGTGGCACCGGGTTTGACTAAGAAGGGATGGAGCTCCAGAACCGAGAAAAGGTACTGCGGGGCGCTGTCCACGATGACCTCGACGCCTTTGCCTTCAAGGGCGTGGATAAAGGAAACGAAGATGTCCTGGGGGAGAGTCGGGGGGACAATGCCCGCTAAAACGAGGAAATCACCGGCACTTAACGTGTTGAGCTTGCGCAGCAGGTAGTCGAGATCGGCGGAGGTAACGGCGGGGCCTAAACCGTTGACGCGGGTTTCGGCACTCTGATCCTTGAGCCTCAGATTGACGCGGGTGCGGCCGCGGCGCACGCGGATAAAACCGGTGTGAATCCCCTCGGCGGCGGTAAGGCGCATCAGCTCGTCACCGGAGAAGACGGCGACAAAACCCAGGGCGGTGGAGGGGATCCCCAGATGGCGGAGCATGATGGAGATGTTAATACCTTTGCCGCCGGGGCGGATCTCCTCGTGGGAGGCGCGGTAGGTGCCACCCGAGACGAGGGTGTCCTTAAGATCGAGAATGAGATCAAGGGAGGGGCTGGTGGTAACAGTGTAAATCATAAGCTTAGTCCTCTCCGGCGTTGACGCGGACGTTATTCCAGACACGGGTTAAAATGCGCTCGACCTTAGGGGGCGGGATGACGATGTGCATGCGCTCTAAAGTGTCCGCGGGATAGTAAATGCCGGGGTTGTCGCGGATCTCTGCGTCAACGAGGGGCGTGGCCTCAGCATTGGCGTTGGCGTAGCGGATGTAATTGGTGATTTCGGCGATGATCTCAGGTTCCATGAGGTAATTTAAAAAGAGGTGCGCATTCTCAGGATGCGGGGCGTCTTTGGGGATGGCGAGCATGTCATAGCCGGTAAGGGCGCCTTCTTTGGGAATGACGTAGGTGATGGGGTCAAGTCCGGCGCTCTTTGCCTTCTGCGAGGCCAGCTGCGCGTCCCCTGACCAGGCTACGGCGGCGCAGATCTCGCCTGCCGCCAGATCCTCGCCGTAGCGGGAGGAGTGGATGTAGGTGATATAGGGCATGACACTCTCTAAAAGCTTTCCCGCTTTAGTGTAATCCCCGCGGGCCGTGCTCTCGGGATTCAAATTAAGATAGATTAAGGCGGTGCAGAGCATGTCCGAGGGACTGTCTAAAACCGTGACGCCGCACTGACTTAATTTACTGACGTACTCGGGTTTAAAGAGTAAATCCCAGGAGTCAAGGGGAGCGTCAGGACCTAAGACTTCCTTAACTTTCTTCAGGTTAAGCGCCAGTCCCGTGGACAGCTCTAAATAGGGGATACCGAAACGGTTATCGGGATCGGCGCGGGAGATTTTGGCAAGTTTGGCCGTGTCGAGATGTTTAAAATTGGGAAGTCTGCTCTTATTAAGCTCCATGAGAAGTCCGGCGTCGGCAAGACGTTTAAGGACGTGCAGGGAGGGGACGATGACATCATAGCCGCTGTGACCTGCCATGAGGCGGGCCTCAAGCATTTCGTTGGAGTCCATGACCGCGTAGGTAACCTTGATGTCATAGCGCTTTTCAAAGCGCTCGATGGTGTCCGGGGCGATATAGTCCGACCAGTTAAGGACGGTAAGCTCACCTGCGGCGTGAGCGGAGGCGCAGAAAATTCCTGAAGCCATGGCCAGGGCGGTGAATGATCTTAAAAACACTTTTGCCTCCCGCGTAAATTATCTATCATGTACTAAGGCAGATAAAGTTTAAAACAGCGCGGGGGTTGTATGCACTTAAACGCGAAAATTTTCAAGGTCGGCGTGCCGGCGGTGTTAGGTGTGGCACTGCTTTACGTGGCAGGCTGCGGGATTTCCTTTAATGCCACGAAGCAGGGCTTTGTGCCTCCGGAGGTGAGCGCAGAAGCCACGGAAAAAGACAGGGCTCTCATCATGGCAACGGGGGTGACGTACGCTTTAGAGCAGGAGCTGGACTCTGTCTATGGCTGGATCACCAACGATCTGTGCTTTGTGCCCAATCTCGTGGATAACCGCTCCGCCTATCAGGAAGGCGTGATCTATGCTACGCGTCCTGCCTCGGACATGGTAGCCAAGACCGTAGCCAGGGTGGGCGAGCGCGACACTATCGATCCGCGCCTGGCGGACGCCACTTCGCGCTACTTCACTTACGGCGATAACGTGTGGGGTTTCTGGTTTATCTATGACTGCGAGGGCAAGTACCGCGCCGGTATCAAAGGCTGGCAGGACTGGGCCGCTCACGTCGGGGAGCAGGGGCGCACGGGGGCCATCTACAACGTCAAGTCCGATGACGTGTATCAGATCTTAAGGTATTGTCAGCATATGACCGATTACGCCCTGGGTATTCTCAATGACACGGATATGGGGCACTTTAAGACCGATAACAATATCTACTTTGCCAAGGGCGTGGCGGCGGTAACGGCGAACGTGCTGCGTGCCATCGCGGCCGTGGACAATTCGGTAGCTGAAAGAGGCGGAGCGGAAAATCTTACCGAAGCGCTGCGCCGCTTTGACTACATTCAGGAGTTCAATCCCCTGTATACTCTGGCGGGCGGTAACGTGGTAGGGGATGCGATGGTGCCCAATCACGTGGCGGCCCTGGCCCGTCACTTTGATGTGGCCTCCAACCGTATCCACGACATGTTAGCCTCGATGGAGAAATAAGCTCCGTGCTCGACAGGCTCCTGCGCTGGTTTGAAAGTCTCGTGCCTCCCTTTCCTGCGGAGGCACGCGGTGAACCGCCCACGGGATTTTTACGGTTCATTCTCTTTTACACCGCGGGACTGTGGCGTTTTCTTATCATTACCGCCTGCCTGACCGGCTTTATGGCCGCGGGCGAGGCGCTCTTCTTTGCCTGCATGGGCAAAATCGTCGACTGGACGGCCAATACCTCGCCGGTGGCCTTTATCGAGGCACACGGTACCTCGCTGCTTTCGATGCTGCTCCTGGCCGGAGTGCTGCTGCCCATCGCCACCTTACTGCACTCGCTGCTGCTGCATCAGACCATCTCGGGTAATTACCCGATGCAGATCCGCTGGCAGGTGCACCGCTATATGCTGGGACAGTCACTGGCCTTCTTTACCGACGAGTTCGCAGGGCGCGTGGCCAACAAGGTCATGCAGACGGCGCAGGCGGTGCGTACTGCGGTCTTAAAGCTCATCGACGTCATCATGCACATGGCGGTCTATCTCATCACCATGCTCGTGATGTTAGCCGAAGCCGACGCGCTCTTAATGCTGCCCCTTCTTGTGTGGCTTGTGCTCTACTTAAGCGCGGTGTTCATCTTTATCCCGCGCCTTCGCGCCCAGGCGCAGGTGCAGGCGGATGCGCGTTCGGATATGGTGGGCAGGATCGTCGATTCCTACGTCAATATCTCCACGGTGAAGCTTTTTGGCGGCAAGGGCCGCGAGATCACCTACGCCCGTGAGGGTATGCGCGGCTTTATCGAGGCTGACTATAAGGCGCTGAGGATCCTGACCCTCTTTGACGTGAGCGTGCAGCTTTTAAACTACGCGCTGCTTATTGCCCTGACCATGCTCTGCCTGTGGCTGTGGATGGGACACGTGATAAGCCCCGGCGATATCGCGGTGGCGGTGGCGATCGCCATCCGCATGATCAATATGTCACGCTGGATGATGTGGGAAATCGGAGCGGTGTTTGAGAATATCGGCACCGTCTATGACGGCATTCACACCATTGCCCGTCCCTTAGGGATTAAGGATCCGGAGAAGCCCGTCTCACAGATCCGCGTGAAGGGGGACATCGCCTTTGAACATGTCTCCTTTGCCTATCTGAAGGGTAAAACCGTTATTCCCGATCTCTCCTTCAGCATTCACGCAGGTGAAAAAGTGGGGATCGTGGGCCCCTCGGGGGCAGGCAAGTCCACGATCGTCAATCTGCTGTTGCGCTTTTATGACGTCAGGTCAGGCCGCATTACGCTCGATGGCGTGGATATCCGTGATTATCTGCAGGATGATCTGCGCGATGCCTTCGCCATGGTGGCGCAGGATCCTTCCCTGATGCACCGTACCATCGGCGAGAATATCGCCTACGGAGCCCGCAGCAATGACGTGGATGCTCTGGTGGAGGCCGCCCGTGCCACCGATGCGCTCAGCTTTATTGAAAATCTCTCGGATTACCGCGGGGGCAGAGGGTTTAATTCCCTGGTGGGAGATCGCGGTGTCAAGCTTTCGGGAGGGCAGAGACAGCGCATTGCCCTGGCGCGCGTCGTGATGCGTAACGCGCCTGTGCTCATCCTCGATGAGGCTACGTCGGCCCTCGATTCGGAGTCCGAGGCCGTGGTTCAGGAGCATCTCATGAAGGTCATGGAGGGACGTACCGTTATCGCCATCGCGCACCGTCTTTCCACACTCCTTGCCATGGACCGCATTCTTGTCATCAACGAAGGGTGCCTGGTGGAAAGCGGAGCGCACGCAGAGCTTATCGCCAGAGGCGGTCTGTACGCCCGTCTCTGGCAGCGTCAGGCAGGAGGCTTTATCGGCTTGTAGCGCTTACGGTAAATTTACGTAACTTCAGGGCGGCCTTAAAACCGCGTCGCCTCCGCCCCGTGCGCTGCGGTATGCGGGATGACGCCGGAGACTGCACGACAGAAAGAGCTGTCCTGAGGCAGGATCTAGTACAATAAGCGTACAGGGAGGGGGAGCCCCTCCCTTAAACTTTTGCGGTATGAGAGTATATGGCAGATTTTGAAGTACCCGGGATAACCCTTACCGATGCGGATCGGCTCATTTTAGAAGGCTACAAGGCCATGGTGGAGGCCATAGGCCAGGTCTTTGGCACCACCTGTGAGGTGGTGCTGCATTCCCTGGAGGACTTAAGCCACTCGGTAATCTGCATTCACAACGGAGAAAGAACCGGACGCAGGGTCGGATCGCCCGTCACCGATAAGGCCCTGAACATTCTTAAGGAATGCGGCGAGAGCGGAGCCGCTCACTCCTCGGTGTATTTTACGCAGACCGCCCTCGGACATACCATGCGCTCCACGACTACGGTGATTAAGAGTACGGGAGGTTATCCCATCGGGCTTCTGTGCATCAATTTTGACCTAAGCACCCCTTTTAATGAACTGGCCGCACAGTTTATGCAGCCAGGCACGAGCGCTCCTGACAGCGAGCACTTTGCCATTGATTTTGAGGATCTGGTGCTCACCAAGGTGCGCAAGATTGAGGCGCAGGTTAAGGGCGATCCTGCGATCCCCGTGAGGCAGAAAACGCATGAGATCATCGTGCGTCTGCACGATGAGGGCGTGTTCAAACTGCGCAAGTCGGTGCCGCGTATCGCGGAGATCCTGAGTGTGTCGCGCGATGTGATTTACATGCATCTGCGCGCCTTAAAAGAAGCCAGGGAACATAAGGCTTAAATGAGAAAGGGGGCAGCGTGGCCCCCGCAGGGTCTCAGGCCTGGCTCCTTAGAGGCGTGCAGGCATGCTTTAGGCATAAAGCCTTAATGCATAGAGCTTTTCAAGAGGGGTGTCTGAGGGAGTAAAGCCCACGTCGCGGGCGGCGTGGTAGCCGAAATTGGGATCGGCGAGGATGGCTCTTCCGATATCCACAAAATCGCAGGCCTCAAGCCGGAGCGCGGTTTCCTCCTGAAAAGCACTGCTGATAAGGCTTGCGCGTATCACCCAAAGTCCCGTGCGTTCCATAACGGTGCGTGTCCAGGACTGCTGATAGCGGGCCACCTCGGGAACAGGGCAGAGGATAAGCCCGCCTGAGTAAACACCTGCAAAAGTGATTTTCAGGCCTTGGCCTCCTTTAAGCACGCGCCTGAACGGATTGTCGTCAGAGCCCGTGAGGGACAGAGCGCCGCTGCGTTACAGGAAGACGTCATCCTGAGTCTTAAGTTTGCGGAGGAATCCTGTCTTAAGCGCTGACGGGAAAACCCGGAGACGGGGGAGACGCATGCACCGCTAGGATCTGTGTCGGGGAGGGCAAGCTTACCTCTCGGCACGTTAAAGCATTAACCTACAAGTTGGGAAGGGATGAGGGCGACCTTGTCCCTTTTTCTTTTTACGGAAGCGTCTTAGGGATTTTGCAGGGACGCGCTGTGTAAGTGAGCCTTGTCACGGGATTTTTTAAAAATAATTTTGATGTGTGAAAAATGTGACGCAAATCGCATACAGATGCGGGGCAGATACGGATAATGGAGTTTCGTCACCGCGCTTTTTCAGTAAAAATTCTGAAAAAAGTGTTGACAGGGTGTGAGAAGTGTTTAAAATGCACACCCGCTGACCGGCACCGAGGCAAAGCGAAGTGACGGGAAGCCTGAAAACTCCACGGTTTTCAGAGAGTTCTTTGACAGGACGTAAACGGACAATCTGTGTGGGTTCTTCCCTTAAGGGGGAGGATACAAACCCTGAAAGAAACAGTTCATTTAAAATGTACGGTTAACACTTTCGGGTC